>CALMKO010000401.1 GCA_937867415.1 uncultured Verrucomicrobiota bacterium | reverse complement strand
AACGGGCCACCCTCGCAAAAGAACTCGACAGCGGCCGTTTGGCACTTCGCCGTGCGGCCGACCGAACCCGGTTTTTGCAGGATGTTACCGGCTACATTCTGTCCGGCACCGGCCTTGAACTGCCAAAGGATACAACGGAATCCTCCCTCTTCGCCGGGCAGCTTCACCGCCGCATGGCGGATCACCACGCAAAGTGGGGCGAGAAGGGCCCGCCCGAAGGTTCTCCCGATTACGCTGAGTTTCTGCGCGAACGCGACGAACTGGCCCAAGATTACGCCGATCTCAGCAAATCCCTGGCCGAGATGAATCTCCCGGAAGTGATTTCCGACCCCCGCAAGGTAGCCGATTTCCAGTCCCTGCAAATCTATGCCGCGCTCGAGTTGAATTCCGACACCTGGGGCCGTCTCCAGCCCGCGATGAGCCGCGCCTACGAAGAAGGCTTTCAACGCCGCCTCAACGGAGCCAGCCGCCCGGAGCAGAATGTCGCCGCATGGGAAGCGGAACGCGGCGCACTCAGCCAACGAGCCTACGACGAAATCCTACACCAACTCCCCGCCGACAAACGCGCCGACTTCGCTCGACTATACGGCCCAAGCTTCCTTTGGAACATCAAAGTGGAGGGGCCATAAGCGAAATCAGGATGCTCAATACTGGATCTATCAATTGCCCATGATCACCTGCCACCTCCGCTACGTTATCGACCCGCACAAACTCCCCGAGTTCGAAGCCTACGCCCGGCTCTGGCCTCCCCTGGTCAATCGCTTCGGCGGCACGCACCACGGCTACTTCCTGCCGCACGAGGGCGCCAACAACATCGCGATCGCGCTCTTCAGTTTCCCCAGCCTCGCCGCCTATGAGGACTATCGCACCCGCAGCCAGTCCGACCCCGAATGCCGCGCCGCCTACGTCCTGGAGGAGAAAAACCGATCCATCGTTTCCTACGAACGCTCGTTCTTCCGGCCATTGGACAACGCGCCAATATCATGAAAACAGCCATCGCCATCATCGGAGACTACGACCCCGCGTTCGCCCCGCATCGGGCCACCGACGCGGCCTTGGCCCACGCAGCCAGTGCCCTGGGGTTCGATATGGCGTCAACGTGGTTGCCCACCGCGTCGCTGGATGCGCGCGATGCGCAGGAAGCCTTGGCTTCGTTTTCCGGTCTCTGGGTCGCACCGGGCAGCCCGTATCAGAGCATGCAGGGTGCTTTGCGCGCCATCCGATTCGCCCGCGAGAACGGCGTGCCCTTGCTCGGCACCTGCGGCGGTTTCCAGCACATCATCCTGGAATACGCCCGCCATGTCCTCGGCTTCGCGGACGCGACCCATGCCGAGTATGACCCCTACGCATCCAACCTCTTTATCTCACGGCTGGCCTGCTCGTTGGTCGGCCGCGCCTTGGAGATTTCACTCCAACCGGAAAGTTTGGTCGCCCGCACTTATGGCACCACGGCCGCCACCGAGCAGTATTACTGCAACTTTGGGGTAAATCCCAACTGCGCAGCGCTCCTGACCTCCGGCGAACTCGCGGTCGTGGGGTCGGATGCGGAAGGCGAAGTGCGCGTCGTCGAGCTGCGCGATCACCCCTTTTTCGTCGGCACGCTCTTCGTCCCACAACTCCGCTCGCAGGCTGAAAATCCGCACCCACTCGTGATGGGTTTTCTACGCGCGGCGGGACATACCCAGAAAATGGAGTGACCACCTTGAAAAGCGATCCATGAACCCAAGCTACATCCTCCGCTCCGCCTCGCCCGCCGACACCGCTGCCGTCTCATCCGTGCTACAAGCCGCTGCTCACCGCTTGATCGAACGTGGAGATGGGATGTGGACTCTCGCGGTGCTCGGGCCCGATTGCATTGCCCCAGAAGTCACGGCCTACCGGCTCGCGTTGTCCGAAGGCGTCATTGTCGGGGTCGTTAAAGTTCAATCCTCTGATCCCCGATTCTGGCCGGACATTGCCGGAGATGACTCCCTTTTTCTTCACCGACTCGCGGTCATCCCATCCTTTGCCGGAAAAGGCGTTTCCCGGGTCTTAATCGGATGCGTCATCGATGAGGCGCGTCGGCAGGGAAGGCGCTACGTCCGCCTCGATTGCGCCGCCGACCGACCGAAGCTTCGCGCCGTTTACGAGCGCGCCGGGTTCCGTCACCACAGCGATGTCCATGTCGATGGCTTTCATCTCTCCCGCTACCAACACGAACTCTGATTGCGCAATATGATCCACTATCACGTATGGTTCTCCCTCAAGCCGGAGATCGCCGAGAGCGACGCACTCGCTCACGCCCGGGCCTTCATCGCCGAGTTGTGTGAACAGGGTCGGCTCATCCGGGGCACGGTTCTCAAAAACAACGGCGCACCGCCCAGCAGCGCGCTCCCGCCTTATCACGTGCTGTTCGAGTTTCGCGACGAGGCTCACATGAACGCCGCCATTGCCGGCAAACGAGAAGAGGGCATCCACGTCGGCCCTCACGGCCAACTCATGCGATTAGTTGCCGAGTTCCGCGTGAAATCTTTCGGGAAATCCAAGTTGCGTAAGATCAGCCCCCATCGCCCCGCATCACGCATGAAAAACCCCTTCACCTGGATCGGCCTGTTCGCCGTCGCGTGCTGGAGTCTGTGCGGGCCGCTCAACCGCGAAGCCCTCGAAAAACTCCCGCTCCTCCCACTCACCGCCTTGCTCCAGGTTTTCGGGCTGCTGGCGGTTTTCGGCTGGCTGCTCTTCCGCAAACGCTCGCTTGTCCGCGCCCTGCGACCCAACCGCCACAAGTGGGTCGTCGCCGGGCTCTACCTCGCCTACACCCTGCTTTGCACCGTGCTCATCGACCGCGCGGCGGATCGCAACACCGTCCTCGTCGTCCTGC
>CALMKO010000400.1 GCA_937867415.1 uncultured Verrucomicrobiota bacterium | reverse complement strand
GGGATTGAATGCGCGGTTAGAGAGCAGGAGCTTCCAATGGCGGAAGGCGAGGGCATCGACATCCGACCGCAGGCCCATGTCATCCCAGAGAAACTGGAGCAGGATAGGATGGTCCTCTTGGTCGCTTTGATTGAAGTAGGGACTGGTCGTGCTTGTCACGGTGCGGGCGGTGGAGCCGAGGATCACGCCATTGGCGAAGGTGGTTTCGAGTCCGGTGACCGCGCGGGAAAAGGTCAACTGCATGCCATTGTCATCGGCACAGACCCGCACATCTTCGCCACGAAAGTCGCGGGTTTTGCCGGCAAATTCAGGGGCGACCGTAGAGTCCCAGAAAAGTTTGTCGCCGGTGGTCATGGCCATGGGGTGGGTGCCCGAGTCATCCCAGCGGGCGAGCTCCACCCCCGTGCCGTTGGCTCTGACGAGGACGATGCGGTTTTTTCCACCGTGATTGCGGAAGATATGCAGGCCGGGATTGTCTTCCGGGGTGTTGTCGCTATCGCCGCGGGCAATGTGGATGCCGATTTGCTGGTTATCACCTGCCTGGGTCTCGGCGCGGAGTTTTACATCGAGGATGATGCCGTGCGGATTGAACCAGTTGAAGCGGTTCCGGGCCTCGACCGCAGCAGTGCCACCACCGGCTGTCAGGCGCAGGACTTTCTGGGTTTTGCTGTTATAGGTATAATTCACCTCGCTGGCGGAGCCTCCGTCGGAGGATCGGTTCAAGAATCCGGTGCCTCGTTCCAGCGTGTTCGCGGCGTCGGTGTTGGTGGCGAGATTGGCATCCTCGAAGCGATCCCGGATCACGGTCGCGTAGGGATGTTGCATGAAGCGGACGGCCTCGTCGAAGGCGCTGGCATTGGACGCGCTGTGGCCGCCGTTGCGGTAAACCAATCGCACCGCCGCGCCATGGTTCATGAAGGCGTAGCGGTAGGTGCCCACGAGTTCGGTGCGCCGGAAATCGTCATGAAATGCTTGGAACGCCACTTTGACCGGAGCGGGTGGGGCGCGGTAGCCCGTGGTGCTGTAGCTATACATTTGGGAAACTTCATAGTATTCTGGATCATCTGGCCAGTAGTCGTCCGCGGTGCTTTCGTTCTGAAGCCTGCCGGGTGGGGCCCAGCCCGGGATGTAGCCGGCGAAACTTGTTCCGGACAAGCCGATGAAACCGCCGAACCAATCCGGCCGGGCGTACACCACGTCCATCCCCAGTCGGCCGCCGCCGGAATTTCCCATTAGGTAGATGCGGCTGCGGTCGATCTGGTGCAACTCACACATGCGGAAGCTGCCCATGATCGCCACCCCGGCGCGGGTGCTGCGGGCAACGGTGTTTCCGATCCCGGTGCCGGCAATGAAGATCAATCCGTGCTGGTCGAGCACGGATTGATAGACCGACGGCATGGTGCCGGCGTCGCCTGCATCGATATAGGTGATGAGCCCGTAGGTGCCCGACGGGGTGTAGTTCGATGGCAGGTAGATGTTGTAGGTCTGGGTGTTGAGATTGATGCCGTAATTGATGAATCCCTGAACGCCGTTCACGTTCGTCGATGTGGAAAAGGTCGTGCGATTGAAGTTGTTAGGGTTCTGCGGCGGGCCGAGCGCGACGGGGGCTGCGGTAGCGGGAAGCGTGAGCAGGAGCACGGTGGCAATGCGGGTCTTCATGCGAGATCGGGATGCGAGGGTTTCGCCAAGCCTATGGGCACAGGGATTCGCTGCAATAGGGATCTCATCACTAATTTGGTGGATGCCTGGAATGTTTAAAAAATCGGCGTTGCTTCGGTCGGAAGCCTTGCGGTGACTGGGAAAGATGAGGCGGAGTCCGGAAATCCAAAACCGGACTCCGCCCTGGGCTTGCCTCCCTCCAGAGGCAAAGGGTCGAAGGAGTTGCGAGCGCTCCAAAATCTATTTTCTTCTGCGCAGCAGCATCAGCGCGCCGAGCGCGCCAAGCAGCGCGGCACGGGGCTCGGGGATGGAAACAAGGTAGGTGGAACCTTCGGCTACCCAGAAACGCTGGCCGTTGTCCGCATTGTAGGCAAAATGATTTCCACTGAGACCCAGGAAACTCAACTCACCGGCGGTTAGAGTGTCCGTTACATTCGCAAACATGCCGGTGGTGTTTCCCTCAATGATTCGAAACCAGGTGGCGTTGATCGATGAAAAATCATTGCTGATCGTTGCGGCCAAGAAATCACTACCTTTTCCAGCTCCCAAATTGGTGAAGCTGATCGAGTTGTCAAAGCTTACATCAACTTCGGCATTGCTGAGGCCGATGCTGCTTCCAGTTCCGATCACCAGTTGATCATAGCTGGACGTGCTGGTGACGCTGAAAGAGATTGTCGAGCCAGTAACCGTTGAAACGTTGCCATTGATGGTGAGGCTGCGGTCGCTGGTGCCACCTTGGCCGGGGAGCAAGGTTCCCCCAAGTGACAAGGTCTTGCCAGTCGCATTCACCGTGCCGTCGCCGGAGAGCGTCTGGGACGCGCCAACGGTGAAAGTGCCCGCCGTGAGACCGGTGACATCGAGCGTGCTGTTGACCTTGATTTCCGAGCTATTGGCAATAGAGCCCGTACCGGTGAGGGCGAGGGTTCCGGAGTTGATGGTGGTCGCTCCGGTGTAGGTGTTGGTGTTGGCGAGGGTCCAAGTGCCGTTTCCGAGCTTGGTCAGGGCGGCGGTGTTGGATCCGCTGCCGCTGATGACACCGGTCACCTCGCCATCGCCAGCTCCCGTGAGGTTTAGGATGCGGGCGCCTGACTGGTTGACGCTGATTCCACCGGCGATGGTGAGTTTGTCCGCCTGTGACTCGATGTTGTAAATGTTACCGCCGGCATCAGTGCTGATATTGCCATTCCAGGTATTGTTGCCG
>CALMKO010000399.1 GCA_937867415.1 uncultured Verrucomicrobiota bacterium | reverse complement strand
ACATGAAAACTGTAGGTAACGGTCACCGTAGTCATCCCACCCGTCCGCGAGGTTAACCCAATAACGGTGGTCGTCTTGTAGTCCGAATTTTTGTCCCATGAAGTTTCCTACTTGCTTTCTGATGGTTACGGCACTGCTGCTTTCAGGCTACAGTGGAAGAGTCTCCGCCGCGCCGGATCCTGCCTCAAAGAACACCCAGCCCAAGGAAGTCACCTTCAACGCCCATATCAGACCCATCTTCTCGAACACATGTTTCGCCTGCCATGGATCCGATGCCAAAAACCGTGCAGCTGATCTCCGTCTCGATACTGCGGAAGGAGCCTATGCCAAGCTAAAGGACTTCGAAGATCGCGCGATCGTCCTAGGAAAACCCGAAGAAAGTGCGATCATCAAACGTTTGTGGTCGACGGATACCAAGCAGACGACCTTCGATAGCGTTCAAACGGGTCCGAAGCGAGATTTGGTTCGCGAATTTGTTGATGCCTGCCGGAGTGAGGGTTTAGGGGTGGGTCTGTATTATCCATGGGAAGATTTTCATCACCCGGATTGCCTAACCATGGCGTATGATACAGCAGCGCGGGAGAGGTTTGTTCGGTTCAATCTCGAGTCCATGCGGGAATTGATGAGCAACTATGGCAAGATCGACATCCTCTGGTATGGTTCAGCGGATATGTGAACAACGCCACCACCGTTTCCTACACCCTCACCCCGCCCACGCCGCCGAGGAACTTTCTGCGCCTGCAGGTAATCGGGTATTGAATCCCACCCACCCTTGCAAAAAAAATCAGAATTGCGTTACATTTCGCCCTCCCCACGGAAAATACTTTGAACGCGGCCATCAGCCGCGAATGCGCTCGCACCAGCCGACTTCTGACCCCTATAGATCGATCTCCCGGAGATGGTCCATCATACCAGAACAGCTAACCCTTGGAAACCAGCCATTATGCAATTCTATTCCATGAAATCAGCTATCCTCGTCGCCGCAATCCTGCAGCCGACCCTCGCTCTGGCGCTCCCGAATTCGGTCTTCGCGCCTGTTTTCGCCGCGAATTCTCCACTCAATGGAATCGACCTCACGCCTCAACTCACCGCGGCCGCACTGTGGGATGGCAGTACCGAATTGCCCGGAACCTGGGGCAACGAGGGCAGCATCGCCGCGGCAGAGATTTCCCATCTGGTCGCCCGACCGAAGTTGTTCGGTCGGGATGTCGTGCTCTTGCGGGCGGTGCACCGTGACGGACGCTTGACCGCGCTCGATGCCACCTTCGCGGATGCGGGCTCGTTTTTTGGATACTTCGATGAGGCACTTCCCGAAGGTCTGGACCGCCGTGCCCAGCGCAAGGAAATCGAACTGCGTGTTTCGAAACGCCAGGCCGAGTTCTCCGAAATGTATGTGGAGACTTTGGAGTCGCTGCGCGACAGTCTCGCCAGATCCACCGGATCCTCAAAACCCCGGACCACCAAGCTGGGGCACACCCGGACTCTGCGGGCCGAAACAGACGACTATGCCGCGGGTGGTCTGACATTCCGCCTGCTGGCCTCCGACCAACGCTTGATCCGCGTTTCCATCGCCCGTTCCACCGATCTGCCTGAATCGTGGTTGGATCCTGAAATAGCCGCCCTGGCCCCACGCGAGCGCCTCGCCCGGCTTCAAAAATCCGTTGTCAAATCCGACGATGGAACCATCAGCATCGAGGGCCTTCAGCCGGTGCCCCAGGGCTATCGGCCGTATTGCGGACTCAATGCGCTGGCTGTGACTGCCCGCCACTTCGGACTGAATGTCGATGAAGACTGGCTGGCTGCTGCCGGTGGTTTCAGAAACACCGGATCAGCCGATGGCAGCAACATTCTCCCTCTTTATCCCGCCGTTGCTGCGGAAGCCGGATTATCATTGGACCGCAGTAGCAAATTTGACGAAGCCGCCGTCCGCCGTTCGCTGGCAAGCGGTCTCCCTGTCGTCGTCTGGCGGCGTTTCTCACACGAGCGCGACCAGCTACACACCCGGTTTGCCAGAACTTACTTGGAAAAACAAAGTGCGGTCCTGCCGGAGCCGTCTCTGGCGGCCGAACGTGCGTCTTGGCCAGGTAAGGACGCACCGCTGCACGCCTCCGTGTTGGTCGGATATCACGAGGAACGCGGTGAGTTTCTTTTCCTTGAGAGCTGGACCGGCCGTGACAAGCCGCGGCGGATGCGGGCCGAGGAGCTTGCCTTCACCACTTATCTTTCCTTCGCCTTTCGTCCATGAGGCTCATCGCCGCCGGGATTTTGCTGGCGTCCGCTTCCGTTCATGCGTGGACTATGCGGGGTGGGAACAGCTTTGATGCCGATCTCGCGGCGGCTGACGGCCTGCGCGCCACCTTCACGAGACCCGGAAAATCACCAGTAGTGATTCCTCTCGCGGACTTGGCCCCGGATGATGTGAAAACCATCCGCCACTGGCGTAAGGATCCACGTCGGCCACTCATTCATCCGGCGCGCATCGCCCCATGGCCTGAGAGAGCGGGTGCTCAAGCGGGAAACGTCCAGTTGATCAGTGAGAAGGACGGCGTTTTCGTTCACCAAAGCTCGAATTTCATCATCACTTCGGATATCAGGCTTCCACAGTCCGTCATCAATGACATTACCAAGGTTCTTGAAGGCACCCGTGCGGCGCTCATTGCGATTCCGCTGGGCCTGCATGCGGGAGGCGAGCGCGAGCCATATCATGTGCACCTCTTCCGCGACGCCGCTGGCTACGCCCGCGCCGGCGGAGCCAATGGCAGCGGTGGGTACTACGTCGGCTGGTCGGGACGCATGCTGCTGCAGCTTCCCAATTTCGGCATCGAGGAGAAGGAGGGGAAGCTCAAACTCGATTATGAAAAGAAACTGTTTGTTCTGAAACACGAGGTTACCCATCAACTTATGGACCGCTGGCATGGTCCGATGCCGATGTGGGCGAGCGAGGGCATCGCTGAATTCATGGCCTCGATTCCCTATGCACAAGGCAATTACACCCTGGTGAATCACGGAGTCGGAATGCGTGATTACTTGCTCAAGTGGAGCAAAAACGGACGCGACAACCGGGTCAGAATCATCCCTCCGCATCGTTTGATGGAAATGAAACCCGAAGATTGGAAATCCGCTCTCGGCCAACAAAATGCATATGATATATACAATTCCTCCGCGCTCCTCACCTATTACTTCATCCGGAAAAACAATGGCGCGGCGCTCGGCGGTTATCTGGATGCCTTGCGTCGGGGCATTGGTGGAGATGAAGCCGAGCGCAAGCACCTGCTTGAGGGTAAGACCCGGGAGTCCCTGTCAAGTGCGTTGGCCGCACTCTGCACCCAGCTCGGGCTGGAACAAGAGGTGCCTTGACAGGACATGGGATGAGCGGTGAGGCGGACCCCGAAAATCGGACTGGTGGCAGAGCGATGACTGTGGTGGCCGCGGGGGCTGGCAATAACCCGAACAATGCCGAAAGAACGGCGATCACAATCAATGGCCAGACAAACAGCACCATGCAAACTTCCAGAAGCGTGCTGAAACACCCGGCGTTGAACCTTCCCGAGTCGCCCGCGAATGCAATGAGCAGGATGAAGCAAACTCCCGCAAGCGGGCACCATCCGTAGGCGAGCGCCCCAAAGTAAATGAGCCACCACTTGAGAAATGGAGAATCAACC
>CALMKO010000398.1 GCA_937867415.1 uncultured Verrucomicrobiota bacterium | reverse complement strand
TTGAATCGCGGAAACGGCGAGTAAGCCGAGTATTGCGAGTGAGCGAAGGGCGGACGGCATTGGATTATTCAGTCGTGAGTTTGAAACAAAAGGGCGGCGCGCGGAAAACCCAATAACCGCGCGCCGCCCTGGGATTGCCCCATCACGAGGCAAAGTGTTGGAGGAAGTTGCTAGTTTTCAGTTGGAAGTTTTCAGGAAGAGACAAGCGATCAAGGTTTGTCTGTCTCTCTTCCATTGAAAATCCAACATTCAGCATTCAAAATCCCCTCTTCCGCCGCAGTAGCGCGAGCATGCCGAGTCCGCCGAGAAGTGCGGCACCGGGCTCGGGGATGGCGGTGACGCTGAGGTTGTCGAAGTTTGCTACTCCGAAGTCTTGGGGACTGGCGACGCCGAATGTTAGATAGGCAACAGACTGTTGGCCGATGTCATACGTTCCAATGACGTTTGAGCCGATCTGGATTTTGGCTTCCGATCCATTGGTGCTAAACGCCGAGCCGACGCCACCGAGGCCGCTGAGCGTGATGGTGACGTAATCGTCTGCGTTCCAAGCTGCGGTGCTGGTAGGAGTGTTACCGGCGGCGAACGATTGGGTCGCGCCGTTTGCACGGAAGATTGCGCCCGCATAACCACTGGTGACGAATGGATTCTGGGTGCTTCCAACGGTGAACGAACCCCAATTCTCGGTATCGGCGGCGAAGTTTGTGATGCTTTTGATCTGGAAGCTGAACACCAACGCTTGGTTCAAGCTATTCGCCTGGGTGGCGAAGTTGTGGTCCAAACTGACTCGGCCGGTATTCGTCGAAGGAAAGCCGGCGAAGTTAGCGAGGGTCAATTGGTTGCCGCCATTGCTGTGCTGGGCCGCATTTCCGGATCCGAGGACGCTGTAAGTTGTCGTTCCAATAGAGCCGGACTGTGATCCAGCCAGGCTGGCGTTGAAGGTCGAAGCAACTTCATTAGCTGGAGTTTCATTGAAGTTATCGGCGAACAGCAAGGTGCTTGCGGCCGAAGCCGGACCTGCGACGGTGAATACCGCGAGGGCGGCGAGGGGTATGGTTCTTAATTTCATTTTTGGTTTTTTGATCGGGGTTGGTTTTGGATTCAGGAGAGAAATTCAGTCGGCGCGGACTTGGATGAAGAGTTTGGCGGGCAAGGGATTGCCGGGGAGGACCGAGAGGGTGACTTCGACGGTTTCGTTGTCGCCGCTCGTGACGGGAGCGCCTTCCGCAGCACTGGTATCCTCAAGCCAGCTGTTCAGATCGGTGGAGAACCAGACCGAGTAGGTCAGACCGCTGCCGGTGCGGCGGGTGTAGCTGAACTTGCCGGTGGTCCTGTTGAGCGAGCTGGCGATGGGATTGACGGATGCGCCGCTGTTCGGAATCAGGCCGAAGGCGTATTCCTCAAAGTTAGTGACGCCGTCGTTGTCATCATCCCCGGCGGGTAAGCCGATGGCCGGGTCGAACGAATTGGCCCACAGTTCGTAGGGGGTGGCTGTGGCTGGAATGACCAGGCTGCCGTTGCCGGTGAAATAGGAACCGTAGGTCGGGTGGGACGAGTTGTAAGTGCCACTGGGTAGGGGGCCGGACCCGTCGATTTCCAAGGCACCGACGGTGTCGCTGCCGGTGAAGTTCAGATTCATCGTCGCTTCAAAAGCGATTGAGACCGTGGCGCTGTCCGAAAGATTGGTGGGGCTGCCGCCACTTCCGATGCTGAGGGTTCCTGCTTGAACGGTGGTGTTGCCACTGTAGCTGAGCGTGCCGGTGAGGGTTTGGGTGCCGCTGCCGGCTTTCACCACGTCAATTTCACTGGTGATCGTGCCGCTAAAATCACCGCTGCCATCATCGATGCCGAGCGTCAACGTGCGCGGGCCAAAAAAGAGGTAGGTTTTGGTGATCGTGCCTGAACCATCCAGTGCGTCGACAACCACATTGTTTCCGTCCCAGAGATCAAGCGTGGCGTTGCTTTCGATGTTCATATCGGCACGGTTGTTGGCCCAATTCAATACTTGCCAACCGCCATTGACGATTGAGGAGGTGCCTTGGAGGTCGATGAGACCGCCCGACCCCAGCGCAAAATTGAGCTTACTTCCACCTCCTCCGCCTGAGGCTTGGTTAATGGAGGAACTGCCCGAAAGCCGGAATGTCCCGGCGCCGTTAACGGTGGATACGGGGAAGGAGGTGCTGAATGTGTTGTTGGAGTCATTCAGTTCGAGAACGGCGCCCGATTCCACCGTGGTCGTCCGGCCTATGTTGAAGTAACTCTGGCCACTGACGAGCAGAGTGCCTTCGCTGACTGTTGTTGTGCCGATATAGGTATTCGCGGCAGTGAGGGTGAGTGTGCCGAGGCCGGATTTGGTAAGGCCTGCCGAACCCGCGACTGCGGCGCTGATGGTCGCCGTGCTTGTGTCGCCGAGCGCGTTCACCGTGATGGTGGGAGTGGAGCCGGCCAGAATCAGGATATTGCCCGGCGTCCCGTTATCCGTCAGCGTCCAGCCTGCGGCTGACGTAGGGTTCGTATCGCCGAAGACCAGGTTGCCGACGACCCGCGCTGAATCGAGGTCGACCGTGGTGTCTGCGGTGATGTTGAGCGTGCTGAAATCCGCCGTGCTGCCGCTGCCGGTGGCGACAAGGTTGCCAAGCCAGTTGCCAGCCGTGCTCCATGGACCGCCAGCCAGATTTGTCCACGTGCCCGAGATAGTGGCTGGGGGTGGAGCCGTTGCGGTGATGGTGAGGTTGTCGATGTTCGCGACCGTTCCATTTGCGTGGAAGCTGATGAACTGATCGGTGGTATCGAGGTCCAAGCCGGTGAAGGTGTCGGTCAATGAGCCGTTGACATACATTTTGACGACATCGGACGCGCCATTGCTGTTGAAGGCGGAACCGGTTTCAGCGGCATTCGAGATTACGAAGGTGATCAGCTGGCCATCCGTGAAGGAGGGGGAGCCACCAAGGTCCACACCATTGGAGAATTGCTGGGTTCCTCCGATGTCCCGGAAGAGAGCGCCGAAGCCAACGCTGCCCGCGTTGACGAATGGGTTTTGGTCGCCGATGGTGAAGGAGGTCCAGTTACTCGGATCCAAGCCATTCGTGACGCTGATATTGAACTTGATCTCCAAGGGCGAGTTGAGAGTGTTGGCTTCGACGGCGATGTCATAGTTCAAGCTGCCGCGCATGTTGATTGAGCCAAAGCCACCGGTGCCCGCATACATCAGCCACGTGCCGCCGTTGCCGCGTTGATACGCGCCGTCCCAGCCGCCGCCGAGGACGGTGGTGTAAGTCTTTGTCGCCGCAGTGCCCGACTGGTCCGTAGCAATATCGTTGTTGAAGTTTCCGTTACCTAAGGCTGGCGTGTTGAAGTTATCGGAAAACAGCAGGGTCTGCGCGATTGCGGAGGTGGTCGCAAGGGCGAGGGTGGCGGCCGCGAGGGCGGACGGACAAAGGAATGGATTGCGTTTTGATTTCATGGGATGGCGGTTTTGGGGGTTGCTTGGTGGCGGTAACTGGAGAGGAGGGTTACTGGGCGCGGACCTAATCGAAAGCAGGTGACGCTTGGGTTATCCTAGAACAAGAGCCTTTCCCCCATGGCCTAGCCAGCCCGGGCGCATCACCTATTTGGGGGATGGCGGGGGTCGGGGGCTTGGAAGGTGAACAAGAAAATTCCGGGTGCTCCGGGG
>CALMKO010000397.1 GCA_937867415.1 uncultured Verrucomicrobiota bacterium | reverse complement strand
AGAGGGAACCGCTTCTTCAGTCGCATCGGCGGTCATAGACACGCCGCTACAAGCTTTCCATTCGCCAACCGCGCTTGAGTTGCTTGTAGGGGCGTCTCTGTGAGCGCCCGAGCGGATGAACAAAGAGGGAACCGCCTCTTCAGTCGCATCGGCGGTCATAGACGCGCCGCTACAAGCTTTCCATTCGCCTACCGTGCATGAACCAACTGCAACATCCCCGGAGAAACCCACGCCGGCGAAAAACCCGTTGCTCGACAAGCTTTCGACAAAATGGATACTTCATTCCAACGCCCCCGTTCCCCTTCATGAGTCAACAAATTCGCGCCTACCGCAGTGCTTCAGAACTACCGTTTTCCCGCTGGATCAAAGGAAGATCCGGCAAATTCCTGATGCGGCTGCTCCCTGCCTACGCAACCCGCATCAAAGCCGCTCCTTACCGCCAGCCGCTCAACGCTGTCGGCAAACTCATCCGCAATGGACTGTTCTTCAAGGCAATCGAAGATCAAGACCACTCGTTGATCACACGTTTTCTCGGCGACTATTGGTCATCCCCCGTTTCGGACGAGTTCTACACGGGCTTTTCCCACCGCTACGAGACACTGTTCCTGACCTATCACTCGGGAA
This sequence comes from uncultured Verrucomicrobiota bacterium, assembly GCA_937867415.1. Taxonomy (GTDB): domain Bacteria; phylum Verrucomicrobiota; class Verrucomicrobiia; order Verrucomicrobiales; family Akkermansiaceae; genus Luteolibacter. Next base: position 9,644 of record CALMKO010000397.1, on the reverse strand, counting down.
TTGTTAGAGAAACCCTCAAAGCGGTGGAGGACACCGGCAACAACTATCAGCAACTGGTCGAACTCGGCTCGGGCGATGGAAAAATCCTCGAACACTTCAGCAAAGAATTGACAAGCATTCCCGCTTTCCACGGCATCGACATGAATCTCCCGCAAACGGAGAACAATCGCCAGATTTACTCCCACCTCCCCACCCTGACCTTCCACCACGGCGATGCCGGAAAATGGCTCCGCGATCATGCCTCCCCGGGAACAGTCGTGATCGCAAACGGCGGGGTGCTCGAATACTTCACGCGCCCCGAACTGTTAGAGCTGCTGAAGTTTCTCGCCGCCAAATGTTCGCCGTGCGTCGTTTCCCTCACCGAAAGCATGGCTGCCGATCACGATCTCGCCACGGAACCGGCAACCTTTCCCTATGGTTACGAGCTTTCCCTTTCCCACAATTACCCAGCGCTGCTCAAGGAAGCCGGATTTACCATCCACTACACCCATGATCGACTGACAACGCCTGCCGAGTCCGACGACATCGGGCGCTGGTATCAAGTCGTGGCGACGGCCTGACGGGTGGATTCCCATTAAATCACTCGTCCCGCGTCACTCGTGCTCAGGCGGTTGTGGCCGATTTTGGGACTACTTGTCCGATATCGAGACCCCAATTACCTTCCAAAAGCTAAATTTTTGGGTCATCTTACATCCAACGAAAGGCGACAGCGCACCACGGTGAACTGAAAACCTTTCCAAACATATCCTGTCCCGCATTTTTTTGCAACAGGCCGCATCGATCTCCGGGGGGAAGTCCATGCAGCGCCTCGCAGAGACCTACGGGACTTTTGGGGGGAAAATGTGTAATCTCGGGCGCGGATCGGTAACGGTCCGCGCCCGCCTGATTTCAAGGCCCATGGTAGCGGGAATCACCAGCGCTTGTAAGGCATCACGGCGAGTTGGGAGTTGAAATAGCGCGGGTCCGACGAGACCTCCGCACCCAGCCAGTTCGGGAGTTCCGGTGAGATCGACTCATCGGCAAGCTCCACCTCCGCGACGACCAAGCCCGCATTGTCGCCATGAAAGACATCGACCTCCCAGACATGCCCGCCGTAGTGAATCCGGTAGCGGGTTTTATCAATGACTCCCGGCAAGCACAGCGCAAGCAGGCTCCAGGCTTCTTCTGCGGGGATTTCATACTCAAATTCGGCACGGCGGATTCCCTCGGTGGGTCCCTTGATGGTGAGAAATCCAGTCTCCCCGGCGATCCTCACCCGCACGGTGCGGTGGCGATCGGCACAGAGGTAGCCCTGGGCGATCCTCACCCCCGGGCTGCCGTCCTGCCACGACTCATCCCGCACGAGAAACTTACGCTCGATTTCCTCAGCCATCGATCAAGATTCCACACGGTTCATGGCTCGGGCTCCACCTCGGGCTCCACCTCGGGCTCCACCTCGGGCTTCGGTTCCGGCGGCTGGGTGATGGACGACCAGTCGAGGGCCCCGTGGTCGAGGCGCTGCAACTCACTGGCATACACCGCGTCTTCATTCTTGGGGTCCATCTCTGCCGCGAGTTGGATGAAATAACGGGCTAGATGCTTGTTTTCCTCACCTCCTTGTTTCGCCAACAACTGCCCGCGGGTCAGCATCAAGCGCGCGAGCCCTTGCGGGCTGTAGTTTCCCGATGTGGCCTCAGGTAAAACCCCCTTGGACAACTGGAAGCTCAAAACCAAGGCCCTCTTGTTGCGGGGCGAAAGCTGGAGCGCCAACGCAATGACCCGGTAAGCCTCGTCCAAGGAAGCGAGCGCCGCCTTCGAGGCCGCGACCTGGTTCGCCGCATATACCGCCAGGTTCGTGGCGTAATCCTCGCGCTCAGAATCCAACATCCCAAGCTCCCGGGTATAGAGACTCGCCACGACCTTGGGCGCTTTCCACGCAAACGCTCCCCCGCCCTCCTCAGCACGGAGGGTGGAAAGCATCAACACAAAACATGCTACGACTTGCCAAACACGCATCTTCAGGAATAAGGATGGGAGAACCTTGGTCCTTGGCAAGTGGCAATTCATGATTCACCTTCCCCAAAAGCAGCGCTGCGCAAGCTCATGCGACAGGCGCTGCATGGACTTCCCGCCACCTCGGAAACGGCACAAAGTGCTATTCACCAATGGCTTACAGAAAATCAATCGCTGCGCATCATCGCCATTTATTCCGCGCTCCCCGGCGAAATCGACCTCTCGGCATTCATTCAACGCCATGACCTCATCACATGGGTTTTTCCCAAAGTCCGCGGTGATGCGCTGACCTTCCACACCGGTGAGGACCTCCGCCCCGGAGCCTTCGGCATCCTCGAACCGGCAGATGGCTCAGCCGAGGTGCCCGTCGCAAGCATCGACGCCTTCATCTGTCCCGGGCTGGCCTTCGACCTCCAGGGCGGCCGCCTTGGACGTGGTCGCGGGTTCTATGACCGGATGCTTTCCCTCAGCCGCCCGGACGCCCTCAAAATCGGGATCTGTTTTCCAAGCCAGATTGTCCCTAACACCTTTTCAGAAATCCACGACGTCCTGATGGATCGTGTTCTGTGTTAGAAACATCGGTCAGGCCCACTCCGGCACATCCAGGCGGAACTCGGGGATCCTTGAGAAAACCCACTCCCCCGTAGCGGTCTCCGCGAAGAACGCACCAGAGGCAAGCGCACCGCGGGCGACGACGTGGTAGCTGTTGTAGGAAAAATAGCCACCCGGCTCGATGAGCGGCGTCTGGCCCACCACCCCGTCGCCCTCGACCACGGCAATCTCCCCCTGGTCCTCCTGCACGACCCACTTCCTCCCGCGGATGGTGATGGGCACGGGCGAGTCGTTATGAATGGAAATGAAATACACGAATGGGTGGGGCTTCTCGCTGGGTGCATCCAAGCTCGGCATGTAGATCACATCATCGACCTTCACGCGCAGCCCTTCGAACTCTCGGATTTTACCAACCATCCCGGACATCGTTTCGAGAGATTTTGCAACTGCCAAGCTCGAAAGAGGGCTCAACGAAAAAACCATCGCCCGCGTTTCCCAACTCAGAGCTTGGAGAGAATCTCGATGGCGGCTTGATTTTTGTATTCCTTGGCGATGTCCAGAGCGGTCACCCCCTGCTTCGACTTCACGCTTGGATCCACCTTGTGCTCCAGGAAGAGCTGGATGAGTTCCTTCCCACCACTGGCCGCAGCCTCATGCAAAGGGGTGCCGCCGAGTTCGCTCAGAATCTTGAGGTCAGCCCCTCCGGCGAGCAAGGCACGCGCCATTTCGAGTTGATTCTTGGCAGCGGCATGGTGCAGCGGCGTCCAGCCTTCGCCGTCGCGCTCGTTCGGCTTGGCTCCCGCCTTCAGCAGTGCGGCTGCCACCTGCGGGTTGTTCCGATCCACCGCCAGGTGCAGCGGGGTGCGTTTCGACGCATTGACGGTCTGCGTATCCGCTCCGGAATCGATGAGAAACACCGCGATTTCGGTCTTATTCCGCATCACCGCCTGCTCAAGAGGCGGTCGGGAGTTCTCGCGCCCTCCCTTGTTCAAACTCGCCGGATCCGCCGCCACATGGAGGCGCACGTCATTGAGATCCCCTTTGGCGATCGCCTCGTCGATGGTGGCGAAAGCGGGAGCGGCCTGCAGGCCAGACACTCCGCACGATAGAAAGATGAGCAGTCTGAAGAATTTCATGGGTAAGATTCTTCGATTAATGCTCGAAAGCCGGAAAACTTTCAAGTTTCTGCGGATTGTTGCAGTGCGGTCGAAAGAACCCGGACCACCACGGCGTAAGGGGCCACTGGAAACCAACCCACCTTAGCCTTAGACTACCCAACTACCCCATGAATCCAATCATCACACGTCGCTCCTTTCTCGGAAACACCACCCTGGTGGGCGCAGGCCTCGCTGCCGGCTCGCTCTTCGCCGTCGAACCCAGCGCGGGAGCGCAAAAACTGAAATTCGGGGTCATCGGCTGCGGAGGTCGCGGCTCCGCGGCGGTCAAGGATTTCATGGCTGCCTGCAAAATCCTCGGCTGCGAGGCTGAGCTGGTCGCGGCCGGTGATGCCTTCAAAGATAAGGCGGACGCCCTCGGCAAAGCGCACAAGCTCGCCCCTGAACGCTGCTTCGGTGGCTTCGACAACTACAAGAATGTCATCGCCAGCGGTTGCGACTACGTCTTGATGGCCACCCCACCCTCATTCCGTCCTCTCCATTTTGACGCCGCAGTGGAAGCAGGAAAACATTGCTTCATCGAGAAACCCGTCGCCGTAGACCCCGTCGGTGCCCGCGCGGTCATCGCCACCGGTGAGAAGGCGAAGGCGAAAGGCCTGGCCGTCGTCGCAGGCACCCAGCGCCGCCACATGGCGGAATACCTCCGCAACAAGGCACTCATCGACGCCGGTGCCATCGGCGAAATCAAAGGCGGCGTGGTCCAGTGGAACGGCACGGTCCCATGGATCAAGCGCCGCAACGAGGGCGAGTCCAATGCCAGCTACCTCGCTCGCAACTGGCTCAATTTCAACGAACTCTCCGGTGACCACATCGTCGAACAACACGTTCACAACCTTGACGTAGCGGTTTGGTTCCTCGGTCGCCTGCCAGTCACCGCCATCGGCTTCGGCGGTCGGGCACGCCGGGAAACCGGTAACATGTTTGATTTCTTCAGCGTGGACCTCGACTTTGGCGATGACGTGCACATCCACAGCCAATGTCGCCAACTCGCCGGAAGCTACGGCCGGATTGGCGAGCTCTTCACCGGCACCGAGGGCGTGTGCTACGGCGGCGGCAAACTCAAAGGCAAAGAAGTCAGTATTCCGGAGATCAAGTTGGATACCGACAACGGCCAAGTCCAGGAACACGTGGATATGATCCGCAGCGTGATGACCGGCAAACCGATCAACGACGCAAAGAGCATTGCCGAGTCCACCTTGGTGGCCATCATGGGCCGCATCGCCGCATACACGGGAGAATTGGTGCGCTGGAACGACCTGGTCAAAAACACCGAGTCGCCCCACTACAACTACGCCTGCACCCCGACGGCACTCGATTTCGAAAAGGGCGAAGTCACCCTCCCTGCCGAAGTGCCGCCTATCCCTGGCAAGGCGTAATGCTGATTTTCCAAGCCTCTGGAATCATCCCCGCCAAAGGCACCACCACCGACCGAACTCCAGGCGGAGTCCGGTCGGTTTTTTGTTTCGTAGCGCAGGCTTGTCAATCGCCCGCGCACCTTGTTGTCTCTCCGCCCACGCCTTTCAAGCACCCACCCCAGCCCACACGATCATGTCCACCACGTCCCCAGCCATCATCATCGGCGGCACCATCGCCATCGACCACGTCAAGACCCCGGAAGCGGAAGCTCAGAACCTGCTCGGTGGCTCCGCTGCCTACGCGGCCCTCGCCGCCTCGTTTTTCAGCGAACCGGTCAACCTGATCGGAATCATCGGCCACGACTTTCCCAAAGAACACCTCAGCATGCTGGAAAACCGTGGAGTCACCCTCAGCGGAGTGGAACGCTCGGAGAGCGAGTCCTTCACCTGGTCGGGCGAATACCACGCAAACATGAACGAACGCACCACTCACCGCGTGGGACTCAATGTTCTGGAAAACTGGCAGGTCAAGGTCCCTGCGGATTCCGCCACCTCACCCATCGTCGTGCTTGCCAACATGTCACCAGACAACCAGTTGGAAATGCTCGCCCAGTGCGATGGACCGCACGCCCGCTTCGTCATCGCAGATACCATGGACCTCTGGATCGAAATCGCCAACGAGCGCCTCCACGACGTGCTGCCCCACCTGGATATCTTCGTCCTCAATGAAGGTGAGGCCCGCGACCTTGCAGGCACTTCCAACCTCGTCAAGGCAGGCCGCACTCTTCTGGAAAAAGGCCCCAACAACGTCGTCATCAAGCTCGGCGAGTTCGGAGCCATGCTCTTCTCCGCAGACGGCGAGATCTTCCGCTGCTCCGCCTATCCCTTGGAAACCCTTGCCGATCCAACTGGCGCGGGAGACACCTTTCTTGGAGGTATGGCCGGTTACCTTGCTTCACAAGGCCACCCACCCTACGCAGCTCCGGTCCTCCGCCAGGCGATCATCCAAGGATCGATCCTTGCCTCCTTCACCTGCGAAGCCTTCTCCACCCGGCGGATGGAAAGCCTAACGGAAGAGGAGCTCGCCGCGCGCGTCAGCGCCTTCCGGACCGTGACCAGCTGGTAACGTGACTGGATTCACGATTTAGCGGAGCGTGGGCATCATGGTAGCTGGCAAGGGTGGCGCTGGAGTGTGACAAGCAATCTGCCCCAACCCGCCGTAGTGGCGGGTGAAATTCAAATTGCCGGACACGGTGGTAAACGACGGCGCTCATGTCGTTGAAGTGAATGCCAGGCCTTTGCAGGGAGCTTCGCACTTTGCAAAGACCACTCATTCATCAGCACCACGGGTAACATTCCTCACCAGGCTACCGCACCCCGGCCCAATTCGAGGCCAAGAACCACTCTCATAACCCAACACAACACGGCCGCAAAATCGGTTCTGTCTCAACGAACATTTTGCGACTAGCGAGGTTCTCAGGGGTGGATTCTTATGGACTCAAAACCCTTGCAAGATCCTTGGCCGCCAACCACCCCTGCAAGCTGGAACCAGGGACCTCCACATACTGGAAGTCTCCGCGCTTCGCCCCCATCTTCACCACCCGGCCTTGGGCGGCGGTGCCGATGGAATCCGCCTTTTCAAAAGGCGAGATCCGCACGGCTGCATTTTCCGACAGGACCACACCGTGCGTCGATTCCCCCTTGCGCAGGTAGAGGACGCCTGCGCCGAGCCCGAGAAGCAGGCTGGCCAGTATCGCAGCGGCAAAGGAAAACCGGCGCGGCAATCTAACCACGCCACAGGCCAACCCGAGCCCGCCAAGCGTCAAGGCCGCGCCCGCGACAATCCATGACCATTCATTCCGGCTAAGGTAATGCACGACGGCATGGACCCACGGATGAATGGTCACGTCTTCCACCACCGCCACCGCCTTGCGGGCAAGCGCGAGGTTGGCTAACAGATCCGGGTCACGCGGATCGATGACACGCGCCCGCTCGTAAGCCAGGATCGCGGGGCCGTATTTTTTCAGGCTTTGATAGCTGTTACCAAGGTTATAGTAGATACTGGCCCGGGGGCCGCCTTGTTGGAGAATCGCCTCATAAGCCGAGGCGGCCGCGGCAAAGTCGCCGGATTGATGGAGCTGGTTTGCCTGCTCAAGGGGCGTGGCGGAAACCATTCGCGCAGCGATGCAGAGCCAAAGCAAAAGAGCGAGGATTGATCGATTCATTTCAGCGGGTCGGTGGGGTAATTGAGGCCATGGCGTCGTCGAATAGCGCCCGCCACTGAGGAAGGACTTCGCCCGTGCCCTGGCGGCTGTATTCGTGGCGATCCGCTTCTTGAAAAAAGCGGGCCACGGGGGAATCCGGCGCAAGCCGCGCCTGGACTTCAGCAAGCGTGATGGCCTGTGCGGGTTGGTTCCACAAACCGCTCAACTGATGTTGAAGGGCCAGCCGGGCAGCGCCGAAATAAGCGGACACCTCACCCGCCGCAGCAGACCTTACCGCCAAATCAAGAGCCTGCCGCGTTGCCTTTTCCAGCGCCCGCCTGGCGAGCCGTTCGGGATTCGCACGATGGTTCCGCCAAGCTGCCAGAATTCCACCTAACACCCCAAGCGCACCTGCGAGACTCAGAATACGAGGGAATTCGGGCCGGGACACAAGCGGCACCAAGGACCCGCTCCGCGACATTTCCCGGTGTTGCCCGACCAATCCAGCCGCCTTCTTTTCAGGCTCCTTGACCACGGGCGCGGCGGCGGTCTCCACCTCGACGAGATCTTCCCCGGTCACTTCAATTTTTTGCACCGGGCTGCGAATCGTCTCGTAGGATTCCTTGGCGGGATCGAAATAACTGAATGCCAACGAGACCTCCTGTGCCCCCCCCTTACGCGGCACCGCACTGAATCGAAACAACTTGCTTCCCGAGAACGACGCTTGATCGCCTGCCGAGAACTGATCCTTGCCCGGATAGGTCTTCCATGGATCGGCAGGGCTGAGTTCGGGAGCATTCATCAGGGCGAAGTTCCCAGAGCCACTGAGCTGCGCGGTGATCTGTTGCGGCTCACCGGTTTTCCAACGGTTCGGGATTTCCGCTCGGTCGAACTTGAATTCGCCGACCGCTCCCGTGAATCCGGCCGGGCGTCCCTCGGTGGGCAGCGCGCGCACCTCGATCTCTTGATCGTCCGACTTGAGGGTGACGTCCTTCTGAATCATGGGTGCATTCATTTGATCAAATACACTGTCGAAAAACGGATCATCAAAAGGCCCGCCCATCCGCCGGCGCGGTTGCTTCGGGGCAGAGGCATCCCTAACGGCCACGGTGGCGTTGACCGAGAGTGATGCGGGGAACTTGCCCGCCTTGGTCGCGGAAATACCGCCGAACCAAGTCACAACGAGGTAGCGCTTCCCATCACGCATTTCCTGAGTCTGCTGTGGCTGGTCACTGACGTTGTGCAGGGTGAAGGCCTTGCCCTCGGGCTGGATTCCGCTGCGCAGGTTCGCGCGTGAATCGGCAGGGAGCCATGCCCGGATCCGCACGGGGGCGATTTCTCCAACATAAACATGGTTGCGTTCGCTATCGGCCAGTTCAACCGTGAGGAAGCCGAAGCGCTTCTCCCCTGCATCTCCAGATTCCTCTTCGGCAGCTTGTGGCATGCCGGGCGGGGTCGGAGCCATCCCCGCAGGTGGCTGTGCGGCTCCTGAGTCCAGCACCTTGAGCTTCAGTGGCTGGCTCGCGACCTTTTGATTTCCCACCATCGCTTCGATCGGGGGAATGACATAGTCACCCGGAGCATTCGAGCCGACTGCATAGGTATAGGTGGTGGATACGGATGTCATGCCATTGACCATTTGCATTTGGGTGCTTTGGCCACGGGAATTCACGATGAGATTCGGGACGGCCGGGATGACAGGCGGCTGCGCACGCCCTTCGATCCGGACGGTGAGAAGCGCGCCATTTCCGGCGGGGACTGATTCACGATCCAGCTGGGCCTGGATTTCGGCAGCGGCGCTCAAGTGGGTTAGAAGTATGAAGGCGGCGAGCGCTCTCATGAGGGACTGCATCAAGATTACCATGTTTTGCCCTTGGTTGAGTTATCGGGTGTGGTTTGCCGGGTTCGCTGAGGCTGAGGAATGGGGATCACCATCCGCTCGTCTTTACGCAAAGCTTCCAGCAACTGCTTGGCCTCCTCGGGTGTCATCTCCTGCTTTTGAACCCGCTCGTTGCTCATCTCCCCGGGCTTCTCCTCCCCGGGTTGCTCTTTGCCTACTTGCTGGTCTTTGGCTTGCTCCCCTTCTTTCTTTTCACCCTCTCCGGGCTTATCGCCGTCTTTCTTTTCACCTTCTTTCGGATCCTTCGATTCTTCCGGCTTATCTCCTTCTTTGGATTCCTTGCCGTCTTTCTGATCTTTTGGATCCTTGCCTTCCTGTGAATCTTTTGGGTCCTTCTGTTCCTTGGAATCTTCGCCGTCTTTCGAATCCTGATCTTCCTTCTGGTCTTTTGGGTCCTTCTGGCCGTCCTTTTTCTCGTCCTCCTTTTTCTCGTCCTCCTTTTTCTCGTCCTCCTTTTTCTCGTCCT
>CALMKO010000396.1 GCA_937867415.1 uncultured Verrucomicrobiota bacterium | reverse complement strand
AAAACTAACAAAAAACTCTCATAAGGAGTGGATCAACTTTCGGGGGCACTCCACGTCGCGTACCAAAAGCATGGAAGAGTTATTCATTGCGACTCCTTTCACATGTGACAGCAAATGATTGGTTTAAACGGTTTGCCTTTGTGAATTCCTCACAACCACATCCGCCACTCGGATTCGATGCTTGTTCAGCGCCTTGCGCAACCAGTCTTCACCTTCGAGACGGACATCGTAAATCGCCGCAGCTTTTCGAGTCCTCTTCGAAAAACTACGAACATTTGTGTGAAGACATTTTCCCGTGAATTTGAGACCAAGGGTTGATTCGAAATAACGCAATGATCCTTCCACTTCCCGGATGGCTTCCTCGCTGTCGAGTTTGTCGGATCTGGTGGTTTTGACTTGGATGAGCACGTTTTCGTTTCCGCCATGACCAATTGCGACCACATCCGCCCCGTGATCCCTGCCGCGTGAGGTTAGGATGACACGGTCTGATTCCCGGTCGAAGATCTCTGCAATCAGCGCCTCGAAAAGCTCCCACGAGAGTTTGCTGGCTGAATCGGCGCTCAAATAGACGGGAGGATTGGAAGTCTGATTTGCCGCTCCTTTGATCACGGAATCGACGAGTTCATCCATGCTAACGGGCTGCACGGGGATCAAACCAAGTGATCCAGCGAGACGCTTCTTCTGACTGATCAGGCGGTCCAAACCAGTATCAAACGTGGTGATTTCCCTCGTCGGATGTTCCAGCATCGGAAGGTAAACGTGAACATCCTTGGTCTGACCGATGCGGTATGCGCGGTCTGTCGCTTGGTCTTCCTTGGCGGGGTTCCAATGACGCTCCAGGTGGATGACATGGTTTGCCGCCGTAATGTTCAGTCCGGCACCCGCCGCGATGGGCGAGAGAACGCAAATTCCAAATCCGTCGGTGTTGGAGAATCCGGCAATCAATCCCAGTCGGGTTTCGTTGGGCTTCCGCGATGAGATTGCTTTGGTATCACCGTTGATCACCGGAACCTTCACGCCGTAAATCTCCGAGAGGTGGGAGGAAAGCAGGTCTTGCAGCTTCTTCTGAATGGAAAAAATGAGGACTTTTTCTCCGTTGGCCCTGATCCCATCGAGTTGCTCAAGAAGCCATCCGAGCTTAGCCGAACGACAAAAGAAATCGCGGCTACGGCGAACGTTGGAGGCTCCCTCGACCGGAGCGTCACCCAAAAGAGCTGGATGAAGGGAAATTCTCCGCAGCTCCCACATAGAAGCCAACCATCGGTTGGCGCGCTGCTCGGGCCGTTCATCATCAACCGGAGCGTTCGCACAGTGTAGAATCTCATCGTAAAGCACTGCCTGCTCGGCCGTCATTTTGAGTCGCACAGGAACGAAATTCTTTTTTGGCAGGCCTTTCAACGAACCCTCTTTGGTTCTGCGGAGGATGAGAGGATCCAGACGAACGCGCAACGCCTCGCCGATCACTTCAAGCTGTGAAGGATCATTCCGGATTGGGCGAATCCACTCGGCGCGAAACTCGTTGAATGATCCAAGTGCTCCCGGTTCGACCGCATCCATCAGGCTCCATAGATCGCCCAAATGGTTCTCTACCGGCGTGCCGCTGAGGGCGATTCGGAAAAAACCCTTCAAGGCTTTGGCGGCGACAGTTTGCAGCGCGTTCGGATTCTTGATATTCTGTGCTTCATCGAAAATGACGGAGCTCCAGTTGCAGCCGGCAAACGAAAACCGGTAATCACGCAGTGTCGTGTAGGTAGTTAGAACGATCGTTCCAGGCTGATCCAAACTATCCTTACTCCCATCGCCAAACCGTAATCCGTATTGTTCGACCGCTTTCTCTGGCAGGTCTCCGTCAATCTTAATCCGGTCCTTGCCGTCAGGCGTTGCAAAAAAATCACGGAGGCTCCCGTCAGGAATAGCCCGGATCACGCGGGAGAATGGGTTCAGGTCTTCGGTGAAGGCGATTTCGATTTCCTGCCGCCAGTTGTCCACCAACGAGAGAGGGCAAACAACGAGACATGCGGGAGGAGTGTCACCCACTTTATTCAACCATGCTTGATGCCATTCACTCAGGAAAAGAAGAGTCGAGAGGGTCTTCCCGAGTCCCATGTCATCCGCGAGGAGCGCACCTGCTCCCCAATACTTCTGACCCTCTTCCCACCTGGCCGGCTTGCCGCATCGCTCCGCATGGCGTGCCAGCCAGTGAACCGCTTCCTCTTGGTGAGGAAATGGACGCCGCGGATAGCGGTCGAGCTGCGGTTGGACGCAAACTGTTTCTAGATGCGTGGCACGGTCATCGCGTAGCCCCCAACCGAGTTCCTCATCATTTTTTTCAATGATGGGCACCAGGGGGCCTTGGTCTTTATCGTCATCAGCCCCTGAATCACGATCAGCCTCGCCGTCGCCGCTTTTGGATTCGGCGGAATCGCTCTTGGGCGCGGTTACCGCCTCCGGCTTTTTGTCGAACCAATCGATCTTTTCTCCGAGTTCACCTGCCGCTCCAAGATAGCCACCGCTCCATTCGCCGATTCCAATGACCCGAGGCAGGAACTCAACCTGACCGTGAACGAACACATGCTCCGCCAGCCACTTTTCCGGATCTCTCCGGAATGCATCCCTCTGGTGACGTGGCACCCGGGGCGCGCGAGCGATGCCCCGGGCCTGCGCCGTCTGCTCTTCATCGAGAATAATGATGACATGGCCAATCCGGAGAACCGCCTCGTTCCCTGGACCCTCCAGTTGGCCGAGGCGATCCATGATGGCCCTGCGGAAAAAACAATAGACCTCACTTGGGTCAGCGTTTTCACCACACTGGGTTCTCAAGAGTTTCTCAAGACCGGAAACCAGGGGCAAGGGGGTGAGGAGCAGCGAGCCATCTGGCTGTTCCTCAGCATCGACACAACATTCTGCTGAGGCCACCGGGCTGATGTTGCCAGCCTGTGACACATCGACCCGACAGCCGTGACCGGAAGCATCTGCTAGAGCATGAATCAAGCGAAGATGATCCGTTTCCCTTTTTTCCGTCAAACCGCGCCACTCTTCGAATGCCCGGAGGCTAGCAAACTGTGATGCGTCGGGGAGGTAGCGTTCCGATGCGATCTCAAGAACCGGCCCTCTCAGACTCCACTTTGAGACGGTGTGTCCATGAATATCGACAGGGCTCAGAATCGCGTCGAAGTTGTTCAAATTCGGAACACTGTGAGCATCCAATCGAAAATAGCTTGGCCAAACCGGGGGCAGACGAAAAAGTTCTCTGGTTCCCTGATCGAGCCGAACGGCATCAGGTGACGGAATGTAGATGCCGCCCAATGCGCTTTCAACGTCGGCATCGCCACACTCCAATAAGCGCTGGAATCGACTGTAAATCTTGATCGTGCTCGTAGTTCCTCGTCCATTGGAGGCGCGTTCAAAATCTCCGCGTCTTTTGAAAAAGACGACTATCCCACCGTCATCACACGACCAGTCAATAGGATCATTGGGGGTGAATAAATTCATGGGTTTTAGCTTAATCTCCGCCAATTTGGTCCATATTTCTCCAATTTATAAACAAAATCCCAGACCCAGTCGCCGGTATGGTGCCGCTGGTAAATTGGACATTTCGCCTTAGTCACTCGAAAATCGGAGTCGTGGTAACCCTTTGGAGCGCTGTTCCAAAAACCATTCACAGGAAATGAATTCGGCCCGACAAAACCGCGAAGGGCGAAACTGTGAGTTCCTTCGATCAGGAAAACATCATCGGTGCAGCGCAAGCAAATGAAACTGGTGTGCTGAGGCCCTCCGCCCACCCAACTCGGGTGCAGAACATTCTTTGTCCTAGCATCCAATTGGTAATTGAGATCTCTGTGAACGATCAGGCGCGCGTCGATGACCTTGCCGATCTTGAAAAGATTAAGCAGCATTCTGCTTCGCTCTGGAAATTGATGTTCCGCATTCGTGCCGCGAAGACTTTGTTCTAAGAGCTTAATGAATGCTTGCAGGCTTAACTTGCTGAGTGCCCTGATTGCCACATCTTTTTCAGAACTGGTGGCCCATCCCCACCACCGTTGCTGCATTTCACTGTTTGGAACTCTTGGATCGCAAGCGTAGGTAACGAGTTGCTCGCTCCAATTCTCTGGAACCATGGATGCATTCTCGTTTTGGCTTCGATGAACGAGAATTTGCGCGGCTGCAGCGCCTAACGGCAATGTGGAGTTCAACTTTCGCTCCTTCTCGGAAATCACCAAATCATTGAGTTCAAGATCATTGTTTGCCAATGGGAGCCTTTTGAGGCGACTCAATATCAAGGACTCGATAAGTCGCTCACGAAATAGCCCGCCCTGGTGAATCTGGAAAGTGTCGGCCAGTTCATGAACCGACATGCCGGGTTTCCACTTCTCAGCCACCTTGTCTGGTGCGTCTATTGCAAAAAGAATTTGCGCGTTCTCGGCCCAGATCTTTGAAATGGGATCGAGTTTCTCGTGAGGCGCTGAGCGCCATGCCAATTCCAACATCCAACACATCGACTCCAAGCAGGGCAATCGTTCCCGCCCGTAGTGAGTGAAATAAAGCTGGGTTGCCAATCTCCGGATGTGTCTTTTCAATTTGCCGGGATCTTCGCCCAAGACCGAAACGACAACATTCTTGTCCAGTGGAGGCAGCCATTCCCGTGATCCTTCGTCACCTAGATCATTGAGGTAAAGGCTCAGCAGCATCCACTCCCTTCGCCTGCCGTTAGAGGATTCCTCAAATGACTTACCTTCCTGCAATCCCAATCGCATTCGAACCCTGAAATCATCTAATAATCCTGTAAACGAAGCCGTTCCATCGCCTTCCCAACCTTCTGTCATCTTTCCAATACGCGATACCGCCCGCTGCAACATCGCGCCGTCCAAGCGAGGTGTTCTAATGGGACGGAGTTTGAAGAGATCAAGGTTCATTCCGCCTCCTTTAGCTTCTTGATGAGATCGCTCGTCTTCGCTCTCATCGAATCCAGTTGTCCCTTGAGTTCGCCAAGGTCCTTTTTCTCGGAGGAAGCCAAGGTGAACCGAATATCAATCCGACGATCCGCCGGGTTGCCGACTCCTAACGGATGCGCCATGCCGGCCTTGGTCAAATCGGCAGGTCGTGTGTCGGCGTATCCACTGGTCGAAATCAACGGACGCTCGATCGCCCCTTCTTCCCTTACTGCCGTCTTCAAATTCTTCAGCTTCGTGAAACGCCCCGGATTATCCGTCCAGTGAAGCCATAGCGAAATTGCCCGATAGGTGCTGAGGCCCCAATTTCCCATTCCCTGTCGGTTCGGAACAGAGTCGGTGTGTCCTTCGATGAAAACCGTATCGAGCAGCTTTCTGTTCGCATCATTTTCCAAGGCTTTCAACAGCGCCGCCCCGATGACGTCCGCAGAGTTCTTGTAAAGGTCTTGGATGCTGAATTCGCTGAGCTTGAAAGACAGCGCGTTTTCGGGAATCCGCAGCACTGTGCCGTTTTCCGCGACAAGCACTTCAATTCCCTGTTCCTTGAGTTCTCTCTGGATGCCTTCCAGCATTCCTTCAAGGCTTTTCTCTCTTAGGCCGACTCCCTCAAGGGCACTGGCAACCTCGCTCTGGGTGACTTCGATTTCATCGAGGCTTTTCCGTAATTCTTCCAAAACCACCCGGATCCGCTTCCGTTCATTTTCGAGGGCCTCTTTTTCCCTGAGCATTTTTTCATACTGCTCCCGGATGACGACGATGTTCCTGCGGTCTTCTTCCAGCTTTCGCTTCTGCAAGTGCAACTGGATCATCATCACCACCAGCGCGAGGATGAAAATTGCCAGCAGGCTGGCCATCAGATCAGAGAATGAAAGGAGGAAAGGATTCTCCTCTTCACCATTCTTTGGGGTCTTGTCTGTTGGTCGGCGAAACATCAGCGGCGGTTATCGGATGTGAGATCGTTGATTGCTCCCTCAAGGGTCTGAACTTGGACAGCAAACTTGCCCAAGCTATCCTCGACAGCTTTTGTCCATTGCACCATGTGATCCCTCGTGGTGCCCTCGACCTTATCCCCATACGCATCCAGGATCATTTGAACCTGATCCTTCATGCCGCGGAGACCCACCTCGATGCCCTCGAACCATTGCTTCTGGTGCGCCAGCATCTCTCGATAGACTTCTTTAGCTGCTTCTGCTCCAAGTTTGATCTGACCTCCCGCTTGATTGAGCGTCGACGAAACACCACTGAGCGTTTCTGGAAGCGGAGAAAGTTTGTCCGCGGCCCTCTCACCGGCAAGAGCCGCCTTTTCAGATGACTTGGCAGCAGTGGCGTGTTGAAGGGAGGCATTTTCAATCGCAGTTGCCAACCCGGCCAATGATATGCCAGCTCGTTCAAGGTTCTCCGAGGACGTGCCGAGGTTGGTCGAGAGTGTCTCCACCCGGGCGAACTTATCAGCGGCAGCGGCGACGGTGGCGGCGAGCTTCTCGGTTTGGTCCAGTAACAGAATCGACCGTCTCTCGTCACGATCTGCCTGAAGCTCAGCCTGCTGGCCAAAAATCTGAGGCGTCGTATCCAAAACGTCTTTAAGTGCGAGCAAGGGCTGCCCGAGCGAAGCGATGATCCTGGCTCCGTCAGAGATCGCCTCCTGGACCTGCGGAAGTTTATCCCCCACAAGTTGAAACTTGTTCGCCACGCTTTCGTTGACGTTCGCCGCTTTTTCCTGTGCAGCCGCCGCATCCGAATTCTTCTGTGCGGAAAGCGTGAAAGTATCCCTCATGGAACTGAGTTCGTTTGCCGCTTCCTGAAGGCGGATCGATCCTTCCTTGAGTTGGGTGACCACATCCTCATGCGCGGTTAGGCGCTCCACCGCCTGATTCATCGCATCCCGTGACGAACGCACGGTATCATCCACTCCCTTGATGACGGTTTCAAACCCGGAGAGCGTGGTATTGAGCTGGCCACCAAAGACTTCGGGAGTTCTTCCGAGCAGATCCTTGAGATCCACCAAGGGTTGTCCCAAGGACGCGATCATTTTGGCACCGTCAGTCAGACTCGCCTGAACTTCCGGGAGCTTGTCGCCCACCAGTTGCAGTTTATTGGCCACTTCCTCGTTTACGGTTGCTGCTCTTTCCTGAGCGCTTGCCGCATCCGAGTTCCTTTGTGCGGAAAGAGTGAATGTGTCCCTCATCGACGTGAGTTCGACGGCAGCTTCTTTCAGCTGGGCCGCGCCGTCATCAAGATGTTTGACCACTTCCTCATGCGCGGTTAGACGCTCGACCGCCTGCTTCATGGCATCGCTCGATGCCTTGACCGTGGCATCCACGCCGCCCAGCAACTTGTCAAATCCGGAAATCGTGGTGTTGAGTTCGGTGCTGGCCCCCAGAAACTCCGACTTGAATCCGTCCGCCATTCCCGTCACAGCGTTCTGGAGCTTGCCGAGTTCTTCCGTCAGGGCTGCGGACATCAAATCCGCTCCCATTTTGCCAAGGTCCTGCGCGTTGTTGCCCAGCGAATCTTTGACGGCTTCCGTGATGCTGCTGCCAAGACGGTTCATCGCCTTCTGCATTTCATCGCCAATCGCCACTGCCAAGCCCTTGAGGACGCCTTCGGTTTCTGCGGAGGCCCGTTGCAGTTCAATCATGCTCTCTTCAGGGGTGTAGCGCGGAATGAGAGCATCCACCCGGCTCTGAAGCTGCCGGATACGTGTCAGCGCCAGCCATTCGAGAAATTTCTCAATGACGGTGAACAGCAAACTGCACACCACACCCCACACCGAAGTGGCGAATGCGGTGGAACAGCCCTTGATGATGGGAGCGATGCTCTTGTCGAGATTTTCGATCTGCGATGCATCCAGCTCCAAACCACCGATGCCGATTTGCAGGCCCACGAAGGTCCCGAGAACACCGAAGCCAGTTAGGATGCCCGGCATTGCCAATAGGAAGCGGTTGCCGACCAGGCCGTGAGCCAGCGAGGATGGATGGAAGACTTCCGAAGCGTTTGCACAACGCTTGAGAATTCTCTCCAGTGGCTTGCCGGGGACCGGAACTTCCACTAGTAGCTCATTGAAAGCCGGAGCAAGCGGCAGCCCTGTGCTGCGCACCCATTCATTGCGCACGTTGGCAAATGCCTCACCGTCTTTAATTCCTTTGAGGAATTTGAGATAACGCCCCGTCCTTATCACCGCTTCCGCAGTTCGGTAGCAGGCCCACAGGAGGGCAATGATCGAGATGCCGATGGTCGCCAGCAGCCAGACGTCCGTCAGATCGGTCAGATTCTTGATTGGCCACTGGAGTTCCCATGGCTTGAAGGTTCGGGGAAAAAGTGAGTTCCAAAACATTGCTTCTTAAATTCTAGGTAATTCGAGGATTGTGTGATGCTTGGGCTATGAGCGCTCTATAACCGCGCGTGGGGATGT
Source organism: uncultured Verrucomicrobiota bacterium (assembly GCA_937867415.1). Lineage (GTDB taxonomy): Bacteria > Verrucomicrobiota > Verrucomicrobiia > Verrucomicrobiales > Akkermansiaceae > Luteolibacter. The sequence goes on along the minus strand of CALMKO010000396.1, from coordinate 1,948 downwards.
CCCTCAGATCGTTAAAACTGGCGGCGACTGGTTGGTGTTAGGTTGGTCAGTTGGTGTATGAAAGACAAGGGTCAAGTTTCTCCGCGCTGGCGCTCGCAACGGAGGACGAGGCTGGAGCGTAGCGGAAGACTCGGAATGGAGCCTCACCCGCCACACCGCCGATCCGGTCAGGCTGCTTGGCTGATAGGCGGTTGGTAGATTGACCAGGGCGTGCTGTAGTCATGCGCTTGATGCTTCCGGCGGTGATTGTAGAACTCCATCCAGCCTGCGGTGAGGGTTCGGAGTTCTGGAATGGTCTGATAACTCCACAAGCGTAGCTTTTCATATTTCAAGCTCCTCCACAGCCGCTCGATGAAGACGTTGTCCATCCAGCGGCCTCGTCCATCCATGCTGATCTGGTTGCCTTGCTTTTGAAGCTCGGAGATCCACGCCTTGCCGGTGAACTGGCTGCCTTGGGGTAGTGTAAACTTTCTTCTGTAAAAGCGAGGCGCTGATTTCACCTGCGATTCACCGTGCGAGAGCCCGATGGAGCGTAGCGCAATCGGGCTCTCGCACGGTGCCGCCGCCCTCCCGGGTGGCTTGCAGCGTCCGTTCAAGGCCTTTCGTCTGACTTTACTACTCCAATAGACCAAGACCATGAACGAACAAGTCGAAGCTACCCTCCAAGACCAACTCCTCAAGATTCTTTTCGCCGAAGGCCTCGGCGACGGACTCGCCAACATCGCCCAACTCCTTATGAACGCCGCCATGCTTATCGAGCGTGAAAATCACATCGGTGCCGGACCTTACCAACGCGGCGTCGCGCGCAATGGCCACGCCAACGGCTTCAAATCACGAACCTTCCAAACCGCCATCGGTGCCCTCCAGCTTGCCGTTCCCCAAGTGCGCAATAGTGACACGACTTTCCGCACCTCGCTTCTTGAAAAAGGCTCCCGCAGCGACCGTGCGCTCAAGTCCGCCATCGCCACCCTTTACGTCCAGGGTGTCAGCACCCGGCGCGTCACCAAAGTCATGGAGGACCTTTGTGGCTTCGAGGTCTCCTCCGGCCAAGTCTCCAATCTCAACAAGCAGCTCGATGAGGAATTTGCCAAATGGCGCTCACGTCCTCTCCCCGAGATCCGCTACCTCATCCTTGACGCCACCTATTACAAGGTGCGCATCGCCGGCACTGTCCGCGACTGCGCCACGCTCAAAGCCATCGGCATCAGCCGCGACGACGGCAAACGCATGATCCTTGGTGTCAGTTGCGCCCTCTCCGAAGCCGAAATCCACTGGCGCGAATTCCTCGTCGCCCTCAAGGATCGCGGCATCGGCATTCCCGACATCATCGTCTCCGACGCCCACTCCGGCCTCAAGGCCGCCCTGCGGGCCGCCCTGCGGGCCGCCTGCAACTCTAGCCCCTGGCAGCGCTGCCAGTTCCACCTCCAGCAGAACGCCGGCCACCTCGTCACGAAGCAGGAACTCAAGTCCCTCATCGCCTCCCAAATCGCCGCCATCTTCAACGCCGAATCCCGACCCCACGCCGAGGAGCGGCTGCGCGTCTTCCTCCAAACCTGGCGCGAGAAACAACCCAAGCTCGTCGCCTGGGCCGAAGAAAACCTCCCCGCAGGCTTCACCGTCTTCGATCTGCCCGAGGCGCACCGCAAGAAGCTGAGAACCTCCAACGCCTGCGAAACCCTCAACAGCCAGATCAAACGCCGCACCCGAGTCGTAGGTCTCTTCCCCAGTGAGGAATCATTGCAACGACTCGTCACCGCCGTCCTTGTCGAAATCTCCGAAGCATGGGAATCCGGTAAATCCTACCTGAAACCACAAAACTAACAGCAAACAATAACCACCCCACCTGCTTCAACTAAAAGCATTGAAGAATTTCAGAGAAAAAATTTGCGCGGCTGAGGGCTTCAACAGAGCGCTTAAGTGCGCCGGCTGGCAATATGCGCGGCGTTCG
>CALMKO010000395.1 GCA_937867415.1 uncultured Verrucomicrobiota bacterium | reverse complement strand
CGCCCGGCTGCGGCGCGAGATGGGCCAGGAGACGATCTGGTGCAAGCCGAGGACCCGTATATTGATTGTTCCGTCCGATGCCGCTGGATTAGCGGCGGCGGCGAAGAAGTGCGAGAAGGCCAAGACCGCCAAGAAGGGCAGCGGATGGCTCCGGAATAGTCGTAATGAGGGGCGATGGGCTCCGGAAGGAGAACATGTAGAGCTGGTTGCCGAAGGCACTTGAAGCGTCGGTCTTATCAACGGTGATTGTCTGGGTGTTGTCCCCCGCCACCGTCAAGAATGCGTATGCGCCTAATGGATCATCGAAACCGGTATTGCCTTCGGGAGGTGCGTCTCTGAATACTGTGTTCGAACCAGAGGTGGTTACGATTACTCCCGTAGGACTAGCGAGACCGTAGATGTCAATATCAGCCGTTGGAATGCTGTTTCGCTGGCCAAAGTCGAGGTCATAGGAAGTGAAAACCATCTGATTGCTGCCACCCAAGGCTCCGGTGTTCGCGGCATTGCGCCAGTCGAACTGGAAAGTGGCACTATTTATTTGAGTGGTGTCGTTACCGTTCAATCCTGTCAAGAGAATCGACATGGTGCCAATATCGGTGAGTCCTTGGCTATTGGATGTGCGGGCGAGCATCAGCTCCGTGCCACTGCCAGAGATCGCTTTCAACGTGACGCGGAGGGTTGCCACGGTGGGAAGCGCATTGATATTAGCCGCAAGGAATTTGTCGCCCACGATCGCGTCTGCATTGCCGATGGTGAAATCAACAAACGCACCCGCTGATGTGAGGATGGTGTTTCTGGGGCCACCAGAAGAAACGACGTCCGTGGTAGAATCAGGGCGCGTGGAAACAATCGGATTACTGCCAGTGGCGTAACCGGTGATCACGTAGTTCATTACCGCTGCATTAGCGGATGCCGTGATGGAGAGGGCCATGAGGCCGAGTATTCTAAATGATTTCATGATGGTGAGTGTGGGAGATTTGATTTATCAGAATTTGTGGGTGCTAGGAAGCACTCCATCGCAGTGTATTTCCGCAGTGAGAGCCAAACGTAACGCCCTACTGAATATTTCTTGATTTTACAGATCAGGGCTGACAAGCTGCTGTGGATCGTATCCTACTGGTGTTGTGGAGAAATGGGCTTTGATTGGCTGCGCTCACCCCTCGCAGGACTCCACAACGTGTCCCATACGCAGCTTCCCTGGAGCCCCTGATTCTCGCTTAGCCCAGCTCTAGTCCCCGACCGGGAGATTGCACGAAAACATTACGAATTTTTGGTTTCACTCCCGTGCCCCTTAAGACGAACTTTCTTGTTCAATCAGCATTCAGAAACTCAGCCCCACGGCTACGGCCTGCTGCTTACGCTTGGCTGGCCCATTTCAAGATGCCAGCCAAGGCTTGCTTCCGATGGGAGGACAGCCCTTTCGAGGCGGGTTGGTTCCCGCAGGGTTGATCTTGAAGTTACTCGCGGGACTCCAAGTTGACTGATCCTGTGAGTCCTGCCTTGCCACCACCAACGGAGTTCAGGCGGACGGAAATTGTGCGGAGTCCAATCTTCGGAGGAAGGGTAACTGTTATGCCTGCCGGAGAGGGGTCCGTCTTGTTTGCGGCGCTAACGCCGTCGATGAAGAGCTCGGCCGCCCCAGTAATTTCCTTGAAGTGAAGGATGCCTCCCTGTTTGGCGATGGCCGCCACCGGAGTGAACTGGCAACGTAGAAGTGACCAGTTGCCACCGGTAAAGTTCTGCGCAACTCCCGCCTGCACGCTGGTCCAGGTGTTCATGTCGTTGTCGGCGAACTTGGCGTTCGGATCCAAGGGTTGATTGGATGCCGGCGACTGCATCCAGTTTGCAAGGACCATCACGGAAGATACTTCTGCTACCACAGGCCCAGCAACGGCGGCAGTGACTTGAATTGGCGCTTCAGCTGCCTTCAGGCCGGGCGCAGTGGCACGCAGAACAAACTCGCCTGAGCCATCGCGCTGGGATTGCAAGATCACTTGGGCGAGGCCGTTGAACAGGCTGCGCTTCCACCCAGTGGAAAACTTCTCCGCTTCATGGCTGTTCGGATCGCCATTGGCCACGCCGATGATGGCTCCGGGGCCGCGGGTTTCGAAGTTCACCATCAAATTGGCGGTGGGAACTTCGCGACCTTGGGCATCCACTGCACGGATGGTGACGGGCATTGCGTCCGCGCCATCGCCCGCAAGCGCCTTGCGATCCGGGATGATTTCGAGGGCGGTGGGCAGGCCGGTGGTCTCCACGGCGAAGCGAGCGATTTCCTTGCCGTTTTTCCACCCTATGGCTTCGATTTTTCCAGGCTGATAGGGAACCTGGAATTCGGCCATATCGATGGGATCCACCTTCTTTTCCTCGATCACTTTGCCATTGAGCATGAGCGTGACGGAATCTGCGTTGGTGAGCGCCATCACCTTGATGTTCTGGCCTTCCTTGCCTGCCCAATTCCAGTGTGGAACTAGCTGAAGAACCGGCTTATCCTTGATCCAATGCGCCTGACGGAGGAAGTAGGCGGTTTTCGGAAATCCGCACTGGTCCATGATGCCGAAGAACGAGCCGGCGGATGGCCACTGCAAAGGTGAGGGCTCGCCGCGATAGTCGAAGCCGGTCCAGACAAAAGCACCCGCAACAAACGGGCGCTCAACGACATTCCGCCAACCCTTGCGATGAGTGACTCCCCACTGCGCATGCTGGTCGTCATAGGAACCGATAAGGTTTCTCTTGTGATCGGTTTCATAAACCCCTCGCGTCATGAACCCGGAAGTGTCTTCCGAACTGGTGACAGGAAGATCCGGGTGCGTCTTGTGGAACACGTCGTATATGCCCTGGCTGTAGTTGAAACCCACAACATCCACGGCTTGCGAGACATTGATGGGGGTGTCGTGGCCGCCACTCATCGCCGCGGTGACGGGGCGTGTCGAATCCAGGCGTTTCACCACGGCGGCCATCCTCCGAACCATTTGATAGCCCATCTCGGTGCCTTGGGTGGTTTCCTCGTTGAAAACCGACCACATGATCACGCTCGGGTGATTGCGATCGCGACGGACCAGCCATTCGAGCTGCCGGATATACTCTGGCGAGACATTGAAGTTGCGATTCTCATTCATCACCAACATTCCAAGACGGTCGCAGGCTTCAAGAAACTCCTTGGCGGGGGGATTGTGTGCGCAGCGGTAGGCGTTGCTGCCAAGTTCCTTCAGGCGGCGGATGCGGAAGTCCCAAATCGAATTCGGAACCGCGACACCGACTCCAGCATGGTCCTGATGATTGCAGGTCCCTTTGATCTTGAGTGGCTGATCATTGAGGAAAAAACCCCGTTTCGCATCAAAGCGGATGGTGCGGAAGCCACAGCGGGTTTCCACGGAGTCCTGAACCACCCCGTCAAGAAGCGCACGGGTGCGGACCGTGTAAAGCGTTGGTGTGTCCACGGACCAGAGCTTCGGATTGCTGACGGGGATGGTGAATTTCGCCACGGCGGTATCAAGTGGCGGCACATCCATCGTGGTGCGGCCAGTGGCTACGGTTTTGCCATCGGGATCGATGAGTTCGGTATGCACGCCGCAGGTCACAGTGGCATCGCCGATATTGGAAAGAGTGGTTTCCACCGGGATCTCCCATTTGCCGTCGGCCAATCGAACAGGATTTGCAAACACGCCGTCAGTGGCAATGTGGAGAGGGCTTCGTTTCACCAGCCAGGTGTGCCGATAAATGCCCGCACCCTCATACCACCACCCTTCCATTGCTTGGGCGTCAACGCGGATGGCAAGCGTGTTCAGGGAATCGCCGTATAGCGCGAAGGGTGTTAGATCAATGTGGAAACTGGTATAACCACACCAGTTGCGATGAACGAGTGTGCCGTTGAGCCAGACCGTGCAGTGAGTCGCGATGCCGTCGAACTGGAGTTCCAGTGCCTTGCCCCGATCCGCGGGATCGAGATTGAAGCTGCGGCGATACCATCCGAAGCCACGCGAACGGTAGCCTTGCGAGAGATTAGCGGATTTTAGGAATGGCTGCTCGACGGCCCAATCGTGCGGCAGGTCGAGGTTGCGCCATTCGCTGTCATCGAATTCCGGAGCCGCTGCGCCCCAGGCCTTTCCAGCCTTGGCGTTGTAGTAGGAATTCGCGTGACCCTTGATTTCGGGGAACGGGATGTCACCCTCGTGGAATCTCCAGCCTTGGTTGAGTGAGAGTTTCTCCGTCCGCCCCTCCGGGACAGCGGCCTGACTGAAGGTCAAGGTTGATACGACCGCACCGATCATCGCGAGCTTGCGGGACAAGTTCATGCCGAGGTTGCAAATGGTGATTTTCATTCTTTGAAGTGGGAAACAAGGTCGGAATACTTACTCTTGGAACGTCAGGGTGCTGAAATCGGATAGATTGTTGTTAAAGCCACCGGAACCGGCATTGAGTTTCTGATTTTCAGCCCCCGCCACACTCTTGGCTTTGGAATTGGCGCGGTGACGGGTCACCTGAACCCCCCAGCGTTGTCCACCTGAGGAAAGCTTCTCAAACTCAAGGTCCTTGAATGGAACATACACCTCCATGCCCCAGAAGCCGTCTCCCAAATGAGTGCCGGTCTTGATGCCCTTCAAGTGAAAGGTCTCATCACCCGTCTTGAGGTCCTGGACAGCGCCGTTCGCATTGACAACCGCTTGCACGAACTCTCCGTCGTTGGACGCAGCCACATCCAGATACAATTCAATCGAGTCATCATGCCACGTCAATGCGTGGTCCCGGCCTGAACTATTTCGTTTCAGATTCTTTACATCCGGTTCAACCATGTGGAAACCGAACGTCACGCCGTCCATCGTCCAGACGGCCTTCACGGTGGTGGGGAAGGCAGCATCGGCTTCCTTATCGTCTTTGCGAACCCGCAACAGTGCGGTGGGAGCATCATTCCAGACCGAATCGTCTAGTTTCCCATCGACGACAGGATTTTCGATGACCTTCTTCGCGATCATTTCCTGTTTGCCTTTGCCATCCACCACGCGCGCGAATTCTTTGTAGAAATCTTCGAAAGGGGCCTCCATATACTTGAGCCGGGCAAGCGCCATTGCATCCCCCTTGAGTTGTTCGTGAGCCTTCGCGAAGAGGTCCTTGAATTTTTCCAGCGTTTCACGCGGATAACTGTCACGATAGATTGCCTGTGAAGTAAGGATTGCGTTTGGCCAGCGGCTCTCCTCCCAGCCTTTGATCTGCAGATCCATGATTGCGCGGACCGTATCGGAGGCGGGTCCAAACATGCGTTTGGCAAATTCATCCAGCGAAGTCTCCACATTGAAGTCCGGATCCCAGAGTAGCTTCATCCAATGATAAAGACTGGTGTGAAAACGCAACCACTCACTGTGATTGTCGCCATTGATGAACGTGCCCTTGGTCTTGTCACGGTTGTTCCGATAGAATGTCTGAAGGACATTCGGATAATTGAAAGGCGCATGGGTGCGGTCGGCAGGCCAGCAACTGTAATGCCAGTCGGTGATGGGATGCCCGGTGATTTCAATCCAGCGGTCAATATTGCGCTGCTCCGCTTCAAGGATGGCTGGCTCCTTGTATTGTGCGATGCCTGGCATCCCGCACAGTTCGACATATGCATTGCCGGGGAATTTATACCCATCCGGAGCCAGTGTGTAATTCATGTAGGGAAGATACAGAATATTCATTTGTGGAAACCTCACGAGCATCGCCTCTCCCAGCTTCTTCACGAAGTCCGCCATGATTCTCGAAGCCTGTCCATAGCGCCCTCCGTCTTCATCCCAAAGAGCCCTTGCTTCCTTGCTGTAGGAATTCACAGCAAAGTCCGCAGGAGAAACAGTCACGGTCTTTCCAACGATAAAATCCTTTTCATTACCATTCCGCACGTGATCCTCGATTTCCTCCAGGTAGGTCTGAACCGTCATTGGATGCGCATAATCGAGCATCTGGAAGTTTCGCGAACCGTCCTGATTGAGTTGGAAGATCTCGGGGCGGTTTTTCACATAATTCTCGTTTTTATCCCAACTGCGCGGGGTGTGAACAGCAAGCTGGATCGGCCAAGAGCTGGCTCCTCGCAGCGTCCGTAACAACCCACCGAAATCCTGCGTTTCATAGCCTTTCATGGGACTGAAGGGAGGGAAGTAGAGCCGCTTCCGAAAATGCGGAGCGTCAGTGAGGTGGACTGGATCGATTTTGATCGTCTTTTGTTCAATCGTGGATCTCCCCCCAAGTTCCGTCGTCCAATACCAACGCACTCCCAGAAAGCGCTCCATGAACTCCGAAACGCCCCATGCAGTCCCGCTGGATGTGACCCCATGGATCCCGCCTACCGCGTTGTCATCGTGACCCACGATGAATATCCCGTTCGCCGTGGTCTTGATGGTGAAGCCCTCTATCGGCAGCTTTGACCCGTCCAACCCGGCCGAAGCGGCTCCTGCCCAGTTGCCCAAGTGAATCAGAACGCCTTGATGTTCCTCCGCTGCCTTGACCGAAATCACAGGAAGTTCCGCGCCGGTTGTGAGACGGAACACTTCTTCAAGCTCCTTCACGAGCGGGGCCAAATCATTCGTGACACCCGGATGAATCACCACTGCCGCGGTGGATTTTCCGTTCTCCACCAACGTGATCGGCGGATGTGCAGGAGCGTCGTGCAGTTGAACCGGATTGAGATCCCGGGCCTTCGGATTTGCAAGGAGTCCGAGAGGATTGAGAAAGATGATTGCGGCCAGCAAGCAGGTAGGTTTCATGAGTGGATCAGTCGTCGTTGAACATTGGTCAGCATTTGCCGCAGGTTGGGTTTCTGTGAGAATGACGAGTTTTGGGGTTTTGCTCGGTCAGCAGCAGCCCCGAACCGTCGTTTATCTTTCCATGACTCCGAAGAAACGTAACGCTCCCGGGAAACAATCTGCGCCACGAGGGATTTGCTGGTGGTTTCGGGTGCACCCGATGATGGGCCTGAAGTGGCGTTCTCCACGAATTCGGACGACGCCGTGATTGGTCGAATGGCCCCTCTGTAATCCCTCCCCCACCCTCGGGTAACCCCATGCCATACTTCAGAAAGATGTTACGTTCGTCCCTCGCGGCGGAAATTCATTTTGAACGTCATCCTGCTTCGCAAGCGTCGATTACCCGGAGATTCGCCGCGAGCTCCAGGATTGGCCCTCGTCAACCGAAGTGTGCGATTCCGTTACTCAAAGGTCCTCACGAGGTGCATTCGAACACTCATCCACCGAGAAATCTTCCATCCACATGAACCCAAACCACAACCACATTCCACGCCGTCGCTTCTTGGCCACCACCGCCGCCGCGCTCGGTCTTGCCCCCATGGCCTACCTCCGGGCCCAGCAAGGGTCGCCCAATGACGAGATTGCCATGGGCATCATCGGCTGCGGCGGACAGGGCACCTCGAACATGTCCAATTTCCTCAACATCAAGGGCGTCCGTGTTGTCGCGGTATGTGATGTGGATTCCAACCAAGCCGCTAAAGCCAAGGCCAAAGTGGATGAGTTTTACAAAAACACGGACTGCAAGGTCTATCGGCATTACTCCGACCTCCTCCAGCATTCAGGTCTTGACGTGGTCAGCATGGCCACTCCGGACCACCTGCACGCGCGCATCGGGATCGACGCCGCAAATGCCGGCAAAGACATCTATGGCGAAAAACCCTTCACTTGGGGGCTCGCCGAAGGCCGCTTGCTCATCGACGCCCTTACCAAAAACAACCGCGTCTGGCAGACCGGTTGCTGGCAACGCTCCGGCGGTGAGTTCCGCCGCTTCAAGGCGCTCATCGAAAATGACACGCTGGGCAAAATCACCCGTTTCGAATGCGGCACGCCGTCTGGCATGATCGTCAAACAGCACGTCCCTGCCGATCAGGTGGCCTCGATGATCGGCAAACCACCCGAGACCCTCGACTGGGCAGCTTGGTGTGGACCCGTCAAGAACGTTGCTTTTGATCCCCGCCTCCACCCGTTCAACTGGCGCTGGAAAATGACCTTCGGGGGCGGGTTGCTCCTCGACTGGGTCGGCCACCACGTGGACATCGCCATGTGGACGCTCGGCCTGGACGGCACCGGCCCGGTCAAGGTCGAGGCCACCGGGGAATTGGGAAAAGAGGAGTATTTCGACAGTCACGTCAACTACGCCTATCAGGGCACCTTCGCAGACGGCCGACTCCTCGAAGTCCGCAGCGATTTCGGCGGCACCAAGTTCACCGGCGAAAACGGTTGGATTCACGTCGATCGCGGCAAGTTGGAAGCGTCTGACCGGGAAATGCTCCGCAACCTGCCCGCCGATTTCGACACCAAGCCCGCCAGCCACTATCAGAACTTCATCGACTGTGTCCGCTCCCGCGCACTGACCGTCGCCCCTGCGGAAGCCGCCCACCGCGCAGCTTCCTTCGGCCAGCTCGCCATCGTCGCCATCGACTCGATGCAACCCCTCAACTGGGATCCAAAAGTCGAGAAGGTCCTGGACAATGCCGAACAAGCCAGGCACCCGCGTCTCGGAGCCCGCATCGCAGTTTGAAGGGTCAGGCACCGAGATGAAGGTCACCTACTGAGACGAACCGACATGAACCACGCATCGACATAATTCCATGAAAACATCAACATTAGCCTCTATCATCTTCACATCACTGTTAGCGTCCTCTCTTGTCCAAGCGGAAACTCCCGATGAGAGGAAATCTCGCATGGAATGGTTCGAAGAATCCCGCTTCGGAATGTTCATCCACTGGGGGCTGTATTCGCAAGCTGCTGGAATGTGGAACGGCAAGCCGGTTGAAAACTATGGGGAGTGGATCCAAAGCTACGGAAAGATCACCGCCAACGAATATCGGGAAAATCTTCTGAGCCAGTTCAACCCTGTGAAGTATGATCCGGAAGCTTGGGTGATCGCAGCAAAAAATGCCGGCATCAAATACATCGTCATCACTTCGAAGCACCATGATGGATTCTGTCTCTGGGATTCGAAGCTGACTGATTTCGACATCGCATCCACGCCTTACCAAAAGGATCTGCTCAAGCCTCTGGCGGCGGCCTGCGAAAAACACGGCATCCGGTTCTGCCTCTATCACTCGATCATGGACTGGTCGCATCCCGATTGGGGAAACAAGGAATCGTGGCGGGGCAATGCCAACAATCCCAACCCGGACATGGATCGCTTCACCACCTATCTCAAGGGTCAGCTCGAGGAAATCATCACCGACTACAAACCCGGCATCCTGTGGTTTGACGGCGAATGGGAAGATGCGTGGACCCATGAACGCGGCAAGGATCTTTATTTCTATCTCCGCGAACTGGATCCCAAGCTCATCATCAACAACCGAGTGGACAAGGGCCGCGCTGGTTTGCAAGGCCACACAATTGACGCGAAATTCATGGGCGACTACGGCACACCCGAGCAAGAAATTCCAGCCACCGGATTCGGCGATGGGGTTTCATGGGAATCCTGCATGACGATGAACGATACGTGGGGATTCAAGGCTGACGACCAGAACTGGAAGACAACATCGACCCTGGTTCGCAACCTCATCGATATCGCCAGCAAAGGTGGCAACTACCTGCTCAACGTCGGTCCGACTGGAGAAGGCGAGATTCCGGCAGCTTCAATGGACTGTCTCGCCGAGATTGGAGAGTGGATGAAAATCAACGGAGAATCGATTCACGGCACTACCGCATCGTTGTTCTCCAAAGCTTCTTGGGATGGGCGATCCACTACCAAACGCCTGAAAAGTGGCCCCACCCACATCTATCTCCATCTCTTCAGTCTCCCTGAGGGTCGCAAGCTGACTATCAATCATCTTGTTACCCAACCCGAAGAAGCCATTATTCTCGGCCAATCCGGCAAGCTGGTGATCTCCGGAGAGCCTGGCGCGTGGACTCTTCAGCTTCCGGATGGTTCCCTCAATCCAATTTCATCAGTCGTCAAATTGACGTTCAATCGTGAGGTCGCAGTCGACCAACCGGTCAAATAACCAGGGATGATCGCATAGAGGCAATCAAATTGAAGCACCAACGAAAAGTTGAATACAGACCTGAATCCAAGTAAACGCTTCAACACCATGATTTACCTTCACTCATGAAACGACCCGGTGCAGGTGCGCCCAGCCCGCTCGATCTCGAATGAACTCCCATCCGCCACCCAACCCCGGATCTTAGCGCGACCTGCTTCTCCAGCCAGATTCAGCTTGCGAGTCCTCCTTGTGATGATAGAAATCAGCCCGATGAACGGAAATTCCAGAGCCACACCCTTCGACGCTGTAGAAGTAGGCATTATACAGCGTGCTGCATCTGCAGGACAAATACAGCGTGCTGTTCAATAACACTGTT
>CALMKO010000394.1 GCA_937867415.1 uncultured Verrucomicrobiota bacterium | reverse complement strand
GCCTTGAGGCGGTGAAGGATCCAGTCACGGGGAAGACGAAAATGATCCCCTCAGGCGAGCTCGCCGAGCCTTACGTCATCCGTCCGACCTCCGAGACCATCATCGGCGCGGCCTTCGCCCGGTGGATCGAGTCGTATCGCGATTTACCCCTGCTCATCAACCAGTGGGCGAACGTGATGCGCTGGGAAATGCGGCCCCGCCTCTTCCTCCGCACCGCCGAGTTCCTTTGGCAGGAAGGGCACACCGCGCACGAGACCCAGGACGAGGCGATCGTGGAAACCCGGATGATCCACGGCCAATATGAGGAATTCCTGCGCGACCACCTCGCCATCCCCGTCATTCCCGGCGAGAAAACCGAGAACGAGCGCTTCCCCGGTGCGGAGATGACCCTGACGGTCGAAGCCATGGTGCAGGATAAAAAAGCGATCCAGGCGGGGACCTCTCACTACCTCGGCCAGAACTTTTCCAAGGCCCAGAATATTTCCTTCACCGGGCGCGACGGCACCATCCAGCACGCCCATACCACCTCATGGGGCGTTTCCACCCGCATGATCGGCACCCTGATCATGGCACACTCGGACGATGATGGCTTGGTTCTGCCTCCCCGCGTGGCAACCCAGCAGATTGTCATTTTACCCATCACTCCCAAAGAGGACACCAGGGAGGCCGTGCTCGACGCCTGCCAGGCGCTTGCAGCCACCTTGCGCCACCAATCATTCCATGGCGACCCGATCCGTGTGCATGTGGATACTCGCGATCTTTCCGGTGGCGTCAAAAAATGGGAGTGGATCAAAAAAGGCGTCCCCATCCGCATCGAGATCGGCCCGCGCGATATCGAGACCCGTAAAATCTGCGTGCAACGCCGGGACCAGGCGATTTCCGAAAAGCAATTCGCCGACAAGCACGAGTTCATCCAGGAAGTCTCCGGAATGCTTGCGGAAATCCACGACACCCTGCTCACCCGCGCGACGGATTTCCGGAACGCGCACATCACTCCATGTGATGATCTCGCGGCGTTCCATGCCCACTGGGCGACGGAAAATCCCGGCTGGCTCCACACCCCATGGGCTGGCAGCCGTGAGCAGGAAGAAACGCTCTCCAAGCAGCATAAGATCACCATCCGCTGCCTGCCCCTCGCTGAGGTCGCCTTGCCGGAAACGGGCAACAAATGCTTCTTAACGGGCGAAGCCACCACCACCCGCGCCATCTGGGGACGGAGTTATTGATTGGCGGGCGCGGCGGCATATTCCGCGATCACGTGAGATTGTTGATTTGACGATCTTTTGAGCGGGCTTAGGCTTAGGGGTGATGCGTTTTCGCCGCTCCACGCTTTCCCTGGTTCTCCTCTTGGCACTTCTCGCGGGTCTCGGATTCCACCTCGATGAACGGAACCGCAGCCATGAATTTTCCGCAAATTCGCGTGATGGGAGTCGCCCAGGAAATGTGCCCCGGGGATTTGGCCCGCTGCCCACCCTCGCCCCGCCCGATGATCTCACGCAGGTGGCCGCTCCACCTCGCACAGCCAGCCTCGACGGCGCATCCGAGGCGATGCGGACTCTTGCCGCCCGGATGAGCCGGGACCCCAGCGGCTTGGAAGTCGTCACTCATCCCGACGGCCGCCGCTCGGTCAACCTGGACGGCCGCTTCATGCACATGAGCGCCACGGTGCCTGGGGCGGATGGCAATCCGGTAGTCCGTTGTTATTCAAACTACCATGAAATGGTCGCTGACCGCTCGTCAGCCCCTGAAGCAGCATCCCCCCCAACCCTTCACCATGTCCGTTAAATCAAGGGGTTTGCTGATCGCCGTGATCCTGCTGGCTGAGCTGCACGGAGCGGAATTCATCTTTGTGAATGGCGACGGCCCGGGCGAGGGGCTCAATGATCCCACACCCGCCGCGCCTGTCGGAGGGAATCCGGGAACCACCCTCGGTGCCCAGCGCTTGGAGATTCTGGAACGGGCCGGAGAAATTTGGGGAAGCTATCTGGTCAGCACGGTTCCCATCCGGGTGAGCGTGGGCTTCGAGGCCTTGGGCAGCAACGTGCTCGCCGGGGCTGGACCCGTGTCACAACAGACGAATTTCACCCATGCCCCGCAACCAAACACCTGGTATCCCATCGCTCTCGCCAACGCTCTCGCCGGCACCGACCTCGAACCCGGCTCAAACGACATCTCGGTCACCGCTAGCTCTAACGGCGATTTTTACTACGGCTTGGACAGTGCCAGCCCGGCGGGGAAATCCAATTTTGTCGATGTGCTCCTCCACGAACTCGGACACGGTCTAGGCTTCATCAGCTACGTCAATGCCTTCGATGGAACCTTGTTTGCCGGCCAAATCGACATTTTCAGCACCCTGATCTCCGACCGGCGTTTTGAAAAAAACTGGCCGATACTCAGCCCCGCCCAGCGCGCGGCATCGGCCTTAAATGACCCGAACCTCGTCTGGACCGGTGCTTTCACCACCGCTGGGCTGCCTCAAAAACTCGCTCCGCAGTCAGGCGTCAACGGTTTCCGCCTCGTGGCCACCTTGCCCAATGCCGCTTCCCAGTTCATTCCCTCGGCACCCGCTGCGTTCGGCCCGTTTTTCCCGAATACAGGAATCAGCGGAGAACTCGCAATCACGAACACCGGTGCGGGAGCGAATCCCACAGACGCTTGCGGACCCATCACCAATGGCCCGCAAGTCTGGGGAAAAATCGCCTTCGTCCGTCGTGGAGTCTGTGAATTCGACGCCAAGGTTTACCGCGCGCAGCTTGCAGGAGCCACGGCCGTCATCATCGCCAATAACGTCGATTCCGGTATCATCATCCCGGCGGGAGACAGCGTCGTGGATGGCAATCCAGTGACCATCACCATTCCCTCGGTCTTCATCAGCAAGACGGACGGGGATGCCCTGCTCGCCGCCTCGCCGGGTGTACAAATCTCCTTCAACCCGATCCCAAGGCAGTTCACCGGGGCTTTCGGAAATCAGCTCCGACTCTACGCACCCGCCACCTTTTCGTCCGGCTCATCCGTTTCCCACTGGACCACCGATGCGTTTCCGAACCTGCTCATGGAGCCGGTCATCAACCCCAACCTCGACCGCCAACTCGATCTCACCCTCACCCAGATGAAAGACATCGGCTGGAAAGTCGTGGAAATTCCATTCCCACACCTCACCTACGAGGCATGGAAAACCCTCGTTTTCGGCCCCGCCGATCTCCACACCGCCCCGGCGGACGATCCCGACTCGGACGGCGTGAACAACCAAGAAGAATATTTTTTCGGAAATGATCCAAAACGTCCCGATGCCGAACGGATCCCGGTTTTTCAATTCACCGCCGCCCAGGCCGATCTCGTCTTCACCCGCTCCAAGCTCCCCACCGACTTGTCCTATATCCTGGAGAAATCCACCACCCTGACCTCATTCCAGCCTGCCACCGTCGGGGTGGATTATCAAATTCTGTCCATCCAGAGCCTCGGGACCGATGCCGAGGAAATCACCCTGCGCCTGCTCGATCCTCCCGCCGCCTTGTTTCTGCGCCTGCGGATCGTCAACCAGCCATAAAGGCATGAAATCCAGACATTTGGGAAAAAAAAGGCCGCCGGAGCACCCACTCCGACGGCCAAGTTGAGCAACTTCTACACCCGCGACGAATCGCGACCCGTATGAGGCTGACAACTGCTGTTCACCCTTACATGAAAACGCGAACTTACGCACGGTTTTCAGTGTTTAAGACACCCGATCATGAAGCTCGTTCAAAATCATTTAAAAAAATTTCAGGGCCAGATCGCCCAAGCCCACAAGACATTCACAGCACACCATAAACCGCGCCTGAGCCGCTTGTAGGGGCGTCTCT
>CALMKO010000393.1 GCA_937867415.1 uncultured Verrucomicrobiota bacterium | reverse complement strand
GCCCGCCGCCCTCCGCGTCTGGCTCGACTATTCCCACCCGCCGCTCGTCCAGCGGCTGAGCGCCCTGCACGCAACGAGCTCGTCAGATTAGGAAAAATTCGATCTCCGCAGGATACAGCTTGGACCTGCGGCCAAGTTCGTCCATCTTCCGCCCCGCCATGCAATTCTCCGGCACTTACACCGCTCTTATCACTCCGTTCCGCGATGGCGGAATCGATGTTCCCGCTTTCAAATCCCTCATCGAGCGTCAAATCGCCGCTGGCGTGGACGGCATCGTCCCCGTGGGCACCACCGGCGAGTCGCCCACCCTCGACACGGACGAACACATCGAAGTGATCCGCCTCGCTATCGAATTTGCTGAAGGCCGCTGCGAGGTCGTGGCCGGCACCGGAGCCAATGCGACCTCCGAGGCCATCGAGCTCACGAAAGCCGCAGAAGCACTTGGTGCCACCGGCACCCTGCAAGTCTGCCCCTACTACAACAAGCCATCCCAGGAAGGGCTTTTCCTCCATTTCAAGGCCATCGCCGAAGCCACCCACTTGCCGATCATGCTCTACAGCGTGCCCGGCCGCTCCGTCATCGAAATCGCACCGGAGACCGTGGCCCGCCTCGCCGCCGAGTGCCCGACGATCACCGCCATCAAGGAAGCCGGTGGCTCGGTGGACCGGATCAACCAATTGGTCCAGGCCCTGCCAGCCGACTTCGGCATCCTCTGCGGGGATGACCCGCTCTTGCTACCCTTTGTTTCCTGCGGTGCCACCGGTCTCGTCTCCGTGGCTTCGAATTTGATTCCGGATGTCATCGTGCGCCTCGTCAAGGCCAGCCTCAGCGGCGATTTCACCTCCGCTCTTGCCCTGCAAAAACAATACTACCCACTCATGCGCGGACTCATGTCCCTAGATGTCAATCCCGTCCCGATCAAGACCGCCGTCGCCCTCCAAGGCCACTGCCTCACGGATCTCCGGCTGCCTCTCGCCCCGCTCAGCAGTGAAAACACCGCCAGACTCACCACCCTGCTCAAGTCCTACAACCTTCTTCCTTAATCACCATGTCCTACCCCAAACTCTTCAATCCAGGCCCGGTCGATGTTTCCAAAGAAACCTTCGCCGCCATGTCTCAGACCATGATCGGCCATCGCGGCTCTGACTTCGAAAAACTCTACGCCTCCACCCAGCCGGGCCTGCGGGAAATCTTCGGCACCGCCCGCCCCGTCTTCATCTCCACCTCGTCCGCGTGGGGCGTCATGGAAGGTGCCCTGCGCAACCTCGCCCGGAAAAAAGTCCTCTGCCTCTGCTGCGGAGCCTTCTCCGACAAGTGGATCGATGTCGCCAGAAAATGCGGCTTCGAAGCGGAAGCCGTGCAAGTCGAGTGGGGCGACGCCATCGACCCCGAGGCAGTCCGCGCAAAACTCGCAGAAGGCGGCTTCGACACCGTCACCTTCATTCACTCGGAGACCTCCACCGGAGTCTTGAACGATCTCAGCGGCATTTGCAAAGTCGTCAAATCCTTTCCAGATACGATGCTCATCGTAGATACTGTATCCTCGCTTTCCACCGTCGCGATGGACATGGATGCACACGGCATCGACGTCATGTTGGCCGGAGTCCAGAAAGCGCTCGCCCTCCCGCCGGGCATGGCCCTTTTTGCCGTGTCTGAAGCTGCCTTGGAGCGCGCCAAGACCGTGAAAAACCGCGGCTATTACTTCGATTTCATCGAGTTCGAGAAAAATGCCGCCGCGAACAACACCCCCTGCACGCCGGCCATTTCCCTGATCTTCGGCCTGCAATTCATGCTCGGAGAAATCGCCAAGGAAGGCCTCGCAAACCGCATCGCCCGCCATGCCAAAACCAACGCCATGATCCGCGCCTGGGGTGCCAAGCGCGGCTTCGAACTGCTCGCCCCGGAAGGCCGCCGCTCGTTCGCCCTCACCTGCTTCAAGACCCCGGCCGGCTTCGACCTCTCCAGCTTCATCAAGGACCTCAAATCCAAGCACAACTTCCTCATCAACGGCGGCTACGGCAAGATCAAGGGCACCACCTTCCGCATCTCCAACATGGGCAACGAAACCGAAGCCACCATGCAGGAGCTCATCGATGCCATGGACGACATCCTCGGCTGATCTGCCACCCATCCAAGGTCAACTCTTCGGATTCCAGCGACAACCCCATTCCTCAAACATGCGCTACGCAGACCGACTCCAGGCACGAATCGAAAAAACCGGCTCCCGTCTCTGTGTCGGGCTGGATCCCCGCCCCGGCGATGGCGGTCCGGCAGCGGCACGCGCTTTCCTGACCCAGGTCATCGAAGAAACCTCCGAATGGGCCGCCGCTTACAAGCCGAACATGGCCTACTTCGAGGCAATGGGCATCGAGGGCATTCGTTTGTTAGAGGACCTTCTCGCCGGGACACCGGAGGAGGTCCCCGTCATTCTGGACGCCAAACGCAGCGACATTGGCGAGACCCAGAAATACTATGCCCAAGGTTACTTCGCAGGCTGGAATGTGGATGCCGTCACCCTCAATCCCTTCCTCGGCTACGATTCCATCGAACCCTTTCTGGACTGGTCCGGAAAAGGAATCTACCTGTTAGCCGTCACCTCCAACGCCGGTTCCGCGGACTTCCAACGGCAGAAACTGGCGGACGGACGCTCGGTCTTCGAACTGGTCACCGCCCTGGGTGACC
The DNA here is from genome assembly GCA_937867415.1 of uncultured Verrucomicrobiota bacterium. Classification (GTDB taxonomy): domain Bacteria; phylum Verrucomicrobiota; class Verrucomicrobiia; order Verrucomicrobiales; family Akkermansiaceae; genus Luteolibacter. The sequence goes on along the minus strand of CALMKO010000393.1, from coordinate 14,292 downwards.
GGGCGCAAGCCGAGCAACGCGCAACCGACGTGGGCTACGTGGTAGGCCTCACCAACGCCGCGGACGTCTTGGGAAAATTCCCGGATGCTCCACTGCTCGTCCCCGGCCTCGGCGCCCAGGGAGGCGATCTCGCCGCCCTCGCCGCTGCCGCACGCACCGCCCCCGACGTCATCAATGTCTCCCGCGGCATCCTCTACGCCGGGGATGACCGCAGCTTCGCCGCCCGCGCCAAGGACTGGGCGGAAAAAATCGCCGCATCCTATGGAAAATGACCGGAAAGTTTTCCATGTCGTTTTAGGCATCATGCGCTAAGATCCCGCCACCGTGGAAAGCGACGAGCCCTCATTCATGAACCCGATGCCAGAGCGGTATTCCGGTCTCAAACCGCAAAAAGGCTGGCCTCGACGGAACCTGAAGTTTCTCCGGCACCGCATCGTCCCCGGCATGTTCCGGCGGATCAATGGCGACGTCCTCGAACCCGTGCTCGCTCCACCCGAGCTGGATAAAGTCCGCATCACCTGGATCGGCCACGCATCGTTCTTCCTCCAGTTCGCCGGACACTCGGTGATCGTGGACCCGAACTGGGCCAATTGGCACGGCCCGGTCAAGCGCCAGCGCAAGCCCGGCCTCAACCTCCACGGAGTCCCGGAAGTCGATCTGGTCCTGGTCACCCACGCCCACTTCGACCACCTCCACAAACCCAGCTTGAAAATCCTCCAAGCCCGTGAAGGCATCGTCGTCCCACTCGGCAGCGCTTCTCTCGTGAAACGCCTCGGATTTCCCGCCACCCATGAAATGAAAATCTGGGAAGCCCTCAGATTCGACCAACTCGAAATCATCCACACCCCATCCCACCACTGGGGTGCGCGATTCATCCACGACACCCACCGCGACTACGGCGGCTACATCGTCCGCGCCGGCGGCAAAAGCGTTTTCCACTGCGGAGACAGCGCCTACTTCGAGGGCTTCAAGGAAATCGGCGAGCGTTACGACATCGACATCGCACTCATGCCCATCGGCGCCTACGAATCTCCCAGCGGGCGCGACGTCCACATGAATCCGGAAGAGGCCGTCCGCGCCTTTGCCGATCTCGGGGCCACCACACTCATCCCCATGCACTATGGAACCTTTCCCCTCGGAAATGAACCCCATGAGGAACCCGTCGAGCGCCTCCTCCGGGAAGCTGACCGCCTCGGTATCAGCGACCAGGTCCTCATCCCTGAAGAAGGCGTGGGCATCGAGTGGTAATCAAAAATTTCGGGAACAAATCCGCGCCTGATGTATCCTGCAGGCATGAATCGCTGCCTCGCGTTTGCCATTTCACTCGTCACCGCCACCCTCATCTCCTGCCAACCTGAAAAAATCATGACTGCCGCTGATCAAGAACCTGCAAAATCCCCGGAAGTCCCAACAGGCGCCGAAGTCATCACCCTCGGTGCCGGCTGCTTCTGGTGCATCGAGGCTGCTTACGGCCAGTTAGACGGCGTTTTCTCCGCAACCTCCGGCTACATGGGTGGCTCCGTCGAGAATCCCACCTATCAGGACATCTGCACCGGCACCTCCGGCCACGCGGAAGTGGTGCAAGTCGTTTTCGATCCCCAAAAAATCTCCTTGGAACGAGTGCTGGCGTGGTTCTGGGACCTCCACGACCCCACCACCCTCAATCGCCAGGGCAATGACACCGGCACCCAATACCGCTCGGCCATCTTCTTCCATAGCGACGCCCAAAAATCCGCCGCCACAGCCTCAAAAGCCGCCGCCCAAGCGCTTTTCAAAGACCCCGTCGTTACGGAAATCACCCCAGCCGCCACCTTCTATCCGGCTGAGAACTATCACCAGAATTACTACAACGACAACAAGTCGAAGAACCCCTATTGCCAGTTTGTGATCGAGCCCAAGCTCAAAAAGCTCAAGCTCAATCACTGAAGCGCGCAGCTCCCGCACCGGGAGGCGAACAGGCACGGATTCGAAGTGGCGGAACGCTCGCGGAATCATTTGCGCCTCCCCCCGCCCTCACTTCTTGATTCTTCCCGAACGGCCCGCCACTCTCGGCCCATGTCCGAGCCCGCCCTGACCCCGATGATGGCCCAATACCAAGCCATGCGGAAATCCCTGCCCGCCGACATCATTCTGTTCTACCGCCTCGGCGACTTTTACGAGATGTTCTTCGAGGACGCCAAGGCCGCCTCGCCGATCATGAATGTCGCCCTCACCAAGCGCGGCGGCACCCCCATGTGCGGCGTCCCCTACCATGCCGCGCAAGGGTACATCGCACGCTTGCTCAAAGCCGGGAAACGCGTCGCCATCGCCGAACAAACCTCCGAACCCGTCGCCGGAAAACTCGTCTCTCGTGAAATCGCCCGCATCCTCACTCCGGGCTCCATCGATGATGAAGCGCTTCTGGACAACCAACGTCCGAACTACCTCGCCGCCGTCTGTCGCCACGGCAAATCCGTCGGCCTCGCGTGCATGGACCACACCACCGGCGAGTTCACCATCGCGGAATTCTCCGAACTCGGCCTGCTGGAGGACGAGCTCGCCCGCATTTCCCCTTCCGAACTGCTCATCCCGGACCACCAATCCGCCGAATTCGGAAAACTCACCAATTGCCTGATCTACGACGGCTACACCTTCCTGCCAGAACACGCGAACCAACTCCTCAAGGACCATTTCAACGTCCACTCGTTAGACGGCTTCGGCTGCGCGAACCTCCACGCCGCCAGCGGCGCCGGCGGGGCCATCCTTCACTACCTCATCCACCAACTCCGCAGGAACTGCACCCACCTCCATCCGCCCCACGTCAGGGAAAGCGCCGACCACGTGCTCATCGACGCCGCATCCCAGCGGAATCTTGACCTGGTCGATTCCCGCTCGGGAAAGGCCCACACCTTGTTAGGCGTGCTCGACCGCACCGCCACCCCCATGGGCGCACGCCTGCTCCGCGACTGGATCCTCCACCCGCTCCGCGATCTCACCAAGCTCACCCAACGCCAGGACACCATCGCCGCCTTTCTCGCGGAACCCTTCCTGCTCTCCAAATGCCGCGAATCACTCAAGGGCATCCGCGACATCGAGCGCACCACCTCGCGCCTCTCCCAAAACTCCGGCAACGCCCGCGACCTCCAATCCCTCAACATCTCCCTCTCCCACATCCCCGCCCTCAAAGACGACCTCTCCTCACTTCTCACTCCCCAGTTCTCACTCGGCACCCACCTCCACACCTTCTCGGATCTCACCACCCTCCTCAGCTCCGCCCTCGCCGACGAACCACCTGCAAACCTTCGCGACGGCGGCATCATCCGCGACGGCTGGTCCGCCGAGCTCGACGACCTCCGCAACGCCTCCCGCGGCGGCAAGGACTGGATCGCCCGCCTCCAGGAGGACGAACGCAAGCGAACCGGCATCGATTCCCTGAAAATCAAATTCAACAACGTCTTCGGCTACTTCATCGAGATCACCACCAGCCACCTTGCTAAAGTCCCAGATGACTACACCCGCAAACAAACCATGTCCAACGCCGAGCGCTACATCACCCCGGCGCTCAAGGAAATGGAAAACAAGGTGTTAGGCGCGGAGGAGCGCTCCAAACAACTCGAAGCCGAGCTCTTCGCCCAGCTCCGCTCCCAGGTCATCACCCACCTGCCCGCCCTCCAGCAGACCGCTGCCGCCGTCGCGGAAATCGACGTGCTCTGCGCCCTCTCGGAAGTCGCCCAATACCACCGCCACTGCCGGCCCGTCCTCAACTCATCCAAAGGCTTCTTCGTCAGCAACGGCCGCCACCCGGTCCTCGAACAAACCCTCACCGATGTCAAATTCGTCCCCAACGACACCGAGCTCGATCCCGAAAGCGCCCGCCTCCAAATCCTAACAGGCCCTAACATGGCTGGAAAATCCACCTACATCCGCCAGATCGCCCTCATCTCCGTGATGGCGCAGATCGGTGCCTATGTCCCTGCGGAATCCGCCACCCTCGGCCTTGTGGACCGCATTTTCTGCCGCGTCGGCGCGTCCGACGACCTCTCGCGCGGCCAATCCACCTTCATGGTCGAGATGAGCGAGACCGCCCTCATCCTCAACCACGCCACCGACCAGTCACTCGTCATCCTCGACGAGATCGGCCGCGGCACCGCCACCTTCGACGGCCTCTCCATCGCCTGGGCCGTCGCGGAACACTTGCACGACACCATCGGCTGCCGCACCCTCTTCGCCACCCACTACCACGAGCTCACCGACCTCGCGAACACCAAACAGGCCGTCGCCAACTACAACGTGGCCGTTAGAGAGTGGAACGAGGAAATCATCTTCCTCCACAAAATCCTCCCCGGCGCGGCGGACAAGAGCTACGGCATCCAGGTCGCCCGCCTCGCCGGCCTCCCGAAAGTAGTCGTCGAGCGAGCCAAATCCATCCTCTCCCACCTCGAGCTCCACTCCGTGAAGCCCGAGGCCAAAACCCAAGGCCCCAAGGCCAAGAACACCGACCAACCCTCGCTCCCCAAACCCAATGCCCCCCAAATGGACCTCTTCGCCGATTTTTAGCCGTCGCGGGAAGGTCACGCTCCCTCGTCAAATGCGAATCACAACCAACGGCTGACAAGCGCCCTTGTTTCATGATCTGCCGGCCTACGGCAGCGGGCTTACACCGGATATCCGAGGGTTCCCGGATTTTTCGATCCGATTACTTCGATTGCTCTAACATCCGGAGCAGTGGAGCCTCGGCACGCAGTCGGAGAGACTCTTCCATCTCGACCCGGGGTTGCAGAGAATCAAGACAATCCCTGAGCTTTTGCAGCGTATTCATTTTCATGTAGCGGCAGTCCGCGCAGGCGCAGCGATCCGTGGGACCCGCGATGAGGTTCTTATCCGGACATTCCTTGCGCAAGCGGTGGAGCATTCCGCTTTCGGTGACGACGATGATGTCTTTGACCGGGGCATTCTTGCAGTAGGAAATCATTTTCTCCGTCGAGCAGACTTCATCGGCAAGCAGCCTAACAGCCTGCGTGCACTCGGGGTGCGCAACGACAAGGGCGTCCGGGTATTCGGCTTTGATCCGGCGGATGGAGTCGCGGGTAAACTCGACGTGGACGTAACAGTTGCCTTTCCACAGGTCCATTTTCCGGCCGGTTTGCTCCATGACCCAGGCTCCGAGATTCTCGTCGGGCACGAAAAGGATCGGCCGGTCCGCAGGTGCTTGATTGACGATCTTGATGGCGTTTCCCGAGGTGACGATGACGTCGCAGAGCGCTTTGACACCGCCGGAGCAATTGATGTAAGCGATGACGTAATAGTTCTTGGCGGCGTTAGCCTTGAGGAACGCTTCGAGATCGGGAGCCGGGCAGGATTGCTCGAGCGAGCAACCTGCGTCCGCATCCGGGAGGACGACGATTTTTCCCGGGTTCACGATTTTTGCCGTTTCGGCCATGAAGTGGACGCCGCAGAAGACGATCACGTCCGCCTCGGTTGCCTTGGCATGATAGGCGAGTCCGAGCGAGTCACCGACGTAGTCGGCCACGTCCTGGATGTCGCCCGTCTGGTAGTTATGAGCGAGAATGACGGCGTTTCTGGCTTTTTTGAGAGCGAGAATTTCCTCCTTGAGATCGAGGGTAGCGGGCATGTTGGGAAGGTTGTTGGACTAGATGTTGTTTTGCACCATTTCGATGGTTCCGGTGTGTTTGGCACCGGGCTTGACGACTAGGGAAGCAGCCCGGACGAGGCCTTGCAGGTGGGCGCGTTTTTCCAGGGTGATGGCCCCAGAGCAGGAAATCTGTCCGCGGACCTGACCATCGATAAAAGCCGTGGTCGCCGTGACCGGGTTGAGAAACTCGACACGTGCGCCCTTTTCCACCCGGAGGTTTTTGCAGCGGACTTTCCCGATGATTTTTCCGTGGCTGCGGATGATGAGATCTCCCGAGCATTCGACCGATCCGGCGAGTTCGCCAAGCACGGTGAGGTTGTGGCAGCGGAGGGTGACTCCGGAGACGACGCCGGATTTCTGGATCACCACATCGCCACACGTTTGGATCCGGCGGTTCCAACGCTCATTGATGTCGTAGCTGATGAGGCTGATGTAAGTGCTGCACTTGGGGCACTGGCTGGACTGGGCCTCGCCGACGGTCTTGTAGGAGTGGCTGCAATTGAAACAACTGATCTCCCGTGGGGGTTTGACCGGGTTGAAGAGTCGCATGAAAAACGACTGGGGGCGCACCTCAAGCGGAGGGCGACTCAAGACCGTCTGAAGCCTGCGGGTCGGAGGCGGTGGCTCTGGCTCCGGATCGGAATCCTTGCGCGGCTTGGCGAGACGGGTGACCGGGTGGGTCCGGACTACCCCCTTGCCATCACGGACTTGGAAGTTGGCGCGGCAGGAACGGCAGAGGGTGGAAACCACCAGTGCGGGCTCGAACTGGTGGTTGCCGCACTCCGGGCAGATGACCTCGATGCGATGGCGCTGGGGCTCATCGGCCATGGTTTGAAGATCCGGTTAGCGAGGAGCAAGTCCCCGGGAGGTTAGAGACTGGTTCCAGCAAGGGTGCCTTGTTTCGGGGATTCTGGGGCGGCAGCGGCGGAGGATTTGGCAGCGGGTTGTGAGGCACTTGCGGGTGCCTGCGCTGGGGTTCCGACCGTGGACTTTCCGACAAAAATCGCACCTGCCTCGATGGACAGAGTCTTGGCCTTGATGTCACCCACGACTTCGGCGCTGGCCTTGAGCTCGACACGGTCCGTGGCGGTCAAATTTCCATAGACTTTACCATAAACGACGACCGTGGCGGTCTTGATCTCCGCCTTGATGCGGGCGTTCTCCCCGACGGTGAGGTTGCCATCGGAGTGGATTTCCCCTTCGATTTTACCGTCCACGACCAGGTCGTTGGTGAACTTGACGGTGCCCTTGATTTCGACATCGGTGGAGAGCACGTTGCGGGTTGCGGGAGCAGGGCGGGCTGGGGCAACGGCGGCAGGCTGAGGTGTGCCGTAGGATGGAGCAGGGATGGGAGCAGCCACCTCGGGATGGCGGACATCTGGAGTTGGTACAACGGACCGCTGGGGTTCGTGCGTATCTTGGCCGATTACTTTTTTGAACACAGTTTTAAATAGTGGTTGGAGTTAGATGAAATGTCAAATGGTCCGATCCTCTAGGGCTGAGGGGTTACCGGAGCCGGAGCCGGAGCCGGAGCCGGAGCCGGAGCTGGAGCTGGAGTTACCGTCACCCCGGGAGGAAGGTTGAGATTGGAGGGGTCTGCTGGTGGTGCCGGGGTGGCGGCAGCTGGTGGGGCGGGAGCTGGTGGGGGCTCGATCTCGACCGGAGGTTTGGCCTTCAGGATTGCGAGTCGGCGAGTCGCGGTTTCGGCAAAGCCACTTTCCGGATAGATGGACTTGGCCTTGTCGTAGGAGGACTGGGCTTTTTCAAGGTCGCCGGATGCTTTGTAAATATCCCCGAGGCAAACAAGGGCAAAGGGAGCGAGGAAGCGCGCATCTGGATCCGCAACGAGTTCATCGAGGATTTTCGTGGCGTCGCCGGTTTTTCCCTGAGCCATCAGCTTGGCCCCGAGGCTGGCCTTGGCCGTAAAGACCGCGGGGTGGGTTGGACTGGCGGCGATGAATTTCTGAAGGGTGCCGATGGCCTCGTCTTTTTTACCGTCTGCCCACTGGCGGTTTGCGAGCAGAACCATCCCGCTGGCACCGGCCGTGGTGTCGGCGTGTTTGGAGGTGAGTTCCTGGAGAGAAGCGAGATCATCCGCTTTGGCAAGTTCCGCACCGGCGGTCTGCTGGCGACTCGTTTCGATGCCTCGATAGACAACGACGGCGATGGCAGCGAGGATGAGAAGCACCGCAAGCACGGCGATTCCCTTCTGGTTCCGGTCAAGGAAGGCCTCGAAGGCGTTCGGCTCTTGGGAAATCTCCGCGAGTGGGACGTAGGATTCTTGTGGGTCGACTGGCATGAGTGGAATATCGCAAAACCGCGACGCCCGATCAAAGCCGCCAGCGTATCGAAATCAATGCTGAAGTCAGGAAGTTTTACGATTTTTGAAATGATGCGCTTTTGCGAAAACGGGAAGGTGATTTTTGATGGTCAGCCAGAAGCGGTCGATTTAAGGTCCCGGCAGATGTCGAAGCGAGTTTATGTGGTGGCGGGTGAGCTGAGTGGAGATGCACACGGCGCGGGGATGCTGCGTGCGCTGCGCGAGCGGGCCCCCGGATTGGAGATACGTGGGGTCGGCGGGCCTGAAATGGCCGAGGTCGCTGGTGACGGGCTGCGTGACTGGGTGGAGGATGCCGCGGTGATGGGCGTGTGGGAGGTGCTGAAACGCTATGGCTGGTTTAAAGAGCGATTTGGTGAAATGCTTGCGGATTTGAAAAACTGGCAGCCGGATGTGTTGGTCTTGATTGACTACCCGGGCTTCAATCTGCGCTTCGCCAAGGCGGTGAAGCGAGATTGCCCCCGGACGAAGATTGTCTATTACATCAGCCCGCAGGTGTGGGCCTGGCATAAGGGGCGGATTCCGAAGATGGTGCGCATTTTGGACGAAATGCTCTGCCTGTTCCCCTTCGAGCAGCCGATTTTTCAGAATGCCGGGCTGAAAACCACGTTTGTGGGACATCCATTGGTGGATGAGTTGGAGGGAAAACGCCTCGCGGATGTGGAGCGGGATGATCGCTTGGTCGGGCTCTTCCCGGGAAGTCGCGAGCGTGAGATCGCCCGATTGTTTCCAATGATGATCGAGAGTGCCAAGCGCTTGCGAGCGTGGCAAGCGGACCTCCGTTTTGAAGTCCCCGCGGCATCGCCCAGGTTGGCAGGGCAGATCCGGGAATTGATGGCAGAGGCAGGCGCAGTGGGCTTGATCGAAGTCAACACGGGATCGAGCCATTCACTCATGCAACGCGCCTGCTGCGCCGTAATCGCAAGCGGCACTGCAACCTTGGAGGCAGCATACTATGGCTTGCCCTATTGTTTGGTCTATCGGACGGCACCCTTGACCTATTTTTTGGCAAAGCTGCTGGTGAAGATCCGGTATATCGGCCTGGTCAACATCCTCGCTGGCGAAGGCGTGGTTGAGGAATTGATCCAATCTGCGGCGGAACCGGTTGCGGTTGCAGCATCCTTGCAGGGCTTTTTGGAAAATCCCGCGAAACGCGTGGCCTTGCAAACGCGCCTCGCCGAGACAGCGGACAAACTGGGAGGCCGAGGTGCCCATGAACGTGCGGCGGAGGCGGTCGCCGGGTGGCTTTGAGTGTCTTGGGGGTTGCCTTTCGTGGACAAGCGGCTATTGAGGCGGCGCGATGAAATTATTTTCCCTGATGCTTGCCGCTGGTTCACTCCTTGCCGTTTCTTGCGAACGCCATGAATTCGAGGGTCCACAGGGCACCAAACAACTGAATGAAAGCCACGCCAAGCACGGTGAATCCGCCGGCCACGGAGACCAAGAAAAGCCTGCCGAACACCCGGAAAAAGCGGCGCATTGAGCGTCAACGCTGCCTGGTGTAAGTCAGAAAACACTCCCCCGTGAGCGACTGCGGGTCGAAGTGGGTGAGACGAAACTTGAGTGAGCTGGGTAAAAATCCCCCAGGGATGCCGGTGGCGGTCACCGCTTGCAGCCCCCCGAACATCTGGTAGCCCGCGAGGGTCAGGTGGAATTCATCGATGGCGTCCAACTCTGCCAGAGCACGGATCAGTTGGCCGCCTCCTTCGCAGTGAAGTTGCCGGACTTGATGCTCGCACGCCAATATTTGCAGAAATTCCGCCAAGGACTTGCGATGAATGATCACGCTGTCTGGCAGGGTGGAGACCGCGCCCCCAGATCCTGTGACGAGCAGGTGGATCTTCCCGCCAGGCTTTGAAAAAAGCGGATGCGCCGGATTTACTTCTCCCCGCTGGGAGACGATGCAGCGCAGGGGCTGAGTGGGCTTCCCAGGCACGGTCATGGTCATACGGTCCGCTTCCAGGGTGCCTCGCCCGATCAGGATCGCATCTGCCTTTGCCCTCAATTCCAACAACCGTGCGTGATCCGCGGCCGATGTCCAACCCGACGGCCGCGGCGGAGAAGACGAAATTTTCCCATCCGCAGAAATGGCGAGATTCGTTGAGATTCGAGGGCGCTGCATGGCGGAAATTCCCACGTCCGCCCGCGCGAAGCAAGACCCCCGTGCATCCTGCTCTTGCCAAAACCACCCAAGCCCTTCATGGACTGACCGTCCCTGCGGGAAATTGGTATTCATGACTTTCGAAATCGGCCTCACCCTTGTCGTCATCTTGCTGACGCTCATCGCTTTCATCCGCGAGTGGGCGGCACCTGATGTGATCGCACTGTCCGTATTGTGCTTGGTGGTGGCACTTGGCTTGGTGGATATGGAGCAGATGACAGGGGTTTTCAAAAATGAGGCTCCACTCACGATTGCCGCGCTGTTCGTCATCGGTGGTTGCCTGGAAAAATCCGGAGCAGTCGACCAAATCGGCCGCCTGCTGCGAGACCGCCTCTCAGGTAACACCCGCACCGCCATTTTCTCATTTTCGATCATCACGGCGTTTTTCAGCGCGTGGATGAACAACACGGCAATCGTGGCCATCATGCTGCCCGTCACCTTGGGCTTCGCACGCTCCAAAAACATCGCCGCGTCCCGCTTGCTGATGCCGCTTTCCTACGCCTCCATCCTCGGTGGATGCAGCACCCTGATCGGCACATCGACCAATATCCTGGTCAATGGAACCTTGCGCGACATGGGCATCCCACAAATGACCATGTTCGAGTTGGCGCCACTTGGCGTCCCGCTGGCGATCGTGGGCATCGCCTACCTGACCATTTTTGGTCCCAAGATGATTCCCGCCCGCTCCTCCATCACCGGAGCACTGGAGATCGACAGCCGCACCTCGCCACTCTATCACCTGCTGGTCGGCGAGCACTCGGAGATGGTCGGCAAGTCACTTTCCGACACACCACTGGGAGACCGCTCGATCGGCATTCACGTGATGGAAGTCCGCCGCCGGGGGGCCCGCTTGATGCTTCCTTTGTCAAAAATCGTGGTGGAAAAAAACGACCGCTTCCTGGTCGCGATCCATCGTCGCAGGGGAGGCGCCGCGAAGCCGGCGAAGTTGTTTGAAGACATCGGTGCGCAGGTTCTTTCCACCGTGGACGGCATCGTCTCGGAACTGGTGGTGCGCGATGAATCGTCACTGCTCGGTCGAACCCTTGCCAAGGCGGACTTTCGCCAGACCTACAACTGCGTGGTGCTCGCACTGCACCGAAATGGCGTTAACATCACCAGCCGCATCGCCGAGCTTCCACTGGATGTGGGAGACACCCTGCTGGTCATCACCGCGCTGAACAACTTGGAAGCGCTGGAGGCAACCCGGGACTTCGTCCTGACAGATTCACCGGACGATGTCCCCGAGGAAGAACATCAAAATAGGTCAACACCCCACGTCAAACTCTCCTGGGGAATCCTGATTGGCGTGGTTCTCACCGCCACACTGACGGATCTGTTGCACGGATTTTTCCCCATGATCCCGGTGATTCCGATCTACTACGCGGCCATTGTGGGGGCCTTGTTGTTGCTTTGGTTGCGCGTGATCACTCCACGCGAGGCCTACGCCAGCATCGACTGGCAAGTCCTGCTGATGCTTTACGGACTGCTTGGTCTGGGCTTGGCGATGAAGGAAACCGGCACTGCCGAATGGCTTGCTCGGAGTCTTGTGCAAATCACCGAACGCTTTGTCGCGCCGGAGTATCTGCCGCTGGTCCTGCTGTGGTTGGTATTCATCTTCACGATCGGTCTGACAGAAATCTTGTCCAACAACGCGACCGCCGTGATGTTGGTACCCATCGTCTTCACCTTGGCCAATGAGATCCATGTGGATCCCCGCCCGTTCATCATGGCGGTGACAGTCGCCGCATCCACCGCATTCGCCCTCCCCATGGGCTACCAGACCCACATGATGGTCTATGGTCCGGGCGGCTACAAATTCGCGGACTTTCTCAAGGTCGGCATCCCACTCAATTTCATCTGCTGGGTGGTCTCGTGCCTGTTGATCCCGTTGATCTGGCCGTTCTGAAATCAGACCGAGACATCGACCGTTAGATCACCGCCGAGGTTCTCGATGATGGAGACGAGGGCCGCCGTGTCAGCGCCTTCGGGGATGGAGATGACACCATGCGCCCGGAACATCGGGTGGCCGCTCATGGGGGCGCTTTCGAGTCCGGTGGTGAGTTCCTCGATGTTGCCGCCGACCTTGCTGATGGCGGCGGACAGTTCGCGCACGATGCCCGGGCGGTCATTCCCCATGACATCCACCTCCAGAGTGCGGCGGACGGGCGGCACGGCCAGCTTCTCCCTAACAACGAGAATCGTCAGTCCGAGCGCATCCGGATTTTGCAACTCCTTGATGAGACCTGCGACAGCATCCACCGAGCACTCGATGCGGATGATCCCGGCGAACTGCCCCATCAGCCGGGCCATCCGACTTTCCACCCAATTTCCACCATGGTTTGCCACGACGTCCGCCAGGGAGCTGACAAGGCCGGGGCGATCATTTCCGAGAACCGTCATGACAAGTGACTCATGCATGGCATCAACCAAGCAGATGGCACCGGAAATGCCAAAGATTTTCCGAATCTCTGGAGATTTGCATCTACGCGATTTTCTTGCCTCTAGTCTTGTGAAAATCGAAAAAGGAATCCAGAGTGCACCCGCCCCGAACGAATACCCCCATGGCAACCGAACACCCGTTCCAACATCTCTTTGAAACTTTAGGTCGAGTTCCAAGCTCCCATGCGGAGTCGGTGAACCGGCAGGCCTACGATATTTTATCGGATATCCTTTCAGTGCCCGTTGAAAAGACAGGTCGGTGTATTCTGCTAAGGGCGCCCCGTGCCGGGCATGGCAAGACCCATTTGCTTTCACGCATCCAGCATCAGATGGGAGCCACCCATGAATTTGTCGCCTTGCAAGCGACTTTCGGCTCCCGCATCGACGCAGCCTCCGTCATGGATGACACCTTGCGGCGCTTGATCCGCCAGCTGCCGGCTTCCGGCGGGCTCTGTATTCTGGATCTCGTCACGAGGCGGCTGTTTTCCTCCGCTCTGCAGCCTCTGGTTGGCTCCGGCGAGGTGCCGTGTCAGGACCGCGAGGGAGCCCTCACGGCCCTCCGGACTCGCCCGATCGAGACCTTTGACTTTCATCACCCGAATGCGGTGACCGCCCACTGGGCAAGGGAGAATTTCGAGGTACTCGGCCAGCGGCTCAGCCTGGAGCTTGCCCAACGCAGCGGGCTGCCTGTTGCGGGGATCTCTTTCTGGGTTGACACACTTTTCCACTTTGCATCCGCCCCCTTGGACAATTCCAACCGCGTCCGCTTGTTGGCAGATGCGGTGCACGCCGGTAACGAGGACAAAATGGAGCGTCTTGAAGCTTTGCTGGGTCTCCTGACGCAGTTGATGAGGGTCGTGCTCGTCGCTGATGACCTTGAGGGATTCTCCGCCGATGAAACGGCAGCCCTGCGCCTAGCGGCATTTCTGGGCTCCCTGCGTCAAGCCGTGGAGAGGCTCGATGTCATCCTCTCCCTCAACCAAGACATCTGGGAAAGCGCATTCCTCCCACGGCTGAGCGGCGGTCTTGCTGACCGCCTCTCCGAGGTAGTCGTCGAGCTGGAACCTCTCACGGAGAAAGAAATGTCAGCTTTATTAGATTCTCGGGTTCCAGGGCTTGGAAGCCGGGTTCTGGATCGCATCGACATCTCCTCAGCAGGGACCCATGCCCGTGGCCTCATCCGTGCAGCCGGAATGGCATGGCTCAAAGCCAGCGCGATGGACTCGGCCGCCGCAGAAGCCGCAGAGTCGGCACCTGAAACACTGGAATTCGAGGTCGACCAAGACACGCAACCCGCCCCCCAGGTTCCAGCGGTGCTCACGCCAGCGGAGATGATCTCGTCCGTCGAGATTTTGTCGCCACCCGTGGCTTCCGAATGCGCAAACGACTCCCCACCTGCGCTAGCGAAGTCGGTTCCCGCACAGGTATCATCCGCGATTGAGGCCGCTGCTGCTGCATTTGCAGCAACGGAGACAGAAACTCCGGAAGAAGCGCCTCCTGACATCACGCCTCACGCCGCCCCCCCAACCTGGCCTGCCCCGGTTTTTTCTTCGACGGAAGCAAAGCTCCCGTCTGAGGCGGCAAGCATGGACGAGCCAGTTCAAGCGACTGATAGCTCCCCGATCCAAGAGCCTTACGTTTTCAATCCGCCCGTCCAATCTCCCTTCCAAACGAGCCAAGAACCGCCCGTGTTCAACCCTCCGGTCAACTCTCCCTTCCAGG
>CALMKO010000392.1 GCA_937867415.1 uncultured Verrucomicrobiota bacterium | reverse complement strand
GGCTGGGAGGGAAAAAGTGCCCACCCGTTCGAGTCCTCCGAGCAAGGCTCAGGCATCCCGATCACCCCCTACGTCGCTCTAACATGACGAGCATCAGGTAGGAGAGAAAAAGGTTGAGCTCCTCGCGCGGGGTCAATTCGCCGAGTTTTTCGATCTTGAAGCGGCCTTCCCAGAAGGCGGGTTGTTTGGTCATCCGCATGGCGGCCTGGCCGTTGGTGCGGTTAGCCAGGTAACTGGGGTGGAAAAGATAACCACTGGCGATACCGATGATAGGAATCTCGCTCAAGAAGGAATCAGCCACCTTGACCCAGGCGTTTTCCTCTTGAATCGAGAAGTCCGGGGTGGTGTCACCGGGATTGAAGACCTCATAGTGGGCCTTCCAAATGGAACGCCATCCCTTGCGGCCGACGCTGCCGATTTCGCGGCCCCGGGCGTCGGTGGAGGTGTAGCGGGCGGACCAATCGATGACCTTGTTTGCCTTGATTTCCGCGAGGCGGGTGCCTTGAGACTTGTCCGTCCAGATTTCCACATGCTCGCGGAATTTGAAAAGCTTCTGTTTGGTGTAGAGGATCGTGCGCCCGCTGGCATCCGTGACCGTGGCCTGGCTGGCGAGAGCGAAGACCTTGAAAGACAGGGTGAGTGGATACTGGATGCTCTGAAGCTGGCGGGAAATATCATCCGCCTCGGGAATCACCGGAATGGCGGGTGGCAGGTAGGGATTGGTTGGCTCCATGGCCTGACGCTACCGAAACCTCGAAAAAATACCGCTTCTAATTTGCGATTTTAGAAAAATCCATTTCACAACGATTCTAATCCCGCGCCTTCAACACTCCCACCATATCCAGTTTTCCAATCATCCGGCTCACCAGCGCGAACGACAAGGCGGAGGCGGTCAGCACCACCAGAATGGCGATCGAGTAGGTCGAGGACTGGATCACAATCGGCAGGCGCACCGTCTCCGTGCTGAACGATGACATGATGAACAAGGCCAGCCCCCTGCCGAACAAGAGCCCGAATGGCAGGGCGATGAGAACCAGAATCGCCAACTCGCCCACCAGCACCCCGCGAACTTCGGCGAGGCGGAAGCCGACCACACGCAAGGTGGCCAGCTCGCGGCCGCGTTCTGACAAGGCGATGCGGGCACTGTTATAGACCACTCCGAAGGCGACGATGGTGGCCAGGACCAAGTAGAGCTTGCGGATGATGCCGATGCTTTTTCCGGTGGTTTCCCGGAATGCGGCGAGTTGATCCCGCTTGACCATGACCACGGCGGCGCGCGGCGTGTCTTTGAGTTCCCGCATGAAATCGTCCCAACGGGTGTGATCCAGCGCCAGATAAGCGCCGTTGATGGTGTCCCCCTCCTTCATCAGCCGCCGCAACGCGCTGATATCCATGTAGGCGGCGACGCCTGCGTAGTCGGTGACCAAGCCACGGATGGGAACCCTCAATACCGGACGCCTGCCTTCCAGAACCTCCACTTCCACCTCATCGCCGATGCGGGCACCAATCACTTGGGCCAGCATTTCCGACATGACCAAGCCCTCGGCGGGTAAAGCGATGACCTGGCCATCCTGATCAAGCAGGCGGTTCAGATTCGCACCCGGGGCCATTCCCGTGACGGCGAGTTTCCGCTGCCGGTGGCCGAACTTCAAGCGCGCCTGCACGCTGCGGATCGGCTCGGCACGGATGACTCCGGGCAGGTGTTGCAAATCCTGAAACCCTCCCGCCGACCCTGGCTCCGTGAGAAATACAGCGACGTCCTGACGTTGTTGCCGGTTCCACTGAAAGGTCAGCAAGTAGTCAATGCTGTCACTCATGGCTCCCGGCAACACCATCAGGCCGGTCGCCAGTGCCAGACCAGCCGAGGTGAACACCGCCTGCCACGGACGTCGCTCGATGTTGCGAAGCGCCATGCGGAACGTCGGCGAGGAAAAGCGGGTGAGCCCCGCACGCTCTAACAACGACGGCTTGAAATCGGCAGGCGGCTCCGGGCGCATGGCCTCCGCGGGTGGCAGCTTGACCGCTTGCCAGACGACCGTGAGCACCCCGACCACCGAGGCGCCCAGACTGATGAGCAAGGCGACGCCGAGCGCGCTGTAATCCATGACAAAGACCAGCGAGGGAAAGCGGAAAAACAAAGTGTATAGATCGACCAGGCTCGCGCCTAACAACCGACCTCCGATTCCGCCCATGAGAGTGCCGAGGATGCCGATGATCAGCACGAACTTGAGATAATGCACCCCCACCTGCCGCGACGAGTATCCGAGTGCTTTCATCTGGGCGATTTGTTCCCGCTGCAGCCGGACGATGCGGGACAACACGGCATTGACCATGAAGGCGGCCACACTGAGAAAGACCAGCGGATACGCGAATGAGAGGGAACGAAGCACGCGCAGCTCGTCATCCAGCCGCTGGGCGGAGGCTTGTTCCGCACGGATGAACGCACCGCCCGCGCCATAAGGGGTGAGAATCCGGTCCATTTCCTCGATGACAGGACCCGCAAGGGCACCGGGTGCGAGGTCGATGCAGACGTCGTTGAATGCGCCGTCGAGGTTATAGGCCACGGCGAGGGCGCGGTAGTTCATCCAGATGACGCTGAAGCGCTTGTGATCCGGCAGGGTTTCTCCGGCGCGGGCCTCGAAGACAAATTCCGGCGAGAGTCCGATGCCGCAGATTTTCAAGGTCTCGCGCCTGCCGTTGATCACCGCGACGAGCGAGTCGCCTGGCTGCAGGCCGTTTGCATTCGCGAAGGATTCCCCCAGCACCACTTCCCGGCGTTCGTCCGGATTGGGAAAACGACCGGTGCGGAGGGATACCCGGTTGAGTTTTTGCGGCTTGCCATCCTCCGGGAGTGAAATGATGTGGCCCGTGGCGGGTTCTGCAAGGCCCGGGAGATCAAGCGTGACATCCACGGCGACGCGGGTCTCCACCGTGGCGACACCGGGAAGTGTTAGAAGCTGCTCGGCGACGGACAAGGGCGCCCGCTTGAGGCTGGCGAAGATGTCCGCCATGGCGTATTGCTGATAGTAGGACTCGCGGGTGGTATCGAGCGTTCGGATCAAGCTGCGGGTCATGATCATCATCGCCAGCCCGCAAGCCATCACGAGACTCACCGCGAAGACCTGGCCTTTCATTTTTCCAAGGTCGCGCAGGAGCTTGCGATCAAGCGGGGAGATCATGGAATTCGTTAGAAGTTAAGAGTGAGAAGTGAGAAGTGGTGATTACGATATGATGGATATTTTCTGATTCCTGATCACTGATTACTCGGCACTTCTTCATCACCACTTGAGTTGGGAGGCGGGGAGGCGGACTTCATTCCGGTGCGAGCTGATGATTTTCCCGTCTGATAGATGGAGGACCCGGTCCGCCATCTCGGCCATGACGGCATTATGGGTGATGATGACCGTGAGGGTTCCGAGTTCGCGGTTGATGCGCTCCACCGCTTCCAACACCGTGATGCCCGTGGTGACGTCGAGCGCGCCCGTGGGCTCGTCGCAGAGCAGGACCTCCGGGCGCTTGGCGATGGCGCGGGCGATGGCGACCCGCTGCTGCTCCCCGCCGGAAAGTTGGGAGGGGAAATGGTCCATGCGGGCGCTTAGACCGACCATTTCCAGCGCTTCTTCCGGAGACATCGGGTTGCGCGAAATGCTGGTGATCAGGGCGATGTTCTCGCGGGCGGTGAGACTGGGGATGAGGTTGTAGAATTGGAAGACGAAGCCCACGCAGTTGCGGCGGAAAAGCGTGAGGGTGCCTTCGTCCGCGCCATTGAGCGGCCAACCCTTGTAGATCAGATTTCCCGAGGTGGGCACGTCGAGGCCACCGAGGATATTGAGCAGGGTGGACTTCCCGCTGCCGGATGCCCCGAGCAGGCAGATGAGTTCACCGGCATGCAACTCGATATCGACCCCATGCAAGGCCACGACATCCACTTCACCCGTGTGATACACCTTGCGCACCCCATGTGCCTCGAAAACGACTTTGCCCGGCGTATGTGATTGGTGGACGGTAGTGGTCATTCGGCTGCCGCACGATAGCAGACCGGTCGGAAATCACAATGTTTCTTCCTTTGCCACCCCTGGAGGCGGCTCAGGCAGGGTGCGATGGTGGGGGATTCCAGGGCGGCGCAATTTCCAGCTTTGCGATTTCACGGATTGGCGCTAGCTTCCGCCCTTCGCTGATTTCCTATGACCACGCCCGAACGCTATCTCCAACATGTCCTTCCCACCTACGGGCGGTTTCCGCTGGTCCCTGTCCGTGGTTTCGGCTGCCGCCTCTGGGATGATGCGGGGAAGGCCTATCTGGACTTCTGCATGGGGATCGCCGTGTGCTCGCTGGGCCACTGCCATCCGCGCCTGGTGGAAGCCATCCGCCATCAGGCCGGCGAGTTGATGCACGTCTCGAATCTCTATCAAAACCCGCTGCAGGCGGAACTTGCCGAGGAAATCAATATCAATCACGTCCGTCTTCCCGGGAAAAATTTCTTCTCCAACTCGGGCGCGGAGGCGAACGATGGCCTGATCAAGGCGGCGCGGCGCTTCGGCCGCAAACGCCCGCAGGCCGACGGGGCCCAGCGTTATGAAGTGGTTACCTTTCTGCAATCCTTCCACGGCCGCACGCTCGGGGCGATGTCGGCGACGGGACAGGCGAAGATTCACGATGGCTTTGATCCCCTTCTGCCCGGTTTCCGCTACCTGCCCTTCAATGACATCGAGGCGCTTGAAGCCGCGGTGCGTCCTGAAACCGCGGCAATTTTGTTAGAGCCGATCCAGGGAGAAGGCGGAGTGATTGTGGCGACACCGGAATTCCTCCGGGCGGTGGCCGAGCTTTGCCGGAAACATGATTTATTGCTGTTCTTCGATGAAGTGCAGGCGGGTTTCGGGCGATGCGGGGATTTCATGGCGTGGCGGATGATCGCCCCGGAGATCCAGCCGGATGGAATTTCCTGGGCAAAGGGCATGGGCGGCGGGGTGCCGATCGGCGCGTTCTGGCTGAGTGACCGTGCGGTGGATGATGATGGCACGGCGCTCTCGTCGCTGATGGGGCCGGGTTCGCACGGCTCGACTTATGGAGGGAATCCGCTGGTCTGCGCGGCCTCATTGGCGGTGCTCAAGGAGATCCGCGAGAAGGAACTTCACGTCAACGCCATCCTCCAGGAAGTCCGGATCCGCGAGACCGTCCGGTCTTGGAACCTTCCCGTGATCACGGAGATCCGGGGACAGGGGCTGCTGTTAGGAATCGGCCTGAATCCCGACCTGATCCCGACTCCCGAGGGTAAAACCCCTGCGCTGGTGGTGGTGGATCAGCTGATGGCCCGCGGCCTGCTGGTGCCACCGGCAGGACCTAACACTTTCCGCCTGCTACCTCCGCTCAACGTCACGGATGCCGAGGTGGACGAGGCGTTGGGCATCATTCACGACACGCTGAAGGAACTCATTTCCTAACCATTCTCATCATGAAACATCTTCTATCGATCGAACAACTCACCGCAAAAGAGATCACAGGCCTGCTGGATTCTGCGGCGCATTTGAAGCTGCAACGCGGTCGCGAGGGCCAGCCATTGGCGGGTCAGACGTGGGCGCTGATTTTCACGAAATCATCCACACGGACGCGGGTGTCCTTCGAGGTGGGGATCCGCGAGCTGGGGGGCTTCCCGATGTTTTTGTCGAAAAACGACATTCAACTCGGCCGCGGCGAGCCGATCAAGGACACGGCACGGGTGCTCGGGCGCATGGTGCATGGGGCGATCATCCGCACGTTTGCACAGCAGGATGTGGTGGATTTTTCCGAGTTTTCCAAGATTCCCACGATCAATGCGCTCACGGATGATGAGCATCCCTGTCAGATTCTGGCAGACCTGCTCACGATTCAAGAGAAGCTGGGCATCTGGGAGGGCAGGAGGATCGCATTCATCGGCGATGGTTACTCGAACATGACCCGCTCGTGGATGTGGGCGGCCAAGCGGCTGGGGTTCGAGCTGGTGGTGGCCTCGCCGCCGTCATGCCAGCCACCGGCAGAGTTCCTTGCGGCGCTGGATGCGCCGAATGTCCACATCACGGCGGATCCGGCAGCAGCGGCGATGGGCGCGGATGTGATCAACACGGATGTGTGGCTCTCGATGGGACAGGAGGACCAACAGGAGAAGGAAGAGGAGTTCAAAGGCTTCCAAGTGGATGCGGACTTGCTCAAAAACGCCGCTCCGGGCCACATCGTCCTTCATTGTCTCCCTGCCTACCGGGGTAAGGAAATCAGCGAGGAAATCCTGGAACTGCACGCAGACACGATTTTCCAACAAGCCGAAAACCGGCTGCACGCGCAGAAGGCGATTCTCGTCGCGCTCCGCCGTTAGAAAAGGAAGTAGCGCTGGGCCATCGGCAGGACGGAAAGCGGCTCGCAACGGAGTTCCTGTCCATCGGCAGTGACCTTGTAGGTGTCCGGATCCACCGTGATTTTCGGAAGGTAGTCGTTGAAGGGCAGGTCGCGCTTGGTGATGGCCCGACAGTTTTTCACCGCGACCAGGCGCTTGGTCAGGCCGAGGGAATCCAGGTTTCCGGATTCCAGGGATGCGGCGCTCACGAAGGTGATGGAAGTGGCGGCGATGGCCTTGCCAAAAGCACCGAACTGAGGCCGGTACATCGTCGGCTGGGGCGTGGGGATGGAGGCGTTGGGGTCTCCCATGTTCGCCCAGGAAATGAGGCCGCCTTTGAGGATCGTTTCTGGCTTCACCCCGAAAAAAGCGGGCTTCCAGATGACCAGATCGGCGAGTTTTCCGGGTTCGATGCTGCCCACCTCGTGGGAAATTCCATGGGCGATGGCCGGACAGATCGTGTATTTCGCGACGTATCGCAGCGCGCGAAAGTTATCCGCGGCGGGGTGGCTCGGTCCCTCCAGTTTACCGAACTGGACTTTCATCTTATGCGCCGTCTGCCAGGTCCGGGTGATGGTCTCGCCGATGCGGCCCATCGCCTGGCTGTCGCTCGAAGTCATCGCAATGGCACCGAGATCATGGAGACGGTCCTCTGCCGCGATGGTTTCCGGGCGGATCCGGCTTTCGGCAAAAGCAACGTCCTCCGGGATGCGGGAGTCGAGGTGGTGGCAGACCATGAGCATGTCCAGATGCTCGTCGATGGTGTTGGTGGTAAAGGGGCGGGTCGGATTGGTCGAGGATGGGAGCACGTTCGGCTCGCCGCAGACGCGGATGATGTCCGGCGCGTGGCCACCACCGGCACCTTCCGAGTGGTAGGTGTGGATCGTGCGCCCCTTGAACGCGCCGAGCGTGCTTTCCACGAATCCGGCCTCGTTGAGCGTGTCCGTGTGAATGGCCACTTGGATGTCGTATTCATCCGCCACAGAGAGGCAGGTATCGATCGCGGCCGGGGTGGTTCCCCAGTCTTCATGGAGCTTGAGGCCGATGGCTCCGGCAAGCACTTGCTCGCGAAGCGGCTCGGGAGTCGAGCAGTTTCCTTTTCCCAGAAATCCCAGATTCACGGGGAATGCTTCCGCCGCCTCAAGCATCCGATGCATGTTCCAGATGCCCGGGGTGCAGGTGGTGGCGTAGGTGCCGTGCGCCGGACCGGTGCCGCCCCCAATCAAGGTGGTGATGCCACTGGCGATGGCGTGCTCGATTTGCTGGGGGCAGATGAAATGGATGTGGGTGTCGATGCCGCCGGCGGTGATGATGCAGCCTTCGCCAGCAATGACCTCTGTCGCGGCGCCGATAACCATGGTGATGCCGTCCTGGAGTAGTGGATTTCCGGCATGGCCGATGCCGACGATGCGCCCGTGCTTGATGCCGATATCCGCCTTGATGACACCCTGCGCGGCGTCGAGGATGAGCGCATTGGTAATGACTAAATCTAACGATTCCGCATCGAGCGCCAGTGGCGACTGCGCCATGCCGTCGCGGATGACCTTGCCGCCGCCGAATTTCACTTCATTTCCGTAGCCACCGCCTTCCGCGATGAGGTCGCGCTCGACTTCGATGAAGAGCTCGGTATCGGCCAGCCGGACTTGATCCCCGGTGGTAGGGCCGAACATGCCGGCGTAGTTTTTTCTGGATTGTTTCATAGGCCGTGGGGTCTGCGTGGACCTAGAGCTTGCCGTTGACGAGATTGTTCAGGCCGTAAACTTCGCGTTTGCCTGCCAAGGCAACCAAGGGCACCTCGCGGGTATCACCCGGCTCGAAGCGGATCGCCGTGCCCGCAGGAATATTCAAGCGGAAGCCACGGGCGGCTGCACGGTCGAAGGAGAGCGCTGAATTCACCTCGGGAAAATGGAAATGGCTACCCACTTGGATCGGGCGGTCGCCGGTGTTGGCGACGACGATCAGGGTGGTCTCAAGGCCGGGATTGAGATCCAGGTCGGGCGCATCGGCAGGGGTTATGATTTCTCCAGGGATCATCGGACGGGGTTGTGGACGGTGACGAGTTTGGTGCCATCGGGAAAGGTCGCCTCGACTTGCACGTCGTGGATCATTTCCGCGACGCCCTCCATGACCTCGTCACGAGAAATCAAGGTGGTGCCGAAACTCATCAACTCCGCTACGGATTTCCCATCGCGAGCCGCTTCTAACAACTCGGCGGTGATCAGGGCGACCGTTTCTGGGTAGTTCAACTTCAGGCCACGGGCGCGGCGGCGCTGGGCGAGATCACCAGCTACGACGATGAGCAGCTTTTCTTGTTCGCGCGGGGAAAGGTGCATAGGTGCTCGGGATTACCGGATCGCAATCACAACGATCGAGCACAAGCCCATCGCAAGCGCGCCCACGCGGACCAGCGGTGTTTTGTGAAGCAGGGCGACCAGACCCGCCGCGACGGCGACGCAGGCCAAGGATAGCTCCAGCGCGCCGTGCGTGTGGAAAAAGGAGGCACGGAGAAAATCGAACTCATCCGTTTCATCCGGATGGTAGTGGCCCGGATGCGCCCTCAACACGGACGGCATCAGGCAGATCCCCCAAATCAGCAAGCGGGAAACCGCTGCCTGCCATTTCGACTCAGTTTTGTTCATATGGTGATAGTTAGAATCCAAGCACCGCTCATGCCAAGCAGGAAACGAAAACGGCCACTTTCCATCGGGATGAGCCGATCCTCACTTTCAATGTTTTGAGGATTGCAGAATGCTTAGGATTTGCTTACCTTTCTGGAGGCAGAGCGTTGGAACCTGATTTTCAATGTTTTGCAACTGCTCACCCAACCTTTATTTGTGTCAAAATCGCTGAAAGTTCTGATCGCCTGTGGTGGCACAGGAGGTCACTTGTTTCCCGGGATCGCCGTCGGCGAGGCATTGCGGGCGCGTGGACATGAGGTGATGTTGTTGATTTCGGAAAAGAAGGTCGATGCGGAAGCTTCGGCAAAATACACGCACCTGCGCTTCGAAACCATGCCTGCGGTGGCAAAGCCACCGACGCTCTCGCCGCGGATGCTACCGTTTTTGTGGAAGTTATGGGGCTCGATCCGGCACTGCAAAAAGGTGATCGGGGACTTCAAGGCGGACGCCGTGCTTGGAATGGGCGGATTCACTTCCCTGCCGCCGGTCTATGCGGGACACAAGCTCGGCCTGAAGACCTTCGTCCACGACTCGAATGCCCGCCCCGGACGCGCGAATGTGATGACCAGCCGTTTCTGCACCCAGGTATTTCTGGGACTGGACGCCGCCAAGCCGTTTTTTACAAATCGGGAAACGGTCACGACCGGCACACCTGCGCGCCCGGAAATCATGCAGCTTCCCCGCCGGGAAGAGGCAGCAGCACTTTTCGAGCTCGATCCCGCCTGCCCGACCATCGTGGTCACCGGGGGCAGTCAAGGAGCACGGCGCTTGAACGAACTCAGCGCGCAGGCCGCCGTGCATTTACCGCCCGAAACGCAGGTGCTGCACATCGCCGGGGCGCTGGACTTCCAGCGGGTCTGCGACATCACCCATGACCGCCCTCGTTACAAGGTTTTGGGATTTTGTGACCAAATGCCCTCCGCCTACGCCGTCGCGGATTTGATCATCGCCCGATCCGGGGCCTCCAGCCTCACGGAAATCGCCATCGCCGGCCACCCTTCCATCCTCGTCCCCTACCCTTTCGCCGCAGACGATCACCAAACGCGCAATGCCGAGGTTTTCAGCTCCGCAGGGGCCGCGATCCTTATTCAAGAGCGGGACCTGGATGCGGAAAAGCTTGCGGATTTGACCACTTCCATTTTGCAAGACTTGCCAACCTACAAACGCATGGCAAAAGCAGCGCGTGCCCTTGCCGTCCCGGATGCCGCCGAGCGGGTTTGCACCGCCATCGAAGCTATACTCTCGCCCCCATGATCGAACTCAGCAAACTCCTCACCGACCGGAACACCCCGCTCCACATCCACCTCATCGGCGTCGCCGGATCCGGAATGAGCGGGCTCGCCCTGTTGTTGTTAGGCATGGGCCACAAGGTCAGTGGCTCGGACAAGGTGACCACCGCAGAAACCGATCGCATGCAGGGACTCGGCCTGATTTTTTCCTCCCCACCGTCCGCCGCGGCGGTGAAGGGCGCCGACATCGTGGTCTATTCATCCGCCATCAAGGCGCAGAACCCCGCGTTCGCCGCTGCAAAAAAGGCAAAAATCCAGCTCTTCCGCCGCGCTGAATGCCTCGCTGCCATCCTCCATACCAAAAAGGGCATCGTCATTTCCGGAACTCACGGAAAAACGACCACCTCCTCCATGACCGCCCACGTCCTGCGCGAAGCCGGACAAAAACCATGCCACTACGTCGGCGCGGAAATCCCGATCCTAGGAACCAATGCCAAGTGGTCCGAAGATGGCGAATTCATGGTCGCGGAAGGCGATGAAAGCGACGGCACCCTTGCCCTCTATCATCCCGAACACTCGGTGATTCTCAACATCGAGGCCGAGCACCTCGACTTCTACCGCGACCTTGACCACATCCGCGAGGTCTTCACCCAACTGGCCGATCAGACCCGGGGAAAACTCGTTTTCTGCGCAGAGGACCCTGTCGCCAGCGAAGTCTGCGGCGCACGTGAAAATGCGGTTTCCTACGGCTGGGAAGACGCCGACTACACCGCCACGGACATCCGCGACCTCAAGGGCTCCTCGGCCTTCACCGTCAAAAAGAAGGGCGAAGTCATGGGTGACATCGAGCTCGGTATCCCCGGTGACCACAATATCCTCAATGCCCTCGCTGCCATCGCCCTTGCAGACAGCTGCGGCGCGGAATTCACCCACATCGCCCGGGCCCTGGCCACCTTCGCCGGAGCCAAGCGCCGCTTCGAGACCAAGTACCTCTCCGCAGGCTATCGCATCATCGACGACTACGGCCACCACCCGACCGAGCTCGCCGCCACACTCCAGACCGCACGCTCGCTCAAGGCCAAGCGCCTCATCGTGCTGTTCCAGCCTCACCGCTACTCCCGCACCAAGGCACTCGCAGATGACTTCGGAAAAGTCCTGCAAGCGGCCGACATGGTATTCATCACCGACATCTACGCCGCCTCGGAGAAACCCCTCAAGGGGATTTCAGGGGAGACTCTCGTAGAGGCCATGAAACGGCACGGTGACATCCCCGCCATCTCGGTGCCAGACCTGGCGACGGCGCACCACGCGGTCGGCCACGCGCTCCAACCCGGAGACCTTTTCATCACACTCGGCGCGGGAAATGTCCACGAGGCTGGCACCCGACTTGCTGCGGATTTGAAGATCCTGGAAGAAATGCGCGCGCTCATGCCACCCGGCGAGATCGATGGTAAGCTTTATGAACCCATGAGCCGCCACACCACGCTCCTGGTCGGTGGACCCGCACAGTATTGGTTGGAACCTCATAGCTTTTTCGGCTTCGCATTCCTCGTGGACTACTGCCGCCAGCGCGGCATCCCGGTCCGCGTTATCGGCCGGGGCTCGAACATCCTCGTCCGCGACGGCGGCATCCGGGGCGCTGTGATCCACCCGACCGGCGGCGTCTTTTCCGAAGTCACCGTCGATGGCCGCGGACACATCACCGCCGGTGCCGGAGTCCGCTTGAAAAAACTCGCCAGCGTCGCCGGCGGCAGCGGGATCGGCGGCTTCGAGTGGATGGAAGGCATCCCAGGCAACGTCGGCGGCGCACTCCGCATGAATGCAGGTGCCATGGGCATCGAGACCTTCGACCAAGTCGTGCGAGTCACCTTCCTTGACGAAGACGGCATCATCCGCACCCGGGAACGGGCCGAGATTGTCGCTCAATACCGCAACGTTGCCGAGATCCGGCGCAACTTCGCCCTGCAAGCGGTATTCAAAGGCAAGGCAGACACCCCGGCCAATATCAAGGATCGGTGGGACGCATCCCGGGAAAAACGCAAAACCTCACAACCCGTCGCAGCATCCGCTGGCTGCACCTTCAAGAATCCCGAACTGGTTCCCGCGGGGCGGGTCATCGACTCGCTCGGCCTCAAAGGCAGCACCTGCGGCCATGCCGCCGTCTCAGAAGTGCACGGTAACTTCGTGGTCAACCAAGGTGGCGCTACCGCACTTGAGATCCTGACGCTCATCGAGTTCATCCAGGAAAAAGCCCGCACCGAGCGCAATGTCGAGCTGGAGACCGAAGTCAAAATCCTCGGCGAGGACGAACCCTCATTCTAATCTCCAACATGATTCTAACCGGAAAAAAAATCGCAGTCCTCATGGGTGGCCCGGGTTCCGAACGCGAGGTCTCACTGGCCTCGGGAAAAGCTGTCCACAAGGCTCTGCTGGATCTTAACCTTGATGCCATCCCCTTCGACGTAACCAGCACCGAGTTTATCCTCCCGCCGGATATCGATCTGGCCTTCAACGTGATCCACGGCACCTTCGGGGAAGACGGGCAACTCCAAGACGCGCTTGAAAACCGGAGCATCCCCTACACCGGTGCAGGATCCGCCAGCAGCAAGCTGGCCATCCACAAATCCCGCGCCAAAGAGCGCTTCATCGCAGCCGGAGTGCCCACCGCCCGCTCGGAAACCGTCGCGCTCACCCCAGGCTGCATTCCGGATCTAACCATCACAGCCCCGCTCGTGATCAAGCCACCCCTGGAAGGCTCCAGCGTCGGCATCCAAATCGTCAAATCCCAAGATGGAGTCGCCCCGGCGCTGTTGAAAGCCGCTGAAAAATACCCGGAGGTTCTCGTCGAGGAGTTCATCTCCGGCAAAGAACTCACGGTGGCCATTCTCGATGACGTCCCGCTGCCAGTCGTCCAGATCATCCCGCCCGACGGGGTTTACGACATGGCGAGTAAATACCCATGGCTCAGCGGCGCCAAGGGCAGCGAATACCTCTGCCCGGCGGATCTCGATTTGGAAACCACCATCGCCGTGCAAGCCGCCGCACTCGCTGCCCATCGCTCGTTAGGGGTGGAAATTTACTCTCGCGTGGATGTTTTGCTCGACCCCCAAAACCGCCCGTTTGTGCTCGAAGTGAATACCATCCCCGGCATGACCGAGACCAGCCTCCTCCCCAAGGCCGCCGCCGCCGCCGGCATCCCCTTCCCTCAACTCTGTCAGAACATCGCCGAACTCTCACTCCAACTCCGCGCCTGACATGCCCAACCGCCAAACCAGCAAGTCCCGCCGCCAAGCTCGCTCCCAAGTCCTGGAAGTCCGCGTGATGTCACCACGCATCGCATGGCTTGGCTTTCTTAAAATCACGGGGAAACTGACCAAAATCGCCTGTGTGCTCGGACTGCTCGCCGCCATCTGCTGGGGCGTCTGGCAAAGCATCCAACACGCGTTCTACAAGAACCCGGACTTCCGGCTGCAAGTCCTCAAACTCAATCCGAACAACGTCATGGACGAAGGCGGCCTCGCCAACCTCATCGGCATCAACCCAACTCCTAACTTGTTCGAAATCAATGTAGAAGACGTCACCAAGCAACTTGAATCCATGCCCGCCATCCTGAGTGCCCGCGTCGAACGGCACCTCCCCGGCACACTCATGGTCACGATCAATCCGCGCATCCCTCGCGCATGGATCGTCTGTGACACGGCCGGCCTCACCCAAACCCATCAGACCGGAGCCATGCTGGTGGACATCCATGGCGTCGCCTACCCCTGCCCGGATCTACAACTCAAACACGCACGAACCCTGCCCGTCATCCAGATCCCACACTCGGAACACCACCCGGTCCGGGCAGGACACAAAGTCACCCAACCCGAATTGGCTCACTGCTTCCACCTGCTCAAGTCCGCCTGTGAGGTCGACGGTGAGGCGATCCACTGGATCAAATCCATCGAACAGATCAATGCATGGTCCATGAAACTCGTCACCCTCGACGGCACCACCGCCACCTTCGGAATCGGCGATCATCCGCGACAAATCCAAAACCTGCGGGCCGCAATGGATCATGCAAGCCAAAAAGGATACGCGATCGATACCATAAATCTCATTCCCAAGCGCAACATTCCCATTACGGTCCGTGCGGAAGCGGCGGCTCCACGAGCTGTGCCAGTTCCCGAGCCAAACACGGTGGAAACGAACCAGAATCGCCGTAGCCGTGATCTAAAGAACCTCCTCAACCGCAACTGACCCTTTTCTCCGCAACTCCCATGGCACGTCGCACCAAAATTCACGTCGGACTCGAAATCGGCACCAGCAAAACCTGCATGGTCGTCGGTGAAGTAAAGGCGGATAGCGCCGTAAAAATCCTCGGCATCGGCGTGACCAAGACCGCAGGCGTGAGAAAGGGCGAGATCTATGACTTCTCCCAAGCCCGTGCCTGCCTCAAAGACGCCCTCGCCAAAGCAGAGGACGCCAGCGACGTGGAAATCGGCAGCGTTTTTCTTGCCGTCACGGGCGCTCACATCCATGGCGTCAACCACCGCGGCACTTACCGCCTCCCTGATGGCGAACCCACCGTGACCGCCGAGCACGTCGAAGAAGCACGCACCATCGCACGGGAGGTCCAGATCCCCCAGGACCACGTCTATCTCCATCCCATCATCCGGAACTATCTGCTAGACGGGCTGGAACACTCCACCACCCCGGTCGGACTCTTTGGCAAAACCGTGGAAGCCGACTTCCATATCGTCCACGGCATCGGAACCCGCATCCAGAATAGCATCAAACTGGTGCGCGAAATACCACTCGAAGTCGACGACATCGTCTTCTCTCCCATCGCCACATCACAGATGGCTCTTGATCGGGAGCAACGCCAGCGAGGCGCCTTGGTCATCGACATCGGCGGCGGCACCACCGACTACGCCCTCTACCTCAATGGTGTCATCACCGCCTCCGGCTGCATCCCCGTCGGGGGAGATCACGTCACCAATGACATCCATCTTGTCACCGGCCTGCCATTTTCCAAGGCCGATCAGTTGAAAATCATGGAAGGAGACGCCTCGGCCGATCCCGCCCGCTCGGTCGGCAGCGCCAAGCTCACCGATGACCGCGGCTTCGCGGATGTCGAGGTCCGACGCAGCGTTCTCAACGAAGTCATCCGCCAGCGCTTGGAAGAGACCCTGCGGCTCGTCTATCAACGCCTGCCCTCCGGCTCGGTCGAGACCATCGGTGCCGGCGTCTTCCTCACCGGCGGAACCAGCCTCATGCGTGGGTTCAGCGAACTGGCTTTCGAAGTATTCGGACGTGACATCTATCGCCCCGATCCCCCTGAAGTCAGCGGGGTCCAAGCCAGCTTCAAGGACCCTCATTACGCAACCGCCATCGGCCTGATTCGCTACGCACAGATTCTCGAAACCGAGCGCGCGGCCCCTCCGGGGATTCTCGGAAAAGTCGGCCGCATGTTCTGGCCATTTGGAAAATAAATCTCACCGTTCAAACTCCTCGTCACCATGATCCCCTACAGCCGCGACCCTCAACACACGATCCCCTCCTCCGCCGTCAAAATCGTCGGCCTCGGCGGAGCGGGCGCCAACATGCTGGAGCGAATCGCGCTTGACGGAATGGAAGGCGCGGAACTTCTCGCCCTCAACACGGATGTCAGAACACTCTCTGCCTGCCTCGCCCGGGAAAAAATCCAACTCGGTATAAGCCTCACCAAAGGACTCGGAGCAGGCGGCGACCCCGAAATCGGTCACCAAGCCGTGCTTGAAGCGGAGGACCAAATCCGAAGCTCCATCAAAGGCCGTCGGATCGTCTTCCTCTGCACAGGCCTCGGCGGTGGCACCGGCTCGGGTGCCGCACCCATCGTCACCCGCATCGCCCGCGAAGAAGGCGCCTTCGTCGTCGTCTTCGCCACCATGCCCTTCGCCTTCGAGGGCAAGCGCCGCCGCGAACAGGCAGAAACCTCACTCAACGAACTCGCGGTATTGTCCAACGCACTTGTCACCTTCGACAACAACCGCATGGGCGAACTCGTACTCGCCAAGCAGGGAATTCATGAAGCCTTCGCCGCAGCGGATCACATGATTTGCGAATCCATCAAGGCGGTGATCCGGCTCGTCGTCCGCCCAGGACTCATCAATGTAGGGCTCGATGACTTAATGAGCGCCTTGCGCACCAACCGCTCCCGCTGCCTCTTCGGCTCAGGCATCGCCGAGGGCAAGGACCGCGCCAGCAAAGCCCTGAAAAACGCATTGAACAGCCCCTTGCTGGATCAGGGCGCACTTCTCAAAGACGCCCAAACCGTTCTCGTCCATCTCTCCGGCGGCGAGGACCTGACACTTTTCGAAATCGAGCTACTCATGCAGCGCCTTGGCAAGTTCGTCCCCGACAAGGCCCACGTGCTCTTCGGCGCCGCCATCGACCCTGCCATGGAACACTCGCTTTCCATCACCCTCATCAGCGCCCTGCCTGAGGATTGCCTTGCCATGGCTCCAAGAGATTCACTCACCCAACGCTCAGAAGAAAACCCGATTCTCGATCCCAGCCAGGGGTTCACCACGGCACCCAAACTTTCCATTTTCAAAATCGACCAAACTCCAGAACCCGAGCCCGAACCCTGTCTCTTATACACATCTCCGAGCCCACGAGACAGGCAGAAATC
>CALMKO010000391.1 GCA_937867415.1 uncultured Verrucomicrobiota bacterium | reverse complement strand
CAAAGAGGGAACCGCTTCTTCAGTCGCTTCGGCGGTCATAGACGCGCCGCTACAGGCTTTCCCATTTGCCCACCGCGCCTGGGTTGCTTGTAGGGGCGTCTCTGTGAGCGCATGAGAAAAGAGGGAACCGCCTCTTCAGTCACATCGGCAGTCATAGACACGCCGCTACAAACCGAGTCGGGCGACGAACCGTTAGGCAATCCAGTCCGCGAAATGCAGGCCTGCTAGATGACACGATCCGCCGCCGCATCTTCAACCGGCACCAATCCGGCGGGCAGTCAGTAAATGACCGGGAAAGATTGGAACGGGTCCATGGAATCATCTCATTTGAAGCGCCCGAACACGCGGACTTCGCTCACCTTGAGAGGTACGCCAGGCTGGCTGCGTTCGAGACGAATGAAACGGGCCGTGGTTCCAGCCGGGACTTCGATGATCCATGGCTTGGCCGTACCTATGATGATGGATTGGCCTTCGGGAATTACCTTGGCCTCGTCCTTGCCATCCATGGAATACTCGATGCGGAGTTCCTTCGGGACGTTGGGCGCGGGATCTCCACCGCTCAGTGAGTTTTCGACCGTTAGATTGAGGCCGCCGGAAACGATTGCCTGACGGACCTTGTCGGTGACGTCTGCGGCTTGGGCACCATTGCCGTAGGTGGCTTTTTGGATTTCCAAGGTGCCGCCTGGAGCGGACCTGAAGGTGGTGAGTGGTTTTGCGTTAGTGAAATCCATCGTATCAGAAATTTTCACCACATCGCCAGTGGCGGGCGAGCCGCTGGCTTCGATCCTGCTGATATCACATGGCTGGGCGAGATCGATCAAGAGCCAGGGTTGCGCATCATCCGGGTGGCTCACCCACCCCGTGCTGTACGCGCCGTCGGTGGCCTTCGAGGGATGCGTGGAGTTTTCTGCGTGCGAGGAAGCGCGGCAGGCTTTCCAGACCGCGGAGTTTTGAACCGGTGAGTCGTCCGCCACGGCGAGGGCGATCACGGTGTTGAGCGGATCCCATGAACTACCGGTCGGAAGTGCGAGGCTCAGGCCGCTTTCATCCTGCTTGAGGGCGACGGGTTTCTTATCCGCTAACAGAACTGCCTTGCTGAACTTTTTGCCATCGGCGGGTGGTGGGAGTTTCAGGATCTTCGAGCCATCGGCCGGGGCTTTGAGGATGTGGAGGTATTCGAACTTGTCGTCGATCGAGCGGGTGGCGACGCCCCAGGTGAGATCGGCGATCTTGGTATCCGGAGCGGTGAGGAAGGAACTGCTCGGGTAGGTGTTTTTGACCGAGCGTTCGACCGGTTTGAGAAGTTCGCCGGTTTTCTTCATGCGTTCCAGCACGCCGGTTTCCCATCCGCCGCCCGGATAGGGGCCGGCGGCCCAGAGTGTACCGCCGCCGTCGGTGTTGGAGCCGGCCTGGAGCACGGTGTAGCGATACATCGCCTCGGGGGAGTATTGGACCCACTTGTTGACACCGACCTTCTCACTTCCCTGGGCGGGCTCGGTTTTTCCCTCGGGGAAGGCGGCCCAGAAGATGCTGCCGGCGACCACCGAGATCGGGATCTTGTAGGACCTCCACTGATCGCCGTCGGGGGAATCGAACGATGCATTGTAGAAGATTTCCTTGTTTCCCAAATCGGCGGTGTAGAGGTTGCCATAATCGTTCTGCATCATCAGCAGGTGGGGATGCTTGGCGGTGATGGTTTTGCGCAGGCGCGGGTAGTCCACCACACGGTAGCTGTCCGCCGCGCCGCTGCCTTCATCGAGATAAAGACCGAGGATATCCTTGCCATAGCGATCCACCAGTTCGCCGTATGCCTCGTTGATGAAATCATTCCACTTCGCACGGTCCCATTTTTCGAAGTCCGGATGGGGATGCTGGCCGCGATGCCAGCCGGTTTTTGCCATGTCGGCGTCGTTGAAGTCATGGCCGTCGCGCGGATGGGTGTAGAGCAGCACATCGATGCCCTTGGCCTTGCAAGCCTTGATCATGTCGCCTATGACGTCGCGCTTGGACGAATGGCCTGGCAGCCATTTGTCCATCACCTTGCTGGGATAGAGCACATCCATGTTCGCATGCCACGCGGTGAAGAGCACGTATTCGACATTCATCGCAGCAAGATCGCGGGCGAAGCCTTCGGCATCGAAACGGTCGGCCACGTCATCGAGTCCGGCGGGCTTCGAGCCGTCCTTGTTGACGGTGACTGAGTAGGCGTCACCGCCCCAGACGTAGTGGACGAAGAAGCCGTATTTCATCGCGCGGAAATTCGCTTCGGCGGCGGGTGTGGGCGGGGCGGCTTGCAGCGGAGAAAGAAAACCTGCGGAAAGTGACAAGCTGAGAATCAGATGGTGAAGTTTCATGTATTTTGTTAGAATTTAGTGATTCCAGCGCGGGTGTTTAGCCAGCCAGTTGACGATGTCCTTTTCGCGGGATGCGGGAGTGACTTTCAGAGAGGCCAGTTTTCCATCCTTGAGCGAGGCTTCGACGAGCGTCGGGCCGGGGGCGTGGAGTTTGAAATCGACATCCCACTCGGCAGGCCAGGCACCGAAGAGGTGGAGTTTTCCATCCGTGCCGGGTTCGGGCGCGAGCAGCATTTCCTGGATGCCGACCATACCGGAGCCGCCCCAGTTGAAATCGGGCAGCCAGTCGTGGCCGGGGCCGAAGAAGGCAGGGAAACGGGACTGTGGGGCGGCGATGTTCGCCATCTTGTAGATCGCGCGCTCCTTGGCTTGATCGGGTGCGGCGAGGGCGGCCATGTTGGCGACGTTCGGCATCCACGAGTAGTCCTGTTTGCAGAGGCGGGCGCGGTCCTCGGGGATGGTGTCCCAGGTATCGCGGGCGAGTTGGAGGGTGTCCGGCTGGGTAATGCCGACCATTCGGTAGGGCCAGAAGGCGAACATCTCGATGGGTTCCCACTTGTTGTATTCCCGCTCCAACGAACGGGCGGCGAGAACCACCTTGCGGCCATTGCGCTCGCCGGTTGGCAGGTCGGGCAGCACCGACCGGATGCGGGTGATGCGCGCCCGCGATGCGGCATCGAGTTGTGGCAATTTCAGCAGGCGTTCGGTGACGCGGTTTAGTCCGGCCACTACTTCCACCGGATTGGTGGCACCGGCGGCATACTCGACGGCGTTGCTGGGATAGATGAGCAGCTTGCCGTCGCCGTCCAACTCCCTGCCGGTGCGTTCTTTTGTCCGGGCGCGGTAGAAGTTATCATAGAAGAACACAAGTCCCTTGATCCATGGCAGGTCCTTGGAAATGTCGGTGCCGAGCGTGTCATGGGCCTGCAAGTTCATCCACGCATTCTCGAGGCCCATCGAGAAATGATAGGTCAGATGATCCGCGTTCACGAGACCGTTCGGCAAGCCGCCCGGGACCATTCCCCAGACGTCGAGCATCTCGACGAAGACCGCGCCCTCGGCCCCGAGCGTCCGGGCGCGCGAGGCCGCAACCTTCGAGCGGTCGCGGTAAAAGCGGGTGGTCGACGAGAGCAGGTCCTTGTCGCCATTCGCCAAAGTCGGCCAGCCGATCCAGCGCTGGTTCTGCGCCATGAAGACACAGGTGGACCAGCGACGGAAATCCGGAGTGATCGGCTCGCCCTCGAAGGTGGGCAACTCATCGTTGTTGTTGCCCTTGATGCGCCCGTTGTTATCGGTGGTGAAGATGCCGCCGTTGAACAGCTGGGGGAACTCGCCGTCGCGGTTGGCGGCCTGCATGTAGCGGAAGAGTTGATAGTTCCGGCCGATGAGGAAGCCGGGATCTTCGGATTGCCGATTTTCGATTGATGATTTCAGATTGATGCGGATGTGGGAGCGGCTCCAGAACTCGACCCACCGTTTCTCTTCCTCTTGTTTGGCTGTCACGCGCTTTTCAGGGATGAACATCGCTTTCGCTTCGGCCGGCCATTTCGTGGGGTCGGCATCGACCGCGGCGGCGAGGCGCATGGTGACGACGTGCTTCTGGCGCGCTTCGGTGCTGCCGATCCAGGCCTTACCATTCCAGAATTGCCAGCGGACTTCGGACTCCACGGGTTGGCCGATCATGCCACCCTCCACGGCGATGGCGGAACCGGAAACGCGGCGCTTGGTCACATCGGGCAGGGTCTCCGGCGCAATGCCTTGGGCCTGCGCCATGGCATCCATATTGATCGGGTAATCCCCATTGCGGTGGAAGGCGAGAAAACCGCCGGGCGAGGCCTGCACCTGATCGCCGTAAAACGTCGCCTTGTTGCCCATCATGTCATTGCGGATGCCCTCTTTGGTTTTCTCACGCCAAGTGCCGAAGGCGATTTCGAGCGGAATCGGTGCCGCGTTTTTCGATTCGAAAACCAAGGTTTCCCCGGCGAACCAGAGGTTGGCTTGGAAACCCGAGCCTTGGGTGATCGTGATCGTCCCAGTGGCGGGATCGAGCGTTTGTGAGAACCCGGCCGCTCCTAGGTTGGCATCCTTGGGCGTGATGCGCACGCAGCCGAGTTTCAGCAAACGCCCCCGCGAGTCATAGGCGCCGTTGTGGGCGAGGTAAAACCAGATGCTGCTGTCCTGCACCCACACATTCGCGCCCGCACCCATGCGGCCGGAGAGTGGCATCGAGTCGAGCGAGTCCTGCGACGGCGACTCCCACACGACCTTGTAGCTACCCAAACCATCGAGGGGAGCGGCGGTTAGGTATTGGGAGGAAGGGACGATTGCCAATGCGGCAACGAGGGCGAGCGCCCTGGAAACGTGCGGATGATTTTTGGATCTCATGATGGATTCTGCTCTATTGCACGCGACGCACCGCTTCCCGGAAAATGGCGAGGCTTTCCGGTAGCCCAGGGAAACAGTGCATCGCGGAAGTATGGCAAACACATGCTTTAGGCCGCGCCGCAGTCGAGCGTGATGCCATTGTTCATGAAGCCGGTGGGGAGCGTGGCGGAGTTGAAGAAGCTGGGTGATTTCATTCTTGGAAGGTCGGGTTATGAAAAGCGAACGGGGCACGGCAACCCATACCGTGTCCCGCTCTTGGGTATTGCCCCTCCAGAGGCAAAGTGATGGAAGTGGAATGTGACGAGTGAGCAGCGTGAAGAGAAAAAGCATCGTTCTTCCAAGCGAAGCTTTCCCCCCGATAACTGATTACTGAAACAAAAATCACCTCCTGCGGCGCAGCAGGGCAAGCATGCCAATACCACCGAGAAGCGCGGCGGAGGGCTCGGGGATGATTTGGACGTCGATTTCCTTGTAGCCGGAGCCACCGTTCTGCTGGCTATCGCCAAAGTCAAACCTCAGGCCAGTCGCTCCAGCCACCAGCGTTGCGCTGGCATCGTTATAGATACTAACCTTGAGTTGATTGTTCGTAGCATCGCCAAACTGCGTTGCCCCATTGGACCCGGCACCACCCACGCTTGTCAACAGAGTCCACGTGGAAGAGCCATTCACTGTAACATCTGTCGTATAATAGAGGTCGAACTTCTGCTCCATGCGTCCGTTATCAGCCCAGCCAGAATACACCGAGATCGATCCAATCGTGGCGGCGCCGCCAGTGATCGACCACAACAAGTCATTGGCGGCGGATCCAGCGATGACCGTGGCCCCGGTTTTGCCTGCTCCGGTGAAGGCACCGTCGTCCAACACATTCCAGAAGAAAGGACCACCTGGGACCCCGGCATTTTCACCACTATTATAGCTGATGTCAGCATTCACGATGGAGAGCGAAGTGGTGCTATTCACTGTAAAGCCGGTGCTGTTGACGGTCCCGCTGAAGACGACAGCGGCGTGTGAAATGCCCGCCAAGGCGGCAAGCGAGAGGGCTGCGAGGGGTATGGTTTTCAATTTCATGTGTTGTGTTTTTGTTATGGGCTTCAAGTTCAGGGCTGGGTCACCTTAAGGCGGCCGAAGAGTTTGGTGTTGGTGCCTTTGGACACAGTGATCTGGACTTGCTCGATACCGCTGCCTAGGTCGCTGACGGAGACGCCTGCGCCGCCAGGGATGGCGAGTTCGATCCATGGCGAGGCGCCCAGATCAGCGCTGTATTGGAATACCTGGGTGGTGCCGGTGGCGGCGGCGCGGCGGTTGAAGGTGAAGACGAAGTCCAAGCCGGAAGCGTTGAGAGTCGGCAGGATGCCAGGGTTGGATGCGGAGGGATCACCGCCTTGCAGGACATACTCGACAAGGTTGGCGATGCCATCGTTGTCCGGGTCGCCCTCGGCGGTTTCGGGATCGACGTTGAAGGGATCGATCCACGCCTGGAAGGGGTCTGCGGCAGGCACGACCAAGCTGCCACCGGTGATGCGGCCGCCGGTGTTGGCGGAGTTCCAAGTGCCAGAGCCTTGGGAAACCCCATTGATGAGGAAATCGGCGACCGTGTCGTTGGATCCCACGGGCAGGTTGAGCACCGCGGAGGAAGCGATGTCAACGACGGCGGTATCGCTGAGAGTAGCGGTGGTCAGGGCGAGCGTTCCGGATTCCACCAGCGTGGCACCGGTGTAGCTGTAGCTGCCGGAGAGGGTGAGGGCGCCTGCGCCTTGTTTGGTGAGGCCGCCGCCGCCACCCGCGTCAAGCAAGTTGACAGGGACGCCGATGTTGAAACCGTTCGTATCGATGATGGCGCCACCGGATGCGACGAAGGTGTTCTGACCGCCACCGTAAGTGGTGATGAAGTCCGCGTTGTTCGCGCCGGTGGCCTTGAGGGTGCCGCCGTTGAAAGTGAGCCAGGCGCTATTGTTAGGGTCTTGTTCGCGGTCGGCGACGCGGATGGAGGGTGTGCGGAGTTCGCCGCCGTTGAGGTCGATGGCGAAGGTGGCGGTGGTGTTGACCGAGCCGTCCACGCCATTGCTAGCGGTCAAGGTGCCACCGGAAACCACCAGGCGTCCCCAGTCGGCGCTGGCAGGCGCTGAGATGATGCGGTTGGCGGTGATTTTACCGCTGGTGACGGCAAGGTTGGCACGACCGACGGCCGCGTCGCCGCTGATGGTGACGTCGGCATCGAGGCTCAGGGTTGGATTCGATCCGTAGTTTCCGCCGTTGTTAGCGAATCCCTGCACCGTAAGCGATGAGGCGCTCAGGCTGCCGCCAGTGAGAGTCACGCTTGTGAAATTGCTCCCAGTGTTACCGATATTCACGCTGCCGGCGGTGATCGTGGCGAGGTTGACCGTGCCACCCGTGCTGCCGAAGATCGCATGGTCCGGGCGGGCGTTGTCCCAGATGAATCCCGTCCAATTGGCATCGGTGGTGTTCCATGCATCCGTGGTCGCGCCATTGCTCCAGGTGAGATTGCGAGGAGTAGGAACCGGGGTGCTGCCGATCACGTCGATTTCCTTGTAGCCGACTCCCCCGTTTTCCTGGCCGTTGAAGGTGATGCGGATCGCCTTCACGCCAGTGGCGAGCAGGTTCGGAGCCGTGCCCTGGGTGATGCTGGTGCTCTCGAATTTTCCCGCTCCGTCCTGGGTCGCGGTGGCGATGTCGATGAACGTGCCGGGGTTGACCACCGTGGAATAGCTGACGGTGTAGTTCTGGCCGTCGCGGCCGTCGTCATTCCAGCCGGTGTAAACATTGACCGCGCTGATGTCGTAGCCAGGTGAAGCACCGGGAGTGTTGAGATCGTATGTCACCGAGCCGCCGTTGATGCAGATGCCGCCGGAAGCACCGGCCGCGCCAAACGAGCCGTTGTTCAGCAACGCGACCGAACCGCCGATGGCATTGTTCTCCGTGGTGTTGACGGAGATGTTGTCCGTCGTGGATACCAGATTCGTCTGGAGCAGATCGGTGGATGAAACCGTGAAGCCGGTGTCGTTATTGGTCTCACCGGACACCACGATTTGCGCTGAAAGGGCGGCCGTGAATGATGCGAAGACGAGCGCGATGGCGTTAAAAAAACGGTTCTGGAGCGAGGGTTTCATGGAGGATTTGTTGACTGAGTCGTTAAGAATCGTTCGGGACTTTCCCGGATGGCATCCGGGCACGATTCCTAACTAACGGCGTAAACTAGCCGGGGATGGAGGGCGTTGTCTTGTCGCAATGATTGCGACAGGCTGCGGTTAGTGGCCGGAGTCCTTGCGGAACTTGGCCAGCGCTTCGGCGCGGCCGGTGACGTGGAGTTTCTTGTAAGTGCGCTGCACGTAGGTGGAGACGGTCCACAGGCTGATGCCGAGTTTCTCGGCGATTTCCTTATAAATCAGGCCCTGCGCGAGCATTTCCAGCACGGCGAGTTCGCGCTCGCTGAGCGAGTGCAGTTCATCATCCATAGGGGTGGGGCGCGGGCGATGAAAAGAAAAGACGACCTTGCGGGCGATGCTGCTGGTGATCGGCGAGCCGCCTGCAACGATGTCGCGGACGGCTTGCAAGAGTTCGTCCTTGCGCACAGGCTTGAGCAGATAACCGCTGGCACCGGCTTTGAGTGCCTCGAAAATCGTGTCGGTATCCTCATGCACGGTGAGCATCATGAACAATACCCCGGGCAGTTTGGCAGACAACTGGCGGACACATTCCACGCCGTCGATGCCGGGCAGGTTGACGTCCACCAGCACGACTTGCGGCGGTTGTTGGGGCACCCCGGCCAGTGCGTTTTCGGCGTTGGCGTATTGGCCGGAGCAGGTGCAGTCACCCGATTTTTCAAGCATCGTGGCCAGCCGCTGCCGGACTCCGGCATCATCCTCGACGATGGCCACGGTGATGAGTGCGGGTAGGGTATCGGCGGAAAGGGACACTGACGCGTTCTAGGGAATGGGGTTTATCATTTCAACATCAACTGCAAAGTGAGTGCTGTACCGCGGCCGGGAGCGCTGACTATTTCCAAGGTGCCTCCGATCTCATCCATGCGTTTGCGCATGTTGGACAGCCCGTTGCCGCTGAATAATCGTTCCCCCGCGGGGATGTCGTCCGGGCTGGGATCGAAGCCCGCGCCATCGTCGTTCAATGTGAGAGTCAGGGTCCGTCCCGCCAGACTCAGGGTGAAATGCACGGTTTGCGCATGGGCGTGGCGGATGACGTTGTTGAGAGCCTCCCGGATGACGAGATAGAGATGATGGCGCAGAGTGGCCTCCATCGGGATCGACGGCAACTCGGCGGGCAATGCGAGACGGCAGGCGATGCCGGTAGGCCTCAGGCAATTTTGCACGAACTGGCCGATGAAGGCCGTGAATTTTTCCAACGTGTCATTGCCCGGGGTGACCGCCCAGACGATCTCGTCCACCGCGCGGGTGACGGCCCGGGCGCTCTCGGAGAGCTCGGTCACATGCTGCCGCATATGCTCCGGGTGATCGAAATCATCTTCCATCACCTCGCACTGCATGGCGATTTGAGTGAGGCTGACACCGAGGTCGTCGTGGATGTCGCGGGCGATGCGGCTGCGTTCGTTGGCCAGAGCGGTTTCCGCTTTCATCCTGGCCAGCTTGCGGGTGGTCCGTCGGCGTGATCCGAGGATGCCCAGACCGGCGGCGGAGAGAACGATGACGGTAGCGCCCGTCCAACGGAAAACGCCGGTTTGC
This sequence comes from uncultured Verrucomicrobiota bacterium, assembly GCA_937867415.1. Taxonomy (GTDB): domain Bacteria; phylum Verrucomicrobiota; class Verrucomicrobiia; order Verrucomicrobiales; family Akkermansiaceae; genus Luteolibacter. The sequence goes on along the minus strand of CALMKO010000391.1, from coordinate 7,572 downwards.
CACAGGTGCTGGCGGGCGACGACCGGCAAGCGATAGACCGAGCTATCCCACTGGCCATCGCTGTGCATCGCCTGGGCCTCGAAGGTGGTTTCGCCCGGCGGCGGGCAGGGCATGTCGATGCTCATCAGCCGCGATTCCTGCCAGGTTTCCAAATCGCCGCGCAGTCGCCAACGGAATCGCAAGTCCGGCGGCATGCCAGTCTGCGGGATGCGCAGGCGCAGGGCAAGCCGGCGAGTGCCGGGTGGGAGTTCCAGCCGCTTGGTGAAGTGAATTTCCGTGCCATCGGCCAGCGCTGCCACGACTTCCGGTTGGCGGGATTCATAGACTTCCACCTCGGCGAGTTGCGGCGAACAAGGAACCTGGCTCTCCGAAGAAATCCGCAGGAAACGGCCGTGGAAATTTCCTTTGCCCATTCCGGAGCGGACGAATTCCACCTCGCCGCGGTCCGGATGACTTCCATCGGCACGAAGCAGTCCCTGCCAGAGCGGAGGGACGCCGGTGGAAGGGTCCGCATCATAAGATCTGACCTAAATCCGGCTGAACCGATCCAGGTAATTGTCTCCCCGCGTGCGGAGGCCGAGGTGATCGAAACGCACGCTTTTCCCCAAATCGATTTCGAACCAGAAATCCGACCCTGTATAGGCCTCGTCGGGGTGAGCGATGGTCGCTGGCAGGCCATCGGTTAGGGCGGTAGGTGTCATCAGGTCATACAGCGGGTGACTGGCTTTCACCGGCTTTTGGAGCGCGATGTTGGTGGTTTCCCGGGCGTGCTCGGCGATGCTGAACTCGGTCAGGGAAAAGTCGTAAGGGTCATACCAGCTCAATGCCGGGACACTTCGATCTCTTGCGATCACGGGAAACACATCGAGCCGGAAGCCCGTCGCGCGGCGGCCCGGCAGCAACACTTCAATCCGATAGACATCGTCGGGAATCGTGCCGGTCATCGCCCGGGGTAGAGGATCGGAAACGAGGCGGCCTGGGCCGGCGCGGCGCAGGGTGGTGACCTCGGCATTGAAACGGAGGATTTCTAACGGCTGCCAGTTTCCCGCCAATGAGGGCTCGCCATCGGTGGTGTAGGAAAGCGCGAAGTCGGCGATGGCATTCAGCGGCCTGCCAGCGAGGAAGAACAATTCGATGTCCAGTTCATCCGCCTCGGCCGGTCGTTCGCAGCGGACCACCAGCGCCTGCGGCTCAGCGACCTTGGGCGCGGGCGACCACCCGCGCGGCCCGGTCGTCACGCCATCGATCACGCAAGCCAGATCATCGGCAGTCCCTGCATGAACCGTGGCCTCGGGGCGGACCAGATGAATCGGCTCCGCTGGCAGCGACCGGACCGCCAGCAAACTGAGAAGCAAGATGAAGCGCGCGATATTCATGCAGAGAGAGATCGCGGATCTTCAAGGGCGGAAGGATTACTTCAAACGGGCGGCCGCTTGCTGGAAAATGCCGATGCTTTGCGGCGACAGGTGGCCGTCCTGGGTGATTTCCAGGTTGAAGATCGGGACGTTCTTGTGGGCGATGAACCCCTTGATGAGTTCGGTGAGTTGGTCGGCATTCCATCGCGGGGGCGAGGGCGGGGTGTTCGGAGCTGTGTGGACCCAGTTCGCATCGGAAATCAGGCAGGCGCTGGCTTGCAGACCGGCGTGGGTGCCGGACGGGTAAATCCCCTTGTTAGACGTGGTGAGCAGGTTGTCGATGCCACGCGGGTCATAGACAGCTTCTCCGGTGCAGTAGTCGTGAAACTGGGTGGGGTTGTTCATTTCCCAGGCGTTGAAGCTGATGAAGCGCTGCGGGTTGCCGGCTTTCGCTGCCTTGGCGAGCGTTTCCCACGGAGCACTGCGGTAGTAGTAGTTCGTCGCACCATCGTCGAACCACCAACCGGCGAGCTTGTCGCCGTAGCGGTTGCCAACATCGGAAAGCATCGCTTCCAGATTGCCGAAAAACTTGCGGGTGTCCGTCTCCCAGAAACCGCTGGCACGGAGCCATTCGGCATCGTCGTGGGCACCGAGGTGGAAATAGAGGAACAGCTTCATGCCGCGCTTCGCCAGGGCGGCGGCGAGATCGGCGGGAAGATCGCGCTGGGTGGTGCGGCCGGGGAGGATGGCATCGAGCGCCTTGTTAGGACCGGGGAAATACTGGAAAGCGTGCGAAGTCGTGAAGACCACGAAGCCGGCGCCGGTGGATTGCATGGTGTCGGCGAATTTCTCGACATCGAATTCCGCGACGGCTTGTTCATAGGATTTCTGCCCGCCTTGGAGCGGCACCGATTGTTTCGTCCAATGAACCATCATGCCGTAGCGGGCGCTTTGAAACCAAGCAGGGTCCGCACGCATGGCGAGGGCGCGCTTGGTCGCTGCCTCGCGCACGTCCGGGCGGACCAACTCGAGGGCATGAACCTCGGCGTTAAAATCCGCTTTGCCATCAGCGGCGGCGATGCGGAGTGTGACCGTCGATTCACCGGCCGGCAGATCCAACAAGCCGTCGAGCTTGATGCGTTGCCAACTGTAGGGATTGGCAGGCAGCGTGCCGCGGATGGACTTGTCGGCGGCATCGAGCTTGAAGGCGAGTGCTTGGTTGTTCGCGCGTTTCACCAGCACGAAGACCTCGTGCGCACCGGGCTTGTCTGTGGTGATTTTCCAAGTGGCGGATTGGTTCGCGTTGCTCCACCCGGAGACTTGGAACTTGCCATGGCTGGAGTGACTCACGCGGTTCAGGCCGTCACTGAGTTCGGCATCCACGCCCATCAGCACGGTGAAATCGCCGGGCTTGAGTTTGAAGTCGGGCTTGAACTGTGCGCTGAGCGGGGCGAGCGATAGGGCGAGCGATAGGGCGAGCGCGGCAAAAATGTGGGTAAGTTTCACAAACTAAAATTAGTGGTTAGAAGTTATCAGTTTCACGCTGCGGATGTTGGTGGGACGCCAGTTGCCTTTGTCGGCCACCGAGACCCGCAGGGTGGTTTTCTCTGCATTCGGGAAGGTGATCTTGCCGGCATCGACGGATTTGTAGCTGTCGTGATTGTCGGTATCCGGGACTTCGACAGTGAATGACTTGCCGGCGATTTCGATGAGCAGTTTGGCACCGGGTTCGTTGTTGGAAACCGACAAGCGGATCTGATAGGTGGCAGGGCTATTGATGCCGACGTCCCAGGTGGCGGAGCCGTCCGGACTTCCCCAGTAGCCGATGGAAGAAACACCGGCACGTTCCTGGGCCTGCAAGCCACCTTCGAGGCGGGCGGCCCGCGGAGTGAAGACCAGGGTGCCGGTTGGATCGTCCTCGACTTGATCAGCGATTGCAGGGCCGTCAAGCGGACTGGAAACGGGCTCGTCGAGCGTGAGTTTCAGCACTGTGACATGTGGGTCGCGTGCGGATTTCGGGATCGTCAGCGCGACGGCGCTGTTGGTTTGTTTGAAGGAAACCGGCGTGCCGTCGATGGTGGTGGCGGCGGTGACCTTCTGCGGCAGGGCGCGCAGGTTGAGAGGTTCGTCGCTGGGTTCGAAGACATGCACATAGACAACCTTGCCACGGTGAGTGGAGCCGCCCCATGGGCCGTTGTGCCATGGGCCGCCGCGGGTGGCGTGGATGGCTTCGCCATATTTTTTCATCCATGGGACGATGCCTTTGAGGACGGCCTCCTCCTCCCGGCGGATCGAACCATCGGGCAGTGGGGCGAGGTTAAGCAGCATGTTACCATCGCCGGTGACGGCGGAGGAAAGCAAGCGCAGCGTTTCCGTGAGAGAACGGGTGACACCATCCGGGCGATACGACCAACCGCCGTGGTCGGCGTGGGGCGAGAGGATCATGCAGGATTCCCAGGCGCGGCCGTATTGGAAGGCACCCATGCGGTTTTCCGGCGTGTCGAAGTCGGCCTTGTTGAGCGGTTCGTATTTCGCCGGGATGTCAGGCAGGGCTTTCGCCGCGCGGTCGTTGACCAGCAGCTTCGGGTTCTTTTCATACATTCGCTCGAACAGGCGCGGGATGGTGTAAAGGTCCCAGCGGCCGAAGGTATGATCGAACCAGAGGAGGTCCACCGGGCCGTATTCGTCCATCAATTCCATGACCTGGTTTTCGTAATAATCGTTGTAGGTCTTGTTATCGCCTTGCAGATAGTCCGGGTGGGTCCAATCGCGGGTGCTATAATACCAACCGAGTTTCATGGCATGCTTTTTGGCTGCCTGCTGGACCATGCGGGTGGGATCTTTTTTGTAGGGTGTGTCCGCGATGCTGTAGTGCACGGGAAACTCCGCGCCAGCGGGGAATCGTTTCTCTTTCGTCGGCCACATCGTAAAGCCGTCGTGGTGCTTGGTGACGAAAACCACGTATTTCATGCCCGCGTCCGTGGCGAGGTCGAACAACGCATCCGGATTCCACTTCACCGGGTTGAACTGCTTATAGAGGTTCATGTATTCGTTGCGCGGAACCTTCATGTGGTGACCGCCGCCCTCGATGCGGTCCTTCATGCCCCAACTGATTTCCTCGCCGGAAATGGCGGAAGGTCCCCAGTGGATGAAGAGACCGAACTTCGCGTCGCGGAACCACTTGATGCGTTCTTCGCGTTGTTCCGGGGTTTCGGTGAGTTGGGGTGCTTTGGGCACGGCCTCGGCGGACACCGAGCCAAGCAGGGCGGCGGTGGTGAGCAGAGTGGTGATGGAGCGATGCAGTTTCATGATTGGATTGATTGAAGGTTATTGCGAATCCGCAGCAAAGACTTGGAATTCGTTGATGTTGATGGCATTGGCGGACTGGAGCACATTGAGGCGCACGGCGCGGGTTTTGACGGATTCGACGGGAATATCCTTGTCCGCACCGATGGTCGTTCCGCGTGCGACTTCCTTCCAGGCAGCGCCTTGTTTCACCTCGATGGTGAACTCGCGGGTTTCCTTCCACTCGATTTCCGAAATGAGGAACGAGCCGATTTCCTTTTCCTCGCCGAGGTCGATTTCGAGCGAACCCGAGCGGGCTGCGAAGTCGGAGGCCCAGCGGGTTTTCGGGTCGCCGTCGTTGGCGAGTTTCGCATCGTAGCCGGGTTCTGCAAACTGGCTGGAGGCGGTGATCGGCTTGCCTTGGGCAAGGGATACCGGCGGGGTGAAGGTCTTCCACTCCGGGTGCTTGCCGAGCCAGTTGACGATATCCTTTTCACGCGAAGAAGGGGTGACTTTGAGGGAAACCAGCTTGCCGCCTTTCAGCGAGGCTTCGACCAATGTTTTTCCGGGGGCGTGGAGTTTGAAATCGACGTCCCAGTCGGCGGGCCACGCGGGGAAGAGGTGGAGCTTGCCGGTCTTGCCGGGTTCCGGGGCGAGCAGCATTTCCTGGACTCCGGTCATGCCGGCACCGCCCCAGTTGAAGTCCGGCAGCCAGTCGTGGCCCGGGCCGAAGAAGGCGGGGAAGCGGGCTTGGGGCGCGGCGGTGTTGGCCATCTTGTAGATCGCGCGTTCCTTGGCTTTTTCCGGTGACGCCATCGTTGCCATGTTGGTGACATTGGCCATCCAGGAGTAGTCTTGTTTGCAAAGACGCGCGCGCCCCTCGGGAATTGTGTCCCAGGTGTCGCGCAGAAGTTGGATGGTATCCGGGCGGGTGATACCGACGCGGCGATAGGGCCAGCCTGCGTAGTGCTCGATGGGCTCCCATGCGTTGTTGGATTTGTTGTAGGATCTTGCTGGCAGGACTGAGAGCGCTCCCTTGCGTTTACCGACAGGCACAGGTGGTAAAATGCTGAGAATCCGCTCAAGGCGCGAGCGATCAGAGGCCTCCAGTTTGGGATAGCGGAGCAGACCTTCGGTGAGCGCGTGCAAGCCACTCACGGCATCAACCGGGTTGGTGGCGTCGCCCGCATATTCGAGGCCGTTGCTGGGGTAGATCAGCAACTTGCCGTCATCGCCCAATTCCTTGCCGCTGCGTTGTTTCGTTTGGTTGCGATAGTAGCTTTCATAGAAGAAAACCGTACCTTTGATCCATGAGAGATCCTTGGAGATGTCGATGCCCAAGGCATCATGCGCTTGGAGTGTCATCCACGCGTGTTCAAGGCCCATCGAGAAGTGATAGGTCAGGTGCTCCGCGCCAGTGAGACCGTCAGCACGCGGGCCGACATCGCCGCTGCAGAAGCCCCAGATGTCCAGCGGCTCGACATAGACCGCGCCGTCGGCTCCCTGACGTTTGGCGCGGGAGAATGCGGCGGGTGAGCGATCCCGATAGAATCGGACGGAGGGAGAGAGCAGGTCGGCATCGCCATTGGCAAGGTTCGGCCAGCCGAGCCAGCGCTGGTTTTGCGACATGAAATAACAGAACATCCAGCGCCGGAAGTCAGGGGTGGATGGTCCGCCGTTCGAGATCGGCAACTCGTCGTTGTTGTTTCCCTTGATGCGCCCTGGTTTGTTGTCGGTGGTGAAAATGCCACCATTGAAAAACAACGGCAGTTCTCCATCGCGGTTGGCTGCGAGCATGTAGCGGAAGAGTTGGTAGTTCTGACCGATTAGGTAGCCGGGATCGGTCTTCCCGGCACCCGGATTGATCTGGATGTGGGAGCGTTTCCAGAACTCGTCCCAGCGTTTCAACTCGTCCGCCTTTGCGGCTTTCTGGAAGGCGGGATCGAGTGCGGACTTGGCGTCGGATTTCCACTTCGCGGGGTCGCCGCCGATTTCACCGTCGAGGCGCATGGCGATGGAGTGGGACTTGCGAGGCTGGGTTTTGCCGGACCATGCCGTGCCATCCCAGAACTGCCATTGCACGGCGGATTCCACCGGTTTGCCGAGGCCGCCGGCCACCGCGACTGCACCTCCAGAGACGCGGCGGGTGGTGGCATCCAGGATAGCAGATCGCTCGATTCCCCTCCCCTCCCCCATGGCCAGCACATCCATGGGATGGTCGGCGTTGCGGTGGAACCAGGTGAAGCCGGATTCATCCGCGGCAATGCGATCACCCTTCATGTCCGTCTCGCGAAACATGTCGAGCTTGATACCACTCTTGTCCTTGTCACGCCAGGTGGCGAAGGAGACCTCCAGCGGCTTGGCATCGGAACTAACAGACTGATAGATCAACGTCTCACCCGCAAACCAGAGCCTTGCCTGGAAATCGCCCTGCGTGACGGAAATCGTGCCGGTGGCGGGATCGAGTTCCTGGACGAAGCCGTCTTTGCCGAGCTCTACTTCCGTTGGGGTGATGCGCATGCAGCCGAGCTTGAGAAGGCGGCCGCGTTCGTCGAAGGCTCCGGTGTGGGCGAGGTAGAGCCAGATACTGCCGTCCTGGACCCAGACATTCGCACCAGCCCCCATGCGACCGGAGAGCGGCATGGAATCGAGCGAATCGATAGACGGAGTGGTCCAGGTGACCTTCGGAACGCCTGCCGCCGATACAGTTAGAGCAAATGCTGTGGAAATGAAACTACTCACGATGAACTTCATGCGGACACGTTACGGGGTTGAGACGCGGATGCTGTCACCGAGCCCCCGCCTATTCCATAGACTTATCCGGATTTTTCATAGACTTTCCCGACAAAACAAACGAAGACGTGTCATTTTCGAGCTCCCTGTGAGTCGCTTTATCGACAGGCAAGTTGCACGGTCGCCTGTGATTTTTCGA
>CALMKO010000390.1 GCA_937867415.1 uncultured Verrucomicrobiota bacterium | reverse complement strand
GAGATGTGTATAAGAGACAGCTCCAATGCCTTTCGGCGGTGTGTCTGGTTAGGACTTGACGGCGACATTGAAAGGGCTGGAGCACTTGTCGGGTCTCCAATGCCTTTCGGCGGTGTGTCTGGTTAGGACGGCGCCACTAAGCCTGAAAAGTCGGCGTTTGACCGCCTGTCTCCAATGCCTTTCGGCGGTGTGTCTGGTTAGGACTGCGGGTGTTTTAAGCCGTTGAGAATCAGAAGGCAAGAAGTGCTTGAAATCGGGAGGATCATTTTTGATAGAAAAGATCGTGATTTTTTGGGGATCTCATCGGATCGAATCTCTCTAAATAATTGATGATGAGCGAGTTGCGTGCCAGGTCTGGAAGTGGGTGTTTTCCGCGCTTTCCAAATCCCGACCTGCAAGGGGCTAAACGAGGTAACAAACCGCCTTTTCGGCACAAACCATGGTGCCAGCGGTGAGGGTGCTTTTAGCGGATTTTGCGTCGATCCGGTAAGCGACGAGGCGATCGTTCTCCTCGTCGATGAGGTCGAGCAGCTTGAGCCAAAGGGTGTCGAAGGAGTCGTCATCGAGGTGGCACTCGAAGAAGGAATACTGCACGCGTAAGCCGTAGTCTTCGCAGGTTTTGGCGACCTTAGCGAGGCGTTTTTGATTGGCGATGTCGTAACCGAGGAGGATGAGCATTTGTTTGGCGCCGGGTTGTTTCCCGCGTTCATACGGAAGGATGGGGAAGGCTTCTTCGAACCAGGACATGGGGGGGATTTGAGATTTGAGATTTGAGATTTGAGATTTGAGATTTGAGATTTGAGATTTGAGGTGATCGTTGTCTAATCCCTGATTCCTGACTCCAGATCAATTCATGAGGAAGGGTTCGAATTTCGCGGGATCGTCGAGGGCGGATTTGAGGAGAATCGCTTGGTTTTCGAGTTGTTGGCGGAGGGTGGTGCGGTGGCCTGCACCTTCGGACATGAATTGGCGCTCCATGCGTTTTTCGTATTGGAGGATGAGCTTGGCGCGGCCTGTTTTGTTGAGATAGATGCCGCCTTCGTGGGGTTCGAAGTGGGATTCGTTGAGCATCTTGTGGGAGAAGAGGTCGAGGGTGAGGGCCTCCCCGAGGACAGGACGGAAGGGTTCCATGAGATCGAGGGCGAGGGACCAGCGTCCATTTTCGGTGGTATGGAGGAGGCCGAGCGCGGGATCGAGCCCATGGGAGTGGATGTAGGAATGCATTTCGTGATAGATGAGGGTGGAGGTGAAGGAGAGCACGGCATTGACGGGATTGAGCGGCGGACGGGTGGAACGCCGCTCGAAGGGGAAATTTTCGGGAAGTAGCGAGGCCCAGGCGGCGAAGTATCGAGCGGCGGCGAGTCCTTCGTGACCACGCAGGGAGTCGAGGTTGTCGGCCTTGCCGGCGCGGGCCATGGTGCGGCCCAGCACATCGAGGGCGATGGCGACGGCGGAGGGGACTGGCTTGTCCTCGGCCTTGCGGTTTGCAGCGACGCGCTGAACGAGACGGCGCTGGTTGTAGATCTTGGCAGTAATGATTTTTCCGGCGATGGCTTGGACAAAATCCGGTTCGAGAGTGCGTTGATAGTGGCGGAGGCGGGCGGCTCCGTGGTCGGGTGTGGCGGGTTGGAAGGCTCCGAGGAAACGGCCTTGGCCATCGATCATGCTGACGGGGATGGCACGGCGGAGCGCCTCGGCGAGGGCGGGACTGGTGATGGAGACGCAGTCTGCAAGAATGATGCGGTCCAAGTCACGAAGCGGGAGATCGCGTTTCTGCGAGGTGCCTTCTTCCGCAGTGTAGGACACGACGAGGCGCTCCGATTCCAATGAGATTTTCGAGCCAGGGTGGTGGATGCAGGCGGTGGGCATGCTTCCGTGATAGGGATATGGACGCTGGATGTCGCGGCAAGGGACGTCCGGGGATGTCGGTGGGGCTAAGATATCGCTGAGCAGAAGCTGTTAGTTCCCACTCAAGCGCCGCTTACTTGCGGATTGGGTTTTTCCATTTGAGTCCGGGGAAGCGTGAGAAATCGGCGTCGGTGGTGTGAAGGATCAAGCCGCGCTCGATGGCGAGTGCGGCAAGGTGCGCGTCGGTGGTGAGGTTTCCGGCGGTATTCAAAGATTTGAGCAAACCGACTAGGGTGCGGAAATGGGTTTGTGGTGGGTGAACCAAATGGACGTGTGGCAGGGTGAGCCACTCTTCGACGCGGGCTAAGGCGTCGCTGACGGGCAGCGGGTTTTCAAAAACCTTGGGATGGGTGGTGATGCGGATGAAGCCAAGAATGACGACCCATGCAAGAGCGATGCCGTTATGGCCTTGAAGGCAGTGGTTCCACCATGCCAGGGCTTTTTCATGCTGCGGATCCCGCGAGTTGTGAGCGTAAATGAGGAGATTAACGTCCGGTAGAATCATCCTGGCTGGCCTTTCTGAGATAGTCTTCTACTTCGAGTTCGTCCACGAATTGGTTCAAACGCCTAAGATCCAGCCCCGGTCGCGAGGCCCCAAAATCATGCGGCCGGACACTGACGGGCCGCGTATTTTCGCCGAGCTTATCAAGAAGGCCTCGTCGAAGCGCCGTATTGACGAGTTCCTTCAAGGGCTTCCCCAGCTCGTGGGCTTGTTGCTTGAGAATTCCAGCGAGGTCGTCATCGATGGTGAGCGTGGTGCGCATCCCTTGACGATGATGCCTCATGATTTGATGTCAAGGCATCAAATCATGAGAGTCGGCTCATTGACAAGCTGAAACGGAGCTTGCACGAGGGTGCGTCGCGCGGGCTGCCATGGAGCGTCTTTGAGAATGTCGCGGAGGTAGTTGAGTTCGCGGCGGAAGTCGCTTTCGTCAAAGCGTGGGGCGTCAATGTGGCCGAGGCTTTCGCGACGTTCGTCGAACCAAGTGCTAAAAATTTCTGCGGCCGTGGCCTGGTCTGGAGGAATTTTTCCGCAGTGGTTGCACTCGAGAAGAAAGTGGAGAATGGCGAGCGCCCTGGCACGAACGGTATGGGATTTGCCGTCGATTTCCAAGAGTCCTCGGACGTGGTCGATGCGAATCGGAATCTCGCGCTCGTTGTCTTGTTTGAGGCGCTGGCTCAGAGTGTCGCGAAGGGTGAGGAATGATCCTGGAAGATCATCGAGTTCCTTGAAGCGGTTACGGAGAGGGACGAAGGGGACTTCCGCAAGGTTGATCTCGGCTTGGGCGGCTTCATAGACCCGACCACTGCGGGCATCATGCAGCGGGCATAAGGGCTGGGCCGGATAGAAGAATCCGGGGAGCGTGTCGAAAGGTGGACTGACGAGGACGTGGGTGATGAGATCGTTTTCCCGGCCGATGAGTGAGACGGCGGAATGAAGCAAGGCCCCCATGGTCTTTCGCCCCCCGGCGACGGAGGCGATGAGGTGGCAGTCCTTGTCACGGACGACATCCCAGACGCGGGCGAAGATGAACTCGGCGGCGGCTTGATTTTCTGCTGGGGTGCGGATGTCGTCTAGCAGGACGGCGCGGCCGCTGGCGGGATCGGGGAGGGGAATGACGTGGGCTGGTTCGGCGATGAGTTCATCCGGGCCAGCACCGAGGGATTTGCGAAGGGCGTCCCAGACACTCACGCCCTGCCAATCTTCCAGCGGTGTGAAGAGTTGATCCTCGATGGCAAGCGCTCCGGTGAGGGTGGTGACGAAAACCACGCGGCGGGGTAAAACGCGGGGCTTTCGCATGGCGAGCGCCCAGAGAGTCTCGGTGACGATGGCGGGTGAAAGGCCGGTGACGGCGAGGAGGGTGGTGTTCATGGGGTGACGCTCTCGGTATAAATGCGTAGGCTGACTCCTTGTGCCTTGCAGTGGTTTTCCAAATCGCGGCGATGATCCTCGGATCTGGGGCGGAAGATCCAGAGCTCGGCTTTGGAGAATTGTCCGCCCTCTTTGGCGGCGCGGCGACGAAGACCCTGAATGTGGTCGAGTGCTCCACCGTGGGGACCGCTCGTCTTGCAGGAAATGAAGTGTAGTGAGAGAGACTGTGTATTAAAAGCGACAAGGTCGGTTTCTCCACGGGAGCTTGCGGTGGAATCCTGAAGGTGGTCCGCCTCAACACTCCAGCAGATATCACCAAATGAGGATTTCTGGCGGAGGTGATGAAGGAGTGCCAACTCGAACCAGATTCCCTCAAGTAGCTTGAATGTGTCGTCTGCCATGCGACGTAGCTCGTCCGCTTGGGTGGTGACGGGGTCTACGGCAAGGAGGGAAAATTCAAAATGGTCAGGTGAAGATCCTTCTACGGCTTGGATGAGTCCTGCCTCAACCGCAGCGGTTAGATAACGCAGCCATGCGGAGTTTGCGGGCGCGGAAATGGGGGTTTGAAGCACCCTGCGGAGTTGTCCCTTCTTCGGCATGGCCGAGTCGGTGCCCATCAGTTGAAAGCGCAATTGCCCGATGGCTTTGGCAATCTCCCGGTCCGCCGAAGCATCGCTGCGAATGAGCGCGGCTTGGATGGAAAATGCCGTCCAGTTATCAGGTGGAGATTTAAAATGATCTGGCACGGGAAATCCGTGAGCTTTGAGTGCGATGGGAACCGTGATGCGTGCGACAATGTCGGGCAGCGCCTCGTTGAGCAGATCTTTGACGCTGGTGCCAAATGAATTGGCAGCTTCAGCGGGGGAGTCTTTGCGCCGTGTGTCGAGATAGAACGTGGAAATGCTCTCGAGTTGAGAAAGGTCATAGGCAGCGATGACCATGGGCTTGGTGCCACCCGTGAGGTTGATGCAATCGGGAGTGAGCTTGAGCAACGCTTGGCGGCATTCATCCGCCGAGGGATATTTGGAGGGTGTGGACAGAAGTTCGAGCGAAAAACGGACTCCTAGCGCCAGACACGCCACTTGGATGGCATCAATACTGCGGCGGTATTCGTTATGTGGATCTGAGCTTGTCAGGAAGGTCACCGAACTTGGTTTGAGTGCCAAGATGGGAAGGAGATTGGGCCATGCCTGCCCGCCTGCGAGTTGGAGAAGATGCATGAAAATCAGCGGCTAATTTTGATTTGAGTGAGCAGCGAGGATTTTTCCTCACTTGATAGAAACGCCTGGTCGATTCCATTGCGAAGCAGTTCCAGCACATGAAGCCGGGTGATGCCGGGGCAGAGGCGTCGGAGTAGCAGGAAATTCTCGGTGAGACTCGCGGCTGAGATTCCGATGTTGTCGGTGTTGACGGTGACGGGGATGCCGGCTTGGAGGTAGTTGAGCAGCGGGTAGGCTTGCGGATTTTCCAAGACTGCTTCATCTAGCGGAAATCCTTTGATCTGGAGATTGGCGTAAGGGCACATTTCGATGCCGATGCGGCGGTCGGCGACTGTTTTCAGCAAGGTAGGTGAATCGGCCAAGTGCAGGGCGTGGCCGAGGCGTCGGGTGTTGATGTCAAGAATGGCGGACCAAATGCCCTCGGCATCGTCATTCTCCCCGGCGTGGATGGTGATGCCCAGACCGATGCGGTGGGCGGCGGTGAAGTCTTCCCTAAAATAATGGGCACGGGTGCTGGTGTCTTCGTAACCCGCGAGATCGACACCTACGATGCGACAGCCCGGATCATTTAACCAGTGCTCCGCAGCCGTTACGGCGAGGCTGAGATGGCGGGCGATGTCGGTGCGGAAGTCACCTTGATCCTTGCGGGTGGCGATGATGATGAGATTCACATGGGTAGCAGCAAGCCTCCGGCTTGCTGGATCTGCGGCAACGGGCGTCCCGCGTGTCTCTTCCCCACGGATGACCAGTCCAGTCCCCCTCCCAGTGATAAATCCATCCGCCAATCCCGCCTTCCGTGGGTTTTCGTGAATGTATTTCCTCAGGTTTTCGAGCTGCTTCGAGCTGCGCAGTAAGTGATCAAAGGACTCGTGCTCCCAAAGTTGCCCGCTACGTCCAAGTCGCTTGTTGATGCGATGCGCGGTGAAGGATTTCCAGGAATGGAGGATTTCCTCCAGATCGTGTCCCGGCAATGGCTTAACCAACACATGCACATGGTTGGGCATGACGACGAAGGCATCGAGAATATAGCGATCCCCATCGAAGTGGCGTAGGGCGGATTCAAGTTCAGCAGCGATTTCCGGCAGCCGTAGGAGGCACTCGCCATGCGGTTCATCCAGCCATTCTTCGAGCCGTTGGGGGAACTGGCGGCGGTAGGTTTTCCAGGTTGGCTCGTCCCATGGCTTTGGGTGGGCGGCTAGAAATTCCGTTTGCTCGCGATGCCATGCTTGGAGGCGCACGGCGGGAAGCGAATCGGCGAGCCGGAAGGTCACAAAGGCAGTAGCGCCAGACTGGTGGCGGTGGGGGAGATCGCGCCAGGTCTGCCTGTAGTCTGCATCCTTTTCAAAGGGGTGGAATTGGCGGGAGCCTTCAAGCTGGAAGCTTGCCGGCACGGGATCAGCAACCGGGACGGGTGCTGCCACATTCATGCAGGCGTCGAAGGTGGATTTGATTTCCGATAGAACCGTCCACGGTGAGCGGCCCTCGGAGGCGTAGTTGGCGGGTGAACAACGGATCTCGGCATAGACGATGTTTTGGGAAACCAGATGTTGAAATAGCAAGCGGCAGTGCTCTGCCAAGCAGCCTGGATCCTGCAATAGCTTGGAGCCGTTGTTATCGCCCATTTTCATGTAGGCGGACAAACGCTGCTTGGGCTCATCGGATAAAACGGTAGCGGGCCAGCCAGCGGGAGGCGAGAGAGTTTTGATTACGGGTAACTTGGCGGGTTGGCTCGCCGCAGCCCGGACTTGATCTAGCAGCCTGCCGTGAGTTGCAAAACCACCGAGATGGCAGTGAAGTTCAACCTTCGGAAGCGCGAGCAGCCATGCCTCATCGATGGAAGGATCGAGGGGTTCATTGAGCCAGGCGCGCTCGCTAGGTGCCCAGCGGGCAATCTGGGGAAAGGGAAGGGTGGCGAGATCCTTCTCACTGGCGGCGAGGCGGTTGGCGGCTTCGAGTCGATTGTGAATGGCATTGCGCAGCGGAGTGGCTTCTCCAACGGAGATTCTGCCCGATGCTGAAGGTGCGGGTAACGCTTCTGATGCGAGTTCACGCATGGTGGGCCACCCGGAACGTGAGCCGAGATCAATCAACCGGATGGAATGGTCGGCGATGGCTGCGAGGATTTCCTCATGGGTGCCGATTCGCACGCCAAGGGGGCTGGTGATATGGAAAAGCCTGGTGCAGCCAAGCAGTCCGGCAGCCTCCTGGGCGGCGGCGGACATGGTCTTGAATCCGCCGGCGAGGCAGACGTGGATTTCCTCATGTGTTGCATCTGCCAGAAGGGAAAAATAACAGCGATACAGCGCCTCCTCGAAGCGATGATGATCCTCTGCCGTAGCCAAGTCCGGTAGATCCTCTACTGCAAGGATGGTGAGAGCCACCCGCGGATGGTGTTGAGCAAACCAAGCGTGACATTGCTCGACCGAAGATGAGGTGCCTGATGATGTTAGAACCAGGACGCGATCAAAAAAAGCGGGGCCGTTGCCAAGAAGAAAGGCTTCCGGGACAACGGCCCAAGAGGAGCCGAGTGTGCAGAGGAGATATGGCATGATTGGCGGTCTATCAGACAACTGGAAGTCCCTCTGTCTCGGCGGCGACGGCAAGCCGAGAGTCGGAACAAGCGAAAGTGAATTCATTCAAACCAGCCTCGCTTAGAGCGAGGGCGGCGGCGAGTTGGAGGGCATCTGCGGCTCGCAGGGGGTGGGTGCGCAGCAAGCGGCGGGACAACGTGCGCACGGCAGCCACCGGCGAGACCTCATGCCAACCGGAGGAGAGATCCGCCAAGCGCTCGCGAGCCAGGCGTGCATCCGCCGCCGAGAGCGATCCTTCGCGAAACCTGCGCTGGATGGCGGATTCACACTCGACTGGAGTGCCCCACCACACGGCAAGCGCGGGATCCGCCTGGAGTTGCTGGCGACGTGGCTCTGAGTCCGCCTCATCCACCAGCAAGGCCACCAGTGCGGAGCTGTCCCAGAAAATCATCGGCCTTCCTCCCGTTCCGCCAGAATCGCTTGAGTGAGTGAATTTTCCGCCGCCAAGGAGGCGCGCGGAGCCGCAAAAAACGACGCGATATCAAGAACCTTGCCGGGCGGAGTGAGCAAACCACTGGCATGAAGCGCTTCCAAACCTCCGGGAAATGCTTGTGAAATCGGTTGCAGAGTGGCGACCGGCTTGTTGCGCTCCGTGATCAGGACGGTCTGCCCCTGCTTCACCAAATCAATCAGGCGGCTGAACTGACTTTTCGCTGAGGCTATGTTGGATATTTTCATGTGACTATGATGGTCATGATTGGAGTTTTGTCAAGTGAGGGCAGTGGGGCAAATTCACGGGCACAAATCGGGCAAAGTGGCTTCCAAAAGGGACGCCAGTTCTGATTTTGCAGGAACATTTTTCATTTGGGCGAGGGCGGCACGTAGGTTCGTGGGAGTATCACTCACTTCCTTGGGACACCAAAGAGCGACAATTCCCAAGTCTCCATTGAAACGAACTGCGCGAAGCTTGAGCGAAGAGGATTTGCGGGGTACGGCGGAACCAAAGACATTTCCTGGAACTGAGACATTAAATCCACCGAGAAATCGGCCAGAAAGATTACGAATCTGTTGAGTCGTCATCGGTGGTGTATCGAGTAGGGCGATCTTGGCGCTGGAATTGGCGAGGTGCGATCTGCAACGATTGAGATAATCAGAAGGTGAATCGGGAGCATCGCTTTCTGGCCATAACGAACCGGCAGCTCGGTTCGCACGCTGGCCAACGGCCCCCATGAGCAGCCAGGCATCAAGGGTGTTGCTCAGTCGCCCAGCTTCTCCGTCCCTGAGACCTCCGCGAAGCGGGCGAATCTCAATGGTGAAGAGGTCCTGTCTTTCTTGGATGGCTTGCTTGGTCCCGCGATGGTTTGGATTCTCTTTGTGGGGCAGGATTTGTGCGGCGCAATGGTGCGGCGTTGGCGGACTGATCAACCGGGTCTGGACCCGGGATGCCGAGCCATGGTCACCGGATGCCGAGCCGAAGAGCTCGTCCCCCGAGCCGTAGCCTAGAGTCCGCCACCACCAACGGAGCTGGCCACGGATGGATGGTGCCCGGAGTTCCGGAATATTGCTCTGCTGTGCCTGATAGGCTCCATGGACAAAGGCAGGCGTAATGAAACGAAACGAGCGGGAAATGGGACTTGATTTCATGTTGTTAGTCGAGGCTCAGGTTGAGGGCTTTGGCGACAGTCTGAAGGGCGGCCCAAAGCTCAGCTTTGTTCTTTTTCCATTGTTTCCGGCGTTCCTTTTTTTCCGGGGATTTCAGCACTTGGAAAAAGGCCTCGGCCTCGTCACCGGTGATTGAGTTCTGACTTACCTGCTTGGCCTTTTCCGCGAAGGCCGGGTCGTCAAGGGAACTGATTGTCTCAATGAAGCGCTCGGTGTCGGACATGGCGGCATGGCGAGCTTCCTTTTGTGCGGCCATTGCCGCAGCAGTGCGTTTACTTTCGGCTACTTCCGCGTCACGCACGGCTTGTTCAGCCGCAGCTTTCAGGCGTTCGGCACTGACATCTTGGTTGATGGTGAACCATCCGTAACCGGCGGATGTCTTCGCTCCTATTCCTGTTCCAGTGACGGCATCCTTGAGCCAGTTTTCGGCTTGGTTGAGGATCTTCTGAGCAGCTTCTCCACCCTCGCCTTCAGGGTAGCGGTTGAGGATGAGGGAGAAGGCAAACTGCGACCCACGCTCCACGGCAGGAAAGGTCAAAGGATTGAGCCGGTCGGATTCCTTTCCTGTCTTTTGATCGGTGTGAGGGGTCAGGCCTTCTGCGACAATCCGCATATTTTTTTCATGGGCGGGTGCCGCTGGCAGGAAGGAAACGACTCCCTTGAAATCCGTAGTAGAGGGCAGGCTGGAGAGAACTTCACCGAGGATTTCGGGGTTATTCTCGACAGCCCAAGCCCAATTTGTTTTGTCATGCTTCGGTTTAACATCGTCCACACCGTAGCCGAAGATGAGCAGGGCAAGCCGCAGTAGACGCTTCTTCTCAGTAATCGATTCGACAGATCGGATTTCCCACAGAGCCGTATGCCGCGAAACTCCCTTGGAAGCGGAGCCAGGGATCAATGGAAGGCCGAAACAGCGATCGAGGGAGATCCCGGCGTTCTCCTGTACCCCACCGGCCATATTGATGAGGAGGCGCCCGCCGAGCTCGCCGACAAAAGTCCGGTTTCGACCCGGGTAGGATTGTTGGATTTGAGACAGAAGGGCGAGACTGCTCTTGATGCGTAAGGCAGTGAGGCTGGCGTCGTCCACGCTGACTTGAGCGAGTTCATCGGCGATTTTTTTCCGGTACCGGTTTTCGGCTTTTACTGAATCTTGGGTCTTTAAACTCGAGATTTTAAGTTGGGATTCCGCCGAGGCCATCCGCAGGAAAACGTTCCCATCATGGCAGGCACGCAGGACATTGAAGCGTGTGGCATCGTGAAAGCGCGTTTCGTGTCCCCATGTTTTGGCTAGAGCCATCTTCTCGAACAGGAGAGAGCGATTCGAGACCTTGTCCGCAAAGCTTCCTAAAACGTCACGTGTATCTTTTGCGAGAGGGATCATGACTTTTTAGCGGGTGGTTTGACAAAGCGCCGGGCATAGCCGAGCCACTCTAAGGCTTCCGCAGTGGCCAGCTTAAGGGTCGCGGAATCGGCTTCGGTGAGGTGCCTTATCAGTGACGATGCGTCGCTCACTCCGGGAGTAATGCCGATTTCATTGCTGGCGAGGTGTTTTGCAAGAGCGGAAAAGATGGATGCGAAGCCTTCCCGGCGAGGTTCCAGCGAAAATGCGAGAGTCGCGAGGATGCCGTTCCCCATGATCATGGGCGGGATTTTTTTTATGGCTTCTCCTCCTTCCGCACCACGGGCGGAAGACTGTCCCGAGGCGACCTCATCGGCGAATTTGATGGCGCTTTGAGCGCGGATTTGTTCGAGGTTTTTCATAAGTTTAGGCAAGTGAAATGGAGCAAAAACCGCGTCCCGTGGTTGAAGAGCCACCAAACTGTAGAAGGGGGGTGTTTTTGATGAGATCAGTGATTATCTTTTCCGAGTCGGTGGTGTAGATCCTTGAACTAGGTTGATCCTTGGGTTTGATCTCCGTTTCTTTCCTGCCAATCAGGTGGATTGATGCCATGAAGAGAGTCTCGGCTGGCACGCACTCGAGATTGAATAGTGCCCCATCTTCGACCGTTCCCGTCTGAGCATCGATGCGATTGTGGTTACTGATTTCAGTGGTGGATTTGACGAAGTGCGAGAAATCGCCATCGGCGAGTACCACTAACCGCTGTTTGACCGTTTGCCAAACTGGATCGGTGATAAGTTCATGGAAGACATCCGTCCAAGCATTTGGAACAGGGCCCTGATGGGAGAAACGGTATTCTTCCAGAACGACCGACTTCTTGTCTGTGAAGGTCACACCGCTGGATGCCAAGCAGGATTGGTCGTCGATTTCCGGAATGTCGGGCAGATCGCTTTTGCCAGAGAGTCTCTTGAAGTGATTCATTAGAAAAGGGCAAGTGACATAAGCGAAAGCTCCTTTGGCCGAGCGCACGGGAAAGGCGAGGACTCGTGCTTCCGTGAAGGAGATGTTTCCAGCGCGGGTGATTTTAGCTGATTGCTTTGTGGTACTGTCTTCCGGCCCGAATGTGTCGTCGATGGAGGTTTCATCAAGAGCACTCTGAGTTGCGGCGTCGCGGAAGACACCCTTGATCGAGGAGCCGGGAATGATGGGGTGGCCTGTATGTCGCTCACGCTGGACGGGCTGGTCGATAGCTCCGACGGAAGATCCGGCTCCAACGTGAAGCGGGGTGCGGGTAAAAATAAGCAGTTGTTTTGTTTGCATGGTATTATGGAAGTTTGATTCGAATCATTAGTTAGAGGGTGTGAGAATGCCAATTTGAACAAACACCGAGGCCAAAGCCTTTTTCGCCCATGAGGGAGGAGCGGCGGTTTTGGATTTCAGTGCCTGTTGATAGACCGTGCCAGTTCAATGCTGCGGCGAGTTTCCGGGCTTCTTCCGCCGAGGAAGCTTCGAAGTAGTAAACCGCCCCAGCCGGGACGGCGAGATGGGTGGCACGGGCCCCACCGGGCATGAGATTGCCGGCGTCGTCGCTATCACCCAGGGCCCAACCGGTAACGGTCACCGCGCGGGGGATACTGGTGGCGACGAGTGTAGCGTCAATCGCGGGTAAAACCGAGACTCGTTGACGCCACCCTTCGCGGGACTCGCTACCACGCACGCTTGCTTGCGGGTCCTTGAGTTGCACTTTCATCGTCTCCGGGTGGACCCATGTGGGTAGCCAGCCACCCGGGTGCTCGGTCGTGTTTCTATCACTGACGCTGAGGTGAGGAAAAATCGCAGGAGTGAGAAGTGTCCAGCGGACGCGCTTGCCCTCGATTTGTGGACCAAGTGGCAAAGGAAGTTTTTCCCGGGTTTCACGTTTGACCGTGCAGGTGCGCTGCTGACCGCCAGCGAGGATGTGGGTTTCACGGTTGGAATTGGGGAAGGTATCGGCGATCAGATCATGATCGGCGGCTTTGCCCTGCGTTCCCTTATCCATACAAAGGCCGATCAGCCCGAGTTGGACGCCGGGCAGCAAGCGGAGGTAGGAAGCCGAGTAAAAGCGCTCACCGTCCTGCGAATCCGTGTCAGGATCGATGCCGATGCCGATGTTGTGCTCTGCCGCGAACAGTTGCTCATCATTGAAAAAATGCGCTTTGCCCGGTGAGTTGCTGTCTTTCAGGTAGGCCAAGTAGGCCTCCGCAGTCATCCAGCGTTCCGCCTTGTCCTTGCTCGGAGCATGTTTACTGACCACCGGATGAAGATTTCCCGCAAGGCTGGAGGCGCTGCCATCGACGGGTGTCATCAGCGGGAAATGCGTGGTCCCGGCGGATTCCTTTTGATCTGCGTCTGAAGGACGAGGAAATAGCCATTGCTCGTCGACGACAGGAAATGGACCGGCGGTCTGGAGTGATCCGAACACCCGACCTTTTGTCTCGCGGTCCGGGCTAAGGATCTTGCCGTTCCGGGCCAGGCGATGCTGATGAAGATCGGGTAGGTCGGCCCGCCGCATGGCGTGATGGATGGCGGAACTGAGCACATTAGGCAGCGGCCAAGCGGCACCGTGTCCGGAGGAGGATCCTTCCATCGGACGCCCATCCCGGAAGAAGAGGACGTCGGTGGGACTGAGTTTGAGAAGATGATGGGACATGATCAGGCGTGTGCGGGTTGGTTGCTTTCTTCTGCGGAGGATTCGTCCATTGCCGATCCCCGGCTCATCCATGTGGCGGTGCGAAGGAGGTTGATGAAGCGAGTCAGTTTGACTTCGAGCGTGAGATCGGAAAGTTCGCTCCAGTAAGCGGTAAAAAGCTCGCGTTCATCCGGCTTGAGACGCCCGCCATCATTGCGACTGAGGCAATGGTCGAGCTCGATCGAGAGGATAGCGGTGAAGCTTTTCTCGAAAGATGAATCCGTGGAAATCGAACGTGAGCTGGGAAGGTAGGGCGTGAGGAGCGCTTCGAGCTTGTGGGGGAAGCGGGCATTGAGGCGATTCTCCTTCAATGCGCGAACGATTATATGAAGGAGGCGGTAGCCGGAGGAGTCGTGTTGACCGTTTGCTGTCCACTTGCAGCCCCATTGGAGGGTTTCACCAGAGCGCTTGAAGAGTGAAATCGCTACCGCAGCGCGATCTAGCCCGCCGTCTACTAGGCTGCGTTTGGCGCGCTTCTCGGCGGATTGGGCGGCTTTGACGACGTCCTGGAGCGGCGCTTTGAAATGGGCGATGGCGATGCCGACGGAAACATCCGCAGCGGGACCGGGGACGATGGCGGGGAATTTGACGGGATCCGACAAGAGTTTGGCGCGATCCCCGGATGCAGCGCCTGAATCCGGGTGTAGCTGGAGGTATCCGGTATGCTGGATGTTGAAGAGTTGGGAAATCCCGTCGGAATGACGCTTGGTGCCACTTCCTGCGAGTTTTCCTGTGGCCAGTTCATTGAGACCCATCTCGCCCCGGAATGCAGCGCGCAGGGCGCGGGCGCAGGCGAGGGCCTCAGTGGCAGGAAGCATGGCGAGCACGTCATCGCCACCGGCATAGATGAGTCGCCCGTTGAAGGCCTCGACGACGCGTTGAGCGGCATGAAGCGAGAAATTGCCGAGAGCTTCGGAAAACTGGAGATGCCACGAAGGAGTGACCGCACGTGGGGCCTTGAGGAAATCCGTGGCGTTCTTCTGATAGTATTCGACGGCTTTGGGTGAAAGGCAGTGTGCCATCTCCGGGGACTTGGAGCCGGAGATCCATTTGCCCATTTCATCGCCGTCGAGTGCAAGGATGGCGAAGTATTTCTCCTTGGGGTCCTTGTCGTCGGCGCCGTCGCTTTCGTCTTGCGAGTACGGATTTCCAGCAGCAATGGAGCGGGTGTTCGGCATTGGCATGGATTTGGCGACGTCGATGTTGAGTTCGTTGGAGAGGTAGGTCTCGTGCCAGAGGCGCTTGATGAGGGTGGAGGCACCGAGCATTTCGCCGGGTTTGAAGGTGCCTTGGCTCATCTGGAGCTCACCGGTGCAATAGTCTTTGACTGCCGCTTCGGTGCCAGTGATCTGCAAGACGGCCTCTTCCTTGCCGTTAAGGGAGTCTTTGTTAAACTTCTTTCCCGATTCCCAGCGACCTTGACGCCAAGCTTCGAATGGCCGTTGGGCTTTGGCTCCGTCATGGAGCCATGAGAGCAAGGCATTGAACAGGCCCCAGCCAGTGGTGGTGTTGAGCTGATGCTGGGGAGGACATGCCTTCGCCATGGCAAGAATGGCTTTAAGGGCTTTGCCGGGCGTATACCCGGCATCTTCGTCATCCTGAGGGAGCAGTTTCTCCAATGAATCCAGGTCACCGATGGACTCTGGAATGGGCAAGGTCTGCCAATGAACTTCGAGGAGTTTCTCGACTTGGGCGTCGAAATCAACGCGGTCGAAGTCGCAACACTTGGACGGGTGATTTTCCATGAAATCCGCAACCGATCGAGCGATGTCCCGGAGCTTGTTCGTCAGGTCTTGCACGAGGCTGCTCGCATATTCATCGATCAGCATGTCGGTGACTGGCATCCTGGCAGGGAGTAGGGCGAGAAAGCGGTTAGGGAGCGATGGGGTAAGCAGTTTTTGACGCTTTGAGGGATCGGTGGCGTGACCAAGACCCGCTGCGATCGAGTGTTCGCTGAAGGTGACTTTCTCAAAAATTTCCTTGCTGAGGTGGTGATCAACGAGGGGTTGATCGAGCAAGTTGGGAAACATGACCTGATCGGGGCCGATTTCTTTGGCGATGGTGCCGAGGGTGGTGCTGATGAGATAGGACAGCAGATAGGAACCACTCCAGAGGTCTCGGGTGGAGCGGGCAGCTGCGATGAAATCCTGCACCGGGCCGATGCTGAAGAGCAGCAGTCGCGGGCGGAGATCTTCACCGGGATGAGCTTCTTTTTGCTCTTTCGTTGCCATCGCGCCCTGGAAGGCACTGGTGACGCCCATGTGATGCCAGATTGTATGGTCGGGAATACGTGTGTCTGCTGGCAAAAACGTGAAGCGAGGGTCTGAATCGCTCGCCCAGTTCCGCCAAAACCGCCACGCACAAATGAACGCGGCGCGGGCATCGTCTGTATCAAGTAAAAAGGGCCGCGTTTTCTGGCTGACGGCTATGGCTTCGTCCTCCGAGGCGAAATTCCAATCTTTTGTTAATTTGGCAATGCCTAGTGGGTGATTGAATGCGGGGAGATCGGCAAGTAACTCCCTGAACTGAGAGTGATGGGGAAATGGAATCCGGTCGGCCGCGCTCGCTGACCAATCGGCCGATTTCTCAAAAAACTCGGCGGGTTCGAAGCGATCCAGTGCCTTGATCATCGCAGCGCGCAGCTCATGGCTTGCGATGTTGCAGGCCTTGTCGGGCGAGTCATGGAGGAGGGCGTGGAGTTTGCGACGCCAGTGGAGATTGAATGAATGTGACATGGGGAAAGGGGTTGCAGGCGAGCGATGATTAGATTGTGACGTGGGGGCTAAAATCCATGATTGGTCCAGTTAGGTGATTATCATGGAGCCATTTGCGCAGGTGTGATGCGATCGATTGGAAGAAGTCGGGGGCATTGCCGGCTTGAAAACCGAGAGGCAGGTCAGTTGATTCCGTTCCATTTGATAGGGATTCAACATGACCAGCCGGGGAATGCAAGAATTCGGATGTCCGGGGATGTTTAAATATGCAGGTACACGGGTGTCCGGTTGTAACTAAAACAAATTCAATTGGTTAGGATCTGAGTTAAT
>CALMKO010000389.1 GCA_937867415.1 uncultured Verrucomicrobiota bacterium | reverse complement strand
TGAGGTAGTTTGACAAAGCCTCTGAAGTTATACTTTCAGGGCGTGATTCGGAGACAATACAGGTCCCTTAGTCAGCCATGGATTTCATGACTCACTTGACAATGGCACTGGTAGCTGCGACCGTCATTGCGGTCGATCACTCACAGTCCGTCTCTCTCGGGGACTAGTTCTGGATTGGCGGCCGGATATCGCCCCGTCGTCAGTTGCAGCTGGCGGCGGGGCCTTCACGCCCGGATCGGAATGTTAAATGAATTTCATGGGATGGTGATGATGTTAGTTGATGAAGAGTTGGCCAATGTGCCTTAAAACAAGGATCTAAAGCCATTAAAACAAAAAAACCCGTCGGCTGGGAAGCAGACGGGGTTCTTGAAAAAATCGATGATCTGAATGAGATCTTGAACTACCTGCCTACCTCCCGGGTAAGGATGATTTCCTTGCTGCCCAGTCTGGGGGATCCGGTCCACGGATGAAGTGCGAGTCGGAACCCTGCATTGCATCCGCACTGATCCACGAACCGCATCTGGTTGTGCGGCTGGAAATTCGGGGTGCGGATGAATGAATACATGACTTGCTGAAGGTTCAAAACGTTTAGTCACCGATTACCAAGCCGTCAATACTATATTTATTATTTTTTACGAATTATATCATTCGCTCAATCAGCAGTGACGTTAGATCGATTTTTTCTGATCCATTGATAAGGAATCATCAGTATGATCCAGCACCCGACGGCCCCGGCCAGCAGTCCCCACGGCACCAGCCAGCCAAAGCGTGTATAGAATGTCAGCCGCGTTTCCCGTCTGATGGATCCGGCGAGGGCTCCCTGCTCAAGCGCGCCCAGGCGCGCGTGCAACATGCCATGGGGATCGATCACTTGAGAGACCCCCGATGTCGCGCAGACGAACATCCATCGGGCGTTTTCGCAGGCGCGGATTCTCGCCAACTCGGCGTGCTGATCATGCTGTCGCGCGCTCCACGACTCCGCATCCATGGTTGGCACCACGAACCACTCGGCACCCGCAGCGGTCATCTTTCTAACAACACCTTCGTAATCGCAGTCGAAACAGATCGGAGTGCCAACTGGGCCGTGAACCGTGGGCACGGGCAGCGCGAGCTTGCCCGCCGAGCCATCGTCGAAAAAATGCACAGGATGCACTTTGGTATGTTCGCCGAGAATTCCGGTCGGGTCCGTGGTAAGGGCGATGTTTCTCCAAACATCGCCGCCACCCGGCCGCGATTGAGTGCCAAAGGTGAGGGTGATGTCACGCTCGCGGCAGAGTTCCAACACCAGGTTCAAATCCCGCTTGTTTTCCCGGATATCATAAGGAACGGCATATTCAGGCCAGACCACATATTGGGTTTCCAAAGGCAGCTTGCGAGTTCCCGTCAGGTATTCCGTCAGGGACACTCCCTCTAACTGGATCCCCGCCACTTGAAGCACCTGCGGGTCACCCGGCTGGGGACTGGGATGGCGGGGAAACCCGAAAACCGCCATCAGGAGGCCGATGAGGACCAGGACGGCGCTGGTCCACCTGCGCCACGCGATGAGAGCCGCGAGCAGGACCACCACAAAGCTCACGCCGTAAACCCCGACCCATGGCAACAAGGCATTTGGCCCTGCTGCAAGCCCCGCAGTCATCCATGGTATTTTCAGAGGAAACACCTCCGCACGGATGAACTCCCAGCCACACCAGTTGAGCGCGGTGAACGCCAGCAACCGCCACCCTGCCAGCCCTCGCTGGCTGGCGCGGCTCTGCATTTCCGCAAAGAGCGCCGTGAAGGCGGCAAGCACACACCAAAGCATCACCGCCATGGCGTCGAAAATGTTCAGAAGCCACGACATACTTGTGCCGAATGCCGCCAATCCATGCAAAAAGCCAAGCGCCCGCGCCCGGGTCCCGTGTTGGCCCCGGAGCGCCAGTAGCAGCCCGATGATTCCAGGCACGACCCACACCCGCCAACCCAAGGGCGGGTAGGCCATGGCGTAGGCCAAGCCCGACAGGACGGCCAAGCTGCAACGAACCAAAAATTCGCTTTTCGGGGTTTTGCAATCCATCACCCCCCAACTCTGACAGGAGCGGCGACCTGGTCAATTTCGCGTTTTGTAAAACTTCATCACTTGCATCTGACGAACGCTGGGCGATGCTTTTACCCATGACTTACCGATCTCTTCCCCTTTCCCTGCTGGTCGCCACCCTGGTGGCCGCATGTGCGCAATCGGATACCAAACCGGGTGAACCCGCTGCCGAGCCAGTCTATCTGAGTGAGTCCGCCTTGCCGATAGGTTGGCCGGCACCCGGGCCTTACGATCGAGTTTCCCGCAAAGAGTATCCAGCATACCGGGCGGCTTTCACCACCAGTTCAAGCCCTAACGGCGGTTTCTGGACGCTGTTCAGGCATATCAAGCGCAACAACATCCCCATGACCTCACCCGTGGAAATGACCATGAAGGATCAATCCGGCGGCGAAATGCAGATGGAGCGGATGGGCTTTCTCTACCAATCGCCAGCCGTCGGAAAGACGGGTGCTGATGGCGGGACGGTGGATGTTAGAGATGTTCCCGCGTTGAGCGTGCTCAGCTTCACCTGGCAAGGGCCGCGCGGCGATGCCGAGATCGCCAAGGCGAAGGCAGCGATCGAGGCGGCGCTTGCCGAAAGGAAGCTGACAGCCGCAAGTTACCGCCTCTTCGGGTATAACAGCCCGTCGGTTCCGCGGAGGAAGCAAACCTACGAGTTGCAAGCCATTCTCAAATCAAAGCCATGAGCCAGGCACCCCAAGTCGGCACGCAGGCTCCCGGATTCACCGCGGAGGTCATCGGCGGTTCCTATGAGGCCGTCACCCGGGTCAGCCTTGCTGATTTCAAAGGAGAGACGCTGGTGCTGTATTTCTATCCGAAGGATGACACCCCCGGCTGCACCAAGCAGGCCTGCGCCCTGCGCGATGGCTGGAGCGACATTTCCGCCAAGGCAAGGATCCTCGGCGTGAGCATCGACCCGATCAAGAGCCACCAGAAATTCATCACGAAATACAGCCTGCCCTTTCCGATTCTGAGTGATCCGGACCACCAAGTCGCCGAGGCTTACGGCGTGTGGGTGGAAAAAAGCATGTATGGAAAAACCTACATGGGAGTGGAGCGGACGACCTTCGTGATTGGCAAAGACGGCAAAATCAAAGCCATTCTGCCCAAGGTGAAGCCCGACGAGCATTTCGCAAAGCTGCAAGCGCTTCTGTGAGTCCCCGTCGCGCGGCAGGGTCCGAAGGGGGCCATCCATGGGCAAGCCCTAAAATATCTCCAACTCGACCTTGCGATTCCGGGGGGCCGCCGCAATCATCGTTCCGTTTGCCGGACTTGATGCCACGCCGCGTCTTACCTATTTGTAACCATGGACCCTGCTGAAGAATTCACCACGATCGAGTCGATTTTCGTCCGCCACCGCAACGCCTTGATGGTGCGCGGGCAGTTCACCTCGATTTACACCGACTACTATCTCCACCTGATGGAGCATGGCATCCGCTATCCGGCGGAACTCGATCAAATGCTCAAGGACTCGCTGGCGATGCTTACGCTGCACCTCGTCGCGCGGCCATGGGCGGAGACCATCGCATGGACGGCCAATCTCCGCGCGCCGCGGATCAATCTGTTTGTCACCGGCGGCTCCTACGATGAATCCATCACCGGGCGGATTTTCACCGAAGACGTGCGTGAACCGGACCGGAATTATTTCTACTCGCAATCGACCACGGTGGATAACGCCACGCCTCAGACATCGACCTTGGAAATCAAAGGCAAGGACCCGGTCGCGTGGATTTCACAGTATTACGAACAATCCGAGCAACGCCCGGCGCGCGCATTCCGGTTGGACGATGAAAACTTCGTCTTGATCGCCGCGCAGCCGGATTGTGATCTGGCCTGGTTGGAGGCGCTGGATGAGAAGGCGGTGGCGGAGATCCAGCAAACCGAGGAAACCTCGCCCTTGGAAACGCGTCGATTCCGGTTCCACTGTGGCTGTTCGGTGGAGAAGATCCTACCGATCCTAGGCGGCTGGAAGGAGCGCCCGGACGCGCTTTTCGAGGGTGCCGAAGCCATCACCATCCAGTGTCCGCGCTGTGCGGCGAGGTATCAGGTGACGCGAGACATGATCTGAGTTCTCCGGGGCGCTACGGTGGTTTTTTCTGATGGATGAGACATGCACCCGGAAATCAAAAACACCGTGGTCTGGATGACCGGCGCCACGCTCATCACAGGACTGGCGCTCTGGCAGGCGCAGGTGGCGCTTACTAAGGATCGGCGGGCGGCGGAGGCCGCACCGCCACCGCCGGTGAGGACCCGCCATGCGGAACGGACCACGCCAGAGCGGCCAGCGGGAGATCCACTTGCCAACTATCTAGCCCGTCAGGAAAAAGGCCTGAGCGATCGTGAAATCCGCTGGATCGTGGATGACTTCAAAAGCGCAGGGCTGGACCTGGGACTCCGCGCCGCGACTCGCGAGGAATATCTCGCACAGCGGCAGGCGCAGGACCGGTGGTATCGGGACGCGCTTGTCGATGGCTGGTGCCTGGATGCCGCGCAAGCCGCGCAGGTCACCCTGAAGCTCGCGGACCTAACGGATCTTGCGAAGGCGGATTTTATTGAAGCGCTCAACGCCGGGCCGCGTGCGTTCCAAAGCAACGGGCAATGGTTCAGCGTCACCAGCAGTGAGCTGATTGAGCGGTTAGTGGGGTTTTCACGGAGAATCACCGCCGAGGGGTCCGCCAGCTTACCCTGGAATCTTTGCAAGTTGCCGGTGGATGAGTCCGCAGACCGTGAAGTGCCTGGGGATAGTCCGCTTGCGCTAAGCCGGAAATTACTTCCCCGCCCGGAGGCGCGGGGCGGCGTGGTGGAAGAGGCCCGGATCACCGCGCTGAGTCAGATTCATGGCCTGCATCCGGCCCAGCTCAAGCTGCTCCTGCTCATCTCCCCGACGACCGCGCGTGATCTTGAAACATGGTTGGAAACCGCGAATCCCTAGCCACCCGAGACCCCACGATGTCCCAACCTTACTTATCACTCGAAGCCGAATTGCACGATGCATTCTGGGAAGCGGAAGATGACGGGTCCGAGGTCGCCTTGATGGCGGCTTTTCTCAAACGCCATCCGGGGCCGGCCGTGGAAATGGGGGCTGGCTCGGGGCGACTGGTCTTTCCGCTGTTAGAACTGGGATACGAGCTGGAAGGTGTCGAGCTCTCGCAGGATATGCTCGACTTGGGGGTGGCCCGGGCGGCACGGCTCGGCATTCGCGCGCCCTTGCACCATGGCGACATGTCCACCTGGGACAGCGGACGGAAGTTCTCCAGCATCCTCGCTCCCACCTTCACCCTCCAGCTTGCGCACGATCCGGCCGCCACACTGCGGCATTGGCATGGCTTGCTCGAAAACGGTGGCGGACTCTACCTCACCGTCTTCATGCCCTATGCGGAACTGCTCGGTGACCTACCGGAAAACGAGTGGTATGAGGACCACCGGGTCACCCTGCCTGACGGGCGGCTCGGACTCTTGAAAACCCGCCACCGCCTGGACTATGAAAGACAAATCGTCGAGCGTGAGCATCATTATTCGGTAAGCGGCAGTCCTCCGCTGGAGCATGTCTCAAAGCAACAAATCCGCTGGATCGAGCATCCTGAGCTGATCGATTTACTCGCCGAGTGTGGATTCCGCCTGGAGCGCTTCTTTGTCGATTTCGACCCGGAGCGGGTAGTCGAGGATCCGGAAGTGATCGACTGCGACGGGATTTTCACTTACGTCGCGATAAAAATTGCGCCCGAATTGGCAATTTGATGAAAGATTTCCAAATCGCCATTCTTGACGGAAGGGGTAAGATCGCTCTATGACACCCGCTGTGTTAAGGAAACTCATATTGTTCACAACCCTCGGGATCATCAGTGAATCGGCAATCGGCCAGACATGGGAACGCGAGGATGTAGGCTTCGAGAGCATCCAAAGCCGCGCCCGGGATCTTGCGAACAATCCCTACGTCGCCCCGAAACGCGACGGCTTACCCGCGTGGATGAACGATCTGACTTACGACCAATATCGGGATATCCGCTTCAATCCGAATCAAGCCCTCTGGTCCACCGAGAAATTGCCGTTCCGGGCGATGCTTTTTCACCCTGGCTACCTGTTCAAGGAGCCGGTGACGCTCAATGAGTTCACCGCCACCCACCAACAGCAGATCCGGCTGGCGGAGGCGTTTTTCAACTATGGCCCGCTGATCAGCAAGCACGGTGAACTGCCGTCGGACGGTGGCTTTGCCGGCTTCCGCCTGCACTCGCCATTGAATACCCCCGACATCTTTGACGAATTGGTCGCATTCCAAGGAGCGAGCTACTGGCGCGCTTTGGGGAAAAGTCAACGCTACGGGATTTCCTCACGGGGCATCGCCGTCGATACCGGAGCGGACGGTGTCAGCGAGGAGTTCCCGAATTTCCGCGAGTTCTGGTTGAAGAAGCCGAGCCAGGAAGACACGCAGGCCACCGTTTATGCATTGCTGGACGGCCCGTCCTACGCCGGGGCCTATCAGTTCAAGATCACCCCGGGAAACGAGACCATCATGGACGTCAAGGCGGTGCTCTTCGCACGCCGCGCGGTGGCCCGCCTCGGCATCGCGCCGATGTCCAGCATGTTCTGGTTCGGAGAGAATTCGCGCCGCCGCTTCGATGACTTCCGCCCCGAGGTGCATGACTCGGACGGCCTCTCGATCCGTATGGGAACCGGCGAGCGGATGTGGCGGCCGATCTCCAACGACTCGGACAAGCTCGAGTTCAGTTTCTTCGAAATGGAAAAGTGCGCTGGCTTCGGCCTGCTCCAGCGGGATCGCCGGTTCGCGGCTTACGAAGATGGAGAAGCAGCTTACCATCTCCGTCCGTCGCTCTGGATCGAGCCCACCTCCGACTGGGGACCGGGCCGGGTCATGTTGATGGAAATCCCGACCACCAACGAACTTTCTGACAATACGGTCGCGATGTGGGAACCCACGCGGATCCCCCAGCCGGGAGACCGCGTCGAGTTTTCGTATCGCCAACACTGGACCATGGACGAGGACCCGGCCTTGGCAGATGGCCATGTCGTGGCGACTCGCACGGGCGTGCATGACTGGCAAAAAGAGCAGCGGACCATCGCCGTCGAGTTTTCCGGCAACGCTCTGAGCCAAGCCAGCGAGATTCCGCTCACCCCCATCATCCAGGTGACGGGCACGGGTGCGGAAAAAGTCAAAATCCAAGGCACCACCATCCAGGCGATGCCGGATGCCCGCTGGCGCGTCGCCTTCCAAATCGCCCCGACCGCAGAGGGTGGCAAACTCGCAGACGTAGGTCCCATCGAACTTCGTTGCTGCGTCAAACGCGGAGAAAATTTCATCACCGAAACATGGGTCCACCGCGTCACTCCCTAGATACCCTGCGCCCGCTCAGCGAGGGCGAGCTCAACGAATGGGAAGAGGCGTACGCCGCTGTCGAGGCCTACCTCCAGGCGCTGCGCCTGAGGAACCGTCTGCTGGTCGCGGAATTGGTGCGCGGCATCCTCTGGCGGGCATCCGCGCGGCGGGTCGGTGAACCTGAAAAACCCGCCCGCCTGCTTGCCATGGAGGAGACCTTGTCCGAAGTGGCGGAGTGGACCCAGGACGTGCTGGATGTGCCCTTGGAAAACCGCCGCCTCGCCGCCCGCGGCCGCCTCGCACTCTTGCTCGCAGGTATGCCCGACCGCTGGCAAGGCGTGTTCCTCACGCCCGCGCCGTGGCCACCGGAATTCGTGGAATCCATGAAAAAATCCTATCTCGCGGCAGGTCCGCTTTTTGCCGAGCTCACCATGCTTCCCAAGCCGCTCGAACTCAACGCCATCGGCAGTGGTGCCGCCCAATGGTGGGAAACCATGGACCGCAGCCCGATCATCCGGCTGATGTTCGTAGGACTGCTTGTTTTTGTCATCCTCGTCACCGTTTGGTTCATACTGTTAGACTGATGGAAAATCCTGATTTGACCACCCGCAACGCCGAGAAATTTTTTTTCAGCCGGCGGCGCACCATTCTGAGACGGACTTTGTTTTTCGGCACGGTTCTCATCGTCAATGTCATTTCCATCCTCTGGCTGGCGGATTTGTTTTACCGGATGCAGTTCCAGAAGGCGCACTATCCCTTGCTGGCGATTTTCGCGCTTTTGAACGGCTTGCTGACGCTTGGCTCGTTCCATGCGATTTTCGGCGCGATCGACATGCTGTTAGGGCGCAAGCAGTCCGTCCGCATCAGCAAGCTTGCCGAGGGAAAGACCGGGCCGCTTGCCATGCGCCACGTGGTGGTCATTCCGGTTTACAATGAAGACAGCGTGCGGGTCTGCGGCCGGATCGAGGCGATCTATCGGTCCATCGAGGCGACCGGCCACCTGGATTCCTTCGACTTCTTCATCCTCAGCGACACCCGGGACCTGGATCTATGGGTGATAGAAGAGACATCGTGGACCAATCTGTGCCGGCGTCTCGGAGGATTCGGGCGGATTTACTACCGCCGCCGCAAGGTGAATGAAAACCGCAAGGCGGGAAACATCGGCGACTTTGTGCGGACTTGGGGAGGGCGTTACGAGTCGATGCTCGTGCTCGATGCGGACAGTCTGATGGACGGGGCGGACATTGTGAAAATGACCCGGGTCATGGAAGCCTACCCGCGGCTTGGCATTTTACAGACGCCGCCGCGCCTGATTCGCGGAGTTTCGGTTTTCACGCGTTTACAACAGTTCGCGATGCGGCTTTACGGCCCGCTGTTCATCCGCGGTCTGAACTATTGGCAACTGAGCGGCGGCAGCTACTGGGGCCATAACGCCCTGATCCGGGTGAAGCCGTTTTCGGAGTTTTGCGAGTTGCCCGCCCTGCCCGGCCGCGAGCCCTTCGGCGGGCGCATCCTCAGCCATGACTTCGTCGAGGCGGCCTTGATGGTCAGCCAGGGTTGGGAGGTGTGGTTGGCGTGGGACATCGAGGGGACCTTCGAGGAAGCCCCGCCCACCTTGGTCGACCACCTGATCCGCGACCGCCGCTGGTGCCAGGGAAATCTTCAACACCTCTGGCTCATCTTCGCCCGCAAGCTGCCGTTCTCGGTGCGGATGCATCTCTTCATGGGCATCATGGCCTATCTCGGAAGCCCCTTCTGGTTTCTCTTCCTGCTCCTGGGAACTTGGGTGGCTTGGGACCGCGCCTTCGCGGATCTCAGCGTGCTGCCCTTCGATGGTTATGCTGGCCGCTGGTTCGGCGTCACCGGCGTGGAACAAAGCCTCATCCTCACCCTGGCGATCTTCACCCTGCTGTTTCTACCGAAGATCCTGGCAGTCATCGGGGCCCTGCTCACCTCCCGCATCCGCCGCTCGTTCGGGGGCGGATTCCGCATCATCCTCGGTGCCTCCTTTGAAACATTCATCTCCATGTTGCTCGCCCCCTGCATCATGGCCGCCCACACCATGATGGTCCTCAGCATCATCCTCGGCCGGGCGGTCGGCTGGGGAAATCAAAACCGCGAAACCGACGGAACTTCATGGGGTGACGCATTCCGCTTCCACGCGGTTCAAACGTTGTTAGGGGTCGCCTGGAGCGCCGTCGCACTCTGGATCAGCATCGGCCCGAGCATCGGAACCCACAAACCGGTCAACTACGCCTTCACCGCTTGGATGCTGCCAATTCTATTGGGCCTGCTGCTGGCCGCTCCGGTCTCCGTCTGGACCAGCCGCTCACGCTACGGCTTGGCCTTGCTGCGCAGAAAACTTCTGGTCACTCCGGAAGAACTGAACCCGCCAGATGTCATCCTGCTTGCCGACAAGGCCTCCGCAGCGGTCGATTCCGCGCTTGATGCCAGCCTGGAACAACGCCGCGGCCTCGTCGCCGCCGTGGTGGACCCCTACGTCAATGGCGTCCACGTTTCGCTGCTGGAGCATTCCGAAATCACCGCCGAAGACGAGGCCCTGGCCGAGCGATGCCTTAGCGAGGGGCCTGCGGCCCTGAGCAAGGGGGAGCTTTCCGAGCTCCTTTACCTCGCCCCTGCCATGCTGATCATGCACCGCGCTGTTTGGTTGCGCCCCACCGAAGGAATCCATACGGTGTGGACGCAAGCGGTGGAAAGTTATCGACGCCGCCTTGATCAAGCACCCAGCCCGGAACCCCACTAAACCCCTTCACCCGATGCTTCAAATCAACCCTGATCTCAACGACCTGGTCACCGATGCCGCCGCCGGTCTTGCCGAGCGACTCCACGCCACCGCAACCATCACCGCAGCCGCGCCCGGCCGGGTGAACCTCATCGGCGAGCACATCGACTACTGCGACGGCTTTGTCATGCCCTTCGCCATCGACCGCTACATCGTGATTTCCGGCTGCGCGAATGGCAGCAACCAGGCGCGCATCACCAGCGCCTTGAGCGAAGAAATCGCCATTCTGGAACTCGACCAACTCCAAGAGCCCGCCGAACCGAAATGGGCGAACTACCTGCGCGGGGTGATCCGCGGTTTCCAGGACCGGGGGCATCACATTCCGGGCTTCGACGCCTACATCCTCTCCTCCGTTCCCGGCGGCGCGGGACTGTCCTCGTCCGCCGCGCTGGAGTGCGCCACCGCCACCTTTCTCGAGGGCTTGCTGGACACCGTGCTCGACACCAAGGAAAAGGCCCTGCTTTGCCAAAAAGCGGAGCACGACTTCGCCCATGTCCCTTGCGGCATCATGGACCAATTCGCCTCCGCTTTCGGGAAGCCGAACCGCCTGGTCCTGATCGATTGCCAAACCGGCGAGCCCGAGCTCGTGCCCTTCGAAAACCCGGATCTCACCGTGCTCATTTCCAACACGATGGTGCATCACGAGCTGTCCGACGGAGGTTACGCCATCCGCCGCAAGCATACGGAAGATGGACTCAAGCTCTTGGGAAAAGCCTCCTGGCGGGACGTCACCGCCGCAGAGGTCCAGGCAAATTGGGAAAAACTCGGAGAGCCGATCAACCGCCGCTCGCGCCACGTCGTGGGGGAAATCTCCCGCACCATTGCCGCAGCTGCCGCACTTGCCCGTAATGATTTTGAAACCTTGGGCCCGCTGATGGCTGCCAGCCACGACTCCCTGCGCGACGACTTCGAGGTCTCCTGCAAGGAGCTCGATGTGCTGGTCGACATCGCCCGTAAGATCGGCCGCGATGGCGGGGTGATCGGCGCCCGCATGACGGGCGGTGGCTTCGGCGGCTCCACAGTCACCCTCTGCGAATCCCGCAAAGCCACTGAAATCGCCGCAACGCTGGCGGAAAAATACGAGGAAACCACCGGCATCAAACCGCAGATTTTCGCATCCCGGCCGTCGCTCGGAGCGCATTTGATCGGAAGCTGAAGCCACCCGGGAGCGCCTGTCCACCCCGGCTTGGCGCGGACCGGATTTCGCGCGGGACCGGGCGATTTTTCTTCCGGGATTTCCGCAGCGTGCTTTAGTCCCTGCATGCACGTCCGTCTATTCGTATTGTCATTGGCATCGCTCCTGATTGCGGCGGGCACTGTTTTCGGAGGAGGGAAAAAGGAGGAAAAGTTATCCGTCTCCTTCCATCTGGAAACCGAGGCGACGGACAATCCCAAGATGATCTTTCCCCAATTGGCCAATGGAAAGAAGCGCTTCTTCTCACGCACACCGGAAATCAGCACCAAGGATCTGTTGTCATTCACGACGTTCCCTTCCCAGGACGGCGCCGATTACGGGGTCGTTTTCCGGTTGAAAGGCTCGGCAGCCAATCGCTTCTCCGCCATCACCACCGCCAATCAAGGCCGCTGGATGGTCGCTCAAATGAATGGCCGCGTCATCGACGGAGTCCTCATCGACAAGACCGTCAACGACGGCTTCATCGTCATCTGGAAAGGGGTCTCCCTCGCGGATGTAGCACTGCTCGATGAGCAAATGCCTCGCACCGGAGCGGAAGAAAAAAAGAAAAAGTAATTGCCCATGATTCGCCTGATCACCCTGATTTCATCGCTCATCGGCGTGCTGGGCGCCGCACCGATCGAGCTCCGTTTACCCACGGAAAACCACCACTTGTTCACCGGGGAGCTGGACCGGTTTTACATGTATGTGGACCGGAATTTCGAGGGCCAGGTCAGCCAGCCATGGGAGGCGGGCTCATTCGGATTTGTGCGAAATGCCATGCGTTTCGGGGATCAGGTGCTTCTCACGAAGTTCCATGAAGGAATCGACATCTCGCCCGTCAAACGCGACCAAGCGGGCAATCCGCTCGACCTTGTCACCAGCATCAGCTCGGGGCGGGTCGCCTACGTGAGCCCTATCGCAGGCCGCAGTAACTACGGGAAATACGTGGTAATCGAACACACTTGGGAGAATTCCACCATCATCTCACTTTATGCCCACCTCGCGGAAATCACATGCCGTTTGGGAGACCCCGTCACGACAGGCTCAGTCCTCGGACGCATGGGCTACACCGGCGCGGGAATCAACCGCACACGCGCCCATTGCCACTTGGAAATCGGCATGATCATGAGCGTCCACTATGACGACTGGAGTAAGAAATACGGCCGCGGAGTCAACTATCACGGACTCTACAATGGCATGAACATCACAGGGGGGGATCCGGCACGTTTCTTCATCGAGCACAAGGCGAACCCCCAGCTCCAGTTCAGCCAATTCATCACCTCCACACCGACCTACTTCAAGGTGACCATCCCGTCCGCCACCCAGCCGGATTTTGCAAGCCGCCACCCATGGATCGTGCGCGGAAATCCCGAGGGCGCTGTCTCGTGGGAGATCGGATTCAGCGCGACCGGGCTTCCCGTTTCTTTCAGCCCGAGCAAGCGCAGCGTCACCGAGCCCGTCATCACCTCCATCCGCCCGTCCACCATTCCCCACCGCTACCTCACCCGCGGCTTGGTGACAGGCGAGGGAAACCAAGCCTCTCTCACCGCCTCCGGCAAGCAACTCGTCGCCCTTCTCAGCAACGATTTTCCCATCTCCGAATAACATACTCCACCCATGTCCATCTCCGACCAACTCAGCGCCCTCGGCCTCACCCTTCCTCCCGTCCCGACACCCGTCGCCGCTTACGTCAACTGCGTCCGCAGCGGGAATCTCCTCTTCCTTTCCGGCGGCCTCCCCATCGACGGGGACACCAAAGTCATCGGTAAAGTCCCCTCGGTCGTGTCCATCGAGGATGCCAAGCAAGGTGCCCGCATGATCATTCTCAACCGACTTGCAGTCATCCAACAGGAAATCGGCTCGCTCGACCGCGTCACCCGGATCGTCTCTCTCTCCGGATTCGTCAATTCCGAGCCCGACTTCTACGACCACCCGCAAGTGATCAACGGAGCATCGGAACTGCTGGTAAGCATCTTCGGCGAGCGCGGCAAACACTCGCGCACAGCCCTCGGAGCCGCAGCCCTGCCGCTCAATGTAGCCGTTGAGATCAACTTGATCGTAGAAATCCAGGACTAAGCAGCCCGGATCCTAGCAGCCGCAGCCGCCGCCACCGCAGCAGCCACCGCTTTTCTCCGCCATCTCCTCTTCCGTAGGAACCCGGCCGAGTTCGATGGTGGCGCTCACATACTTGCCGATTTCCTTTTGAAGTCCTTCAAGCTCGCGCTGCGCCGCCATGAAGCTGCAGGCGACCTCGTTTTCAAACAAGGCCGTGCGAGCGCTTTCAAACTCGCGGATCTCCGCCGCTCCAAGCTCCACTCCAGCCTGTTGCTTATGGTGCAGATTCTCGCCGCGCTCGTGCACGCTCTGATACTGCAGCTTCGCGGCCTCGTCATTCAAGAAACGCTCAACGTCCGCCTGGAGCTTGAGAAAGTTGGCATCACTGACGATCTGTGCGCACAGTTCTTTGGTTTTTTCAACGATAGGGGATGATTCGAGGACAGCGGACATGCAGGGTGAATAACCTCGGTTCCCGCAACTGGCAACGGACAATTGCAGGAATTTTTCACCCCCGCGGCCTCAACAAATGCGTGACATCCCCCGGGCGAAGCGCTTCCGTAATGCCCAATCCATGGGTATAGAACCTCTTAAAGACGGCATCCGCTCTCTTGTCCGCATTGATTTTTACGGCCACGTCCACAAACGCCTCCGTGGAACCGACGCCGCACAACGCTACGCCATGGAAGTCAAGGTGCTCAAAGTCCTCGAAGAACGCGGCTGCCCCTACGTCCCACGCCTGCTCGAAGAACACCCGGAGGAACTCTACTTCGTCTCCACCAACTGCGGCAAACCCGCCGACCAGATCTCCCGCGAAAAATCCAACAAACTCTTCGCCAAGCTCGAACGCGAATACGGCATCCGCCACCTCGACGCCGAACCCCGTAACATCACCTACAGCGACAAACTCGGCTGCTTCTGCATCATCGACTTCGAACTCGCGGAAATCCTCCCGCCACCACCCGGCCTCATCCTTCCACCACCGTGAACTCCGCCGCCATTCTCCAATGGGCGGCTCTCACCCACAGCGGCTCGCGCAAACCTCGCAATGACGACTCCGTCATCGCCTTCGCCTCCGGGCCCGGCGGTGCTGAGGTCCTCCCTCCCACCGGTCACCGCAACCTCACCCACCACGACCTCATCTTCGCCATCTCGGACGGCATGGGCGGCGGCAATTCCGGCGATATCGCCTCCTCCACCCTGCTCCAGCAAATGGCGGAAATCATCCCCCAGACCTTCAAGGCCGCCGCTCTCGGACTCTACCCGGACTCCCTCGCACACCTCACCACTGCCATCAACTCCATCCACCAGCGCATCAACGAGACCGCCGCACAATCCCCCGAACACTCCGGCATGGCCGCCACCCTCGCCCTCACCTGGTTCACCCCGGAAAACCTCTACCTCGCCAACATCGGCGACTCCCGCATCTACCTCTCCCGCGACAACTCCCTCACCCAACTCAGCCGCGACCACTCAAGCGCCTGGAGCCGCTGGAAACGCGGTGAAATCTCCGAACCCGAATACCGCGCCCACCCGCGCCGCGCCGCCCTCTACGAAATCGTCGGCGGCGGATACCCCCATGTCCGCCCCTTCCTCGCAGCTGTCCCCATTTTACCCGGTGACCGCCTCCTGATTTGCTCGGATGGACTCATCGATGGCCTCTGGGAGCGCAATATCTCCACCGGCCTCTCCAGCCCTCATCTCCAAGCTGCCGAAATCGCCACAACTCTTTTAAAACGTGCTATCGACAACTCCGGAATCGACGATACAAGCCTCATCGTCATCACGGTTTCCGCAGCACCTGATACGGCACCTTGAACGACAAAATCAACCCTGCTTGGCACGCATGATGCTGTTTCATGCATGTCAGGGGCCATCTGGCGGATGGAAGCGTGCCTTCAACCCGTCGGATTTTCTGAAAAAAATCAAGCAAACAACCGACCAACCACTATCATCATGGCCAAATACAAATTGGAATACATCTGGCTCGACGGCTACACCCCCGTGCCAAACCTTCGCGGCAAGACCCAGATCAAGGAATTCGCCAGCTTCCCCTCCCTTGAACAACTTCCGCTCTGGGGTTTCGACGGAAGCTCGACCCGCCAGGCCGAAGGAAAGAGCTCTGACTGCGTTCTCAAGCCCGTTTCGATCTACCCTGACAGCACCCGCAAAAACGGCGCCATCGTCATGTGTGAGGTCATGATGCCGGACGGCGTCACCCCGCACCCATCCAACGGCCGTGCTACCATTCTCGACGATCCCGGTGCCTGGTTCGGCTTCGAGCAGGAGTATTTCCTCTATCAGGACGGACGTCCGCTCGGCTTCCCGGTCGATGGCTTCCCGAAAATCGGCCAAGGCCCGTATTATTGCGGCGTCGGCTATACGACCATGGGTGACATCGCCCGCCAAATCGTCGAAGAACACCTCGACCTTTGCCTGGATGCCGGAATCAACCACGAGGGAATCAACGCCGAGGTCGCCAAAGGCCAATGGGAATTCCAAATCTTCGGCAAGGGCTCCAAGAAAGCCGCCGATGAAATGTGGGTCGCCCGCTATCTCCTGCAGCGCCTTTGCGAAAAGTACGGCATCGACGTCGAATATCACTGCAAGCCCCTCGGTGATTCCGATTGGAACGGGTCCGGCATGCACGCCAACTTCTCCACGGAGTATCTTCGCGAAAAAGGTGGCAAGGCCTACTTCGAGGCTCTCATGGCCGCCTTCGCCGACAATGTCGAGGAGCACATCGCCGTTTACGGTCCGGACAACCACATGCGCCTCACCGGCCTCCATGAGACACAGTCGATCGACAAGTTCTCCTACGGAGTCGCTGACCGTGGTGCTTCCATCCGGATTCCTCACAGTTTCGTCAAGGATGACAAATATCAAGGTTACCTCGAGGACCGCCGTCCCAACTCCCAGGGTGATCCTTACCAGATCGCCTCGCGGATCCTCAAGACCATCGAGCTGGTTCCCAAGCCATAAGCTGGCTTCCCGGCACCTGAGAATCATTTGAGAATGCCGCTCTTCCAAGCCGCCTTCCCATACCCGGGGAGGCGGCTTTTTTTGCCTGCGCATCGACGGCAGCCAGCCAGTGCGGCACGGCCGGGGCGGCCGATGAAAATGCGCGAAGCTCCCCGACATCGTCTCCCCATGCGCTTCGGCGGTTCGGAGACCGCCGCCCCTTGGGGGCATGCGGACCCGCAGTGAGTCGGGTGCTTGTGCGCTTTTAACCATGGATTCATGCACTTGGACGGATTTTACGGAAGACTCGGAAATCGAAAATCCGCCCCGT
>CALMKO010000388.1 GCA_937867415.1 uncultured Verrucomicrobiota bacterium | reverse complement strand
AGCGTCAGATGTGTATAAGAGACAGCTCAAAACGAACCCGAGCCGCCCCCCACCACCGCTCCTCAACCCCTACTCCCGCCCGAAGGTTCCAAGCCCAGTATCTATGTGCCCGACGAAGCGCCTGCACCGGTGACGACCACCGTGCCAACCGGACGCCTGCTCCCCACGCCCAACGCCCGCTTCTCCAAGCCTCTCGTCCCCGTGACTGAGTCCAATCCGAAGCGGAAAATCATCACCCTCTCGCTCGTCGCACTTTTGGGGGTGGGAGTCGTCGGCTACTTCCTCTTCGACCGGATCAAAACCAGCCGCGAAAGCCAGCGCCTCGGCAACATGTTGGTCGAAGCCGCGGCCGGATCCGCCGCGGAGTTCCAGTTGTCCGCCCTCGACCTCAACTATTTCCTCGAACTCGCAGCCAACGCGGACACGGACGAAAAGCTCAAAAACACGCTCGCGGTGCTCGCCTTGGCAAAGCCGAACGACGGCTCGAACATGGACACGACTCTCGCGCAATTTACCACCACCAGCACCCAACTGCTGCCGGAGGTGCGCGAAGCCATGATCCGTGATGTGTTGGCTAAACGCTCAAGCACTGCGGCAGTCGGTCCGCTGATCGAGTTCGCGCGGAGCACCAAGGACTCAGCATCCGCGATCGCAGCCCTCAAGGCCATCCGCTCGACAGCTGGCGATGATCAGTTCGAGCCGCTGCTATCCATCGTCCAGTTTCATCCAAACGCAGAATTCCGCCAAGCCGCCGAGGAAACCGCAACCGAAGTTCTCAAGAAAAGCTCGAAACGGGCGGAATTCGCCAAAGCGATTTCAAAAGCCATGGAAAGCGTCAGCAATCCTAAAACGCGTGAACCTCTCCAACGCCTGCTCAGCACAGCGGGCTAACGGCGCACTCGCTCATCAAGGGGAATAGACTGCCACGGGACCCACTCCAGCTCCCTGCACGCGCCGCAGTTTCGCGACCGCCCTCACGACCATTTCAGCAGCAGCCAATGCCTCGGCCAAGGTATTCATCCGGGAAAAACTGAAGCGCAAGCTGCTCTTGGCCAGCGTCTCGGGAATCCCCATCGCCAATTGCACATGAGACGGCTTCTGCTTCCCCGTCATGCATGCGGAACCGGCAGAACAAGCAAGCCCGGCCTCATCAAGCAAAATCAACAACCCCGCCGCCTCACATCCCTCGAACGAAAGATGACTCGTATTCGGCAGCCGTTTGCCGATTTCACCGTTGACGCTCACGCCGTTGACACTCGCAAGAATCCGCTGCTCGAAGGCGTCTCTCAGCACCTCCATCGGCCCGGGCGGCTGCCCCCTCAGCCACGCGACTGCGGCTCCCATACCTACAATCGCCGCCGTATTCTCCGTCCCACTACGCCGCCCTGACTCCTGGCCTCCGCCCTGCAAAAACGGC
This sequence comes from uncultured Verrucomicrobiota bacterium, assembly GCA_937867415.1. Lineage (GTDB taxonomy): Bacteria > Verrucomicrobiota > Verrucomicrobiia > Verrucomicrobiales > Akkermansiaceae > Luteolibacter. Next base: position 14,987 of record CALMKO010000388.1, on the reverse strand, counting down.
TGAAAACGCAGACCCTCCCTCACGTAGAGCGCACCAACGCCCTTGGGCCCGTGAAACTTGTGGGCGGAAAGCGAAAGAAGATCGACTCCCAATTTCCGCACATCCACCGGAATCTTACCCATCACCTGAATGGCATCCGTATGAATCGGCAATCCCCGCCCGCGTGCCAGAGCCACCGCCTCCTCCAAGGGCTGGATCACCCCGGTCTCATTGTTGGCGGCCATCAGCGAGACATACGCCGCATTCTCCAAGGCTGCCGCCAGCGCCGTCGTTTCCACCCGCCCCCCCGGTGTCACGGGAACCCGCACGATCTCGCGGGTGAAACTCTCCACACAGCGCAATACCGCGCTATGCTCAATGGCGGAGACCACCGCTACTCCCGACCCCGCGAGCTGATCGAGAGAATGGAGCGCCGTGTTCACGCTCTCCGTCCCACCACCGGTGAAAATGATTTCGCCCGGATCCGCGCCGATCGATTCCGCAACCTGACCTCGAGCGTGATCGATCGCCTTGCGCGCCTGCCTGGCAGTCGCGTAACTCCCCGATGGATTTGCAAACCCTTCCCGCAACCACGGCAACATCGCCTCTAACACCTCAGGCGCAAGGGAAGTCGTCGCATTGGCATCCAGATAAATCACCCGCGCAGCATCCTTCCGTAAGCGCCGGAGATCAACCCGGAAAAACGAACCGGCTTAAAACTTCCCGGTCACCCGGATCGCCTCGATCACGGCCATCATCCAGCGCAACATGCCATCTCCCCACGTCGCGGCATGCCGCAGCCACTCGCGCGCGAACTCCCGGGTGTTGTTCAGCGGTGAGTCCGCCGCCAAACACAACAAGGCGACCAACACCAGGAGATTGGCCAGGTAAATCACCACCAACGAAAGAAAGGTCCCATTCTCCTTCAAGTCTGGCTGATCCCGAGGAATCATCCACAAGGTCCACGCCATGTGGAAGGTCCAAGTCAGTCCCATGGCCCCATACAACACGCGGTCCCACCACGGCGGCAGATCCGCGGAGTAACTCAGTAGCGCATACGCCATCGCCACCACCACCGACCAGAACGGCACAAAATACGGTGACAGCGCGATCACCATGTTCGTCTTGTTCGTCGTGATATACCCGCCATCCGCGCTGACGTAAAAATCCGTTACCTTCCCCCGGAAAAGCATCACGAAGATCGCATGGGTCAGCTCATGACCGAGAACGTAAAGATACAGAAAAAATGTCTTCAGCAATCCCGACCAGAACCACCCGACCATCACCAGCCCCCCCGTCGCGAAATACCAGAACTCAGCCGTTTTCCAAAATTCCTGCTGCACCGCAGCCTGCGAAAAACGCGACAGGAACGTCCACGAGGTCACCCAGCAAAAAGGCAAAAGCAACACCCCCACACACCAGCGCCAAAGCCGCCTCTGCCACTCCGTTGACTCCACGCCATCACCCATCTCCGAGGCTGCGATCGCCGCCCACACAAATTTCTCGCCACGTTTCCCCCCGCGCCGGTTCGCACGCTCGTGCGCCCGCCGGTTAAGCTTGCTCAACCCCTCCAGAAACGAAACTCGCTCGCGCCGCTGATTTTTCAACGGGCGTTTCAAGGACGACTTGCTGCGGGCGTTTTTCACCATGGGAAAGCGATCCACGTTATTACGGACATCCTAATAAATCAAGTGGGATCGGCAGATCCGGTGGGACTCCTGAAGAGGTTCCGGGAAACGGAGCATGCAACTCGTTTCAACTTCAGCGGGCGACGAATACGCAAATCTCCTCAAAATCAAACCGATGAAGCGAAAAAGAAGAGCCCTGACCGCCGAGTCCAAAGCTGGTGCCCGCCCTTGTGCCGCCCCTTCGGAGCTGGAAATGATTTTGCCTGTGAGACCCAGGGCCTTGCCCTGGGCTATCGTATTTCGAGCCGTTGGCGCTGAAGAATCCACCAAAACCACGTGAAAAACGCATCCCTCCGGCCACTACACGTCCCACGGCGAGGCGGCCTGCGGCATCATGTTCGAGCCTCACACCATGCCTCCGCCCCCTAAGATTCCCGTTGCGAGCGTCAGGAATTGCGCCCTTGGCGCGTCCCGTTACGATTCACCGCACGCACGATCAAGTGCCGCCCATTCCGCTTGCGCTCGCGTTCCAGCCTCTTAGAGTCGGCATCTTTCCCAAGCTCTGTCTCCCACCGTTCCTCATGAATCGAATTTTTGTCGAAAAAAAACCAAGCCACCAAGCCGAGGCGAATCATCTTCTCAAAGAGCTCCATGAATCGCTCTCACTTCCCGGCCTCACTCACGTCAGAATCCTGCAACGATATGATTGTGATGGACTTACCGACGAAGAATTCGATTCAGCCGTCCGCTTGATTCTCTCCGAACCCCAGGTGGACTCGGTCGCCGGGAGCCTTTCCTTGGAGCCCGGCCAAAGCGCCTTTGCGGTCGAATTTCTGCCCGGTCAGTTCGACCAACGCGCCGACTCCGCCGCGCAATGCGTCCAGATCCTCACCGGCAAAGAGCGCCCATTGATTGCCTCTGCCAAGGTGATCGTCCTCGAGGGTTCCCTCAGCGCCGCCGAGTTTGCGAGCGTCAAATCCTACGTCATCAACTCGGTGGATTCCCACGAAGTGCCGCTCGCGGAAATCAGCGAACGAGGAGCCACCTCGCCACCACCCGACGTGGCGATTCTGGCCGACTTCGCCACCCAGAATCCCGCCAAGCTGCGCGCGGACCTGGGTCTGGCCATGTCCGGGGAGGATGTCGCGTTCTGCCAAGCGTATTTCCGCGACGAGGAAAAGCGCGATCCCAGCATCACCGAGCTGCGGATGCTGGACACCTACTGGTCCGACCACTGCCGCCACACCACCTTCCTCACCAAGATCGAGGAGGTCACGTTCGGCGAGAATACCGAGCCCGTGCAACGCGCCTGGCAGACGTATCTCGCGACCCGCCGCTCCCTCGGGCGTGAGGACAAGCCGGTCACCCTGATGGACATCGCCCTGATCGGGATGCGTGAATTGAAAAAATCCGGTGAGCTCGATAACCTCGAGGTCTCCGAGGAAGTCAACGCCGCATCGATTGTCGTCCCGGTGAAAATCTCAAATCTCGAATCTCAAGTCTCAGCTTCCACCACGGAGGAGTGGTTGGTGATGTTTAAGAATGAAACCCACAACCACCCCACCGAGATCGAACCTTTCGGCGGAGCCGCCACCTGCCTCGGCGGCTGTATTCGTGATCCGCTGTCCGGTCGCTCCTACGTCTATCAGGCGATGCGGGTCACCGGCGCGGCCAATCCTCTAACACCCTTTGCGGAAACACTCCCCGGCAAGCTGCCGCAGAAGAAAATCTGTCAGGTCGCCGCGCGTGGTTACTCTTCGTATGGCAACCAGATCGGCCTCGCCACTGGGCAGGTGGCGGAAGTCTATCACCCGGGCTACGTGGCCAAGCGCCTGGAAATCGGCGCGGTGGTTTCCGCCGTCCCGCGCTCCCATGTTTTCCGCGGTTCGCCAGCGCCGGGCGATGTGATCCTGCTCATCGGCGGGCGCACCGGGCGCGACGGCGTCGGCGGAGCCACCGGATCATCCAAGGAGCACACCGACACCGCGCTCGAAAACTCGGCCGAGGTCCAGAAAGGCGACGCCCCGACGGAGCGTAAAATCCAACGCCTCTTCCGCAACCCGGAACTCACTCGTAAAATCAAGATTTGTAACGACTTCGGCGCAGGCGGCATCTCCGTGGCCATCGGTGAGATCGCCCCCTCGTTGGTCATCAATCTCGATGCCGTCCGTAAAAAATACGATGGCCTCGACGGCACGGAGCTCGCCATTTCCGAGTCTCAAGAGCGCATGGCCATCTGCGTGGATCGCTCTGAGATCGACTATTTCGTCGCGGAGTCGGACAAGGAGAACCTGGAATGCACGCACGTCGCCGACGTCACCGATTCCGGCCGCCTCATCATGACCTGGCGGGACAAAACCATTGTGAATCTTTCCAGGGCGTTCCTTGATACGAACGGGGTGCAACAATCGGCCAAAGTCCATGTGGTAGAGCAACCTACGCAAAGTAACCGAACGGATGCTTTGAGGGATTCTGATTCATTGAAGGAGCGCCTCGCTTCTCTCAATGTCTGCTCGCAGAAAGGCCTGGGAGAAATCTTCGACGGCTCGGTAGGCGCAGGCACGGTATTGTGGCCTTTCGGCGGAAAGAACCAATTGACGCCGCCCGATGCGATGGTGGCGAAGCTCCCGTTGTTAGAGGGGACCACCGACGTCGCCACCTTCATGGCCTGGGGCTTCGATCCTTACCTCTCTGAGAAATCCCCATTCCACGGTGCGGTGTATGCCGTGACCGAGTCCGTCTGCAAGGCGGTCGCGGCAGGTGCCCGGCTCTCGGATGTGCGGCTTACCCTGCAAGAATACTTCCCGCGCCTCGGGACGGATCCCGCACGTTGGGGGCTTCCATTCGCTGCGCTGTTAGGTGCATTCCACGCCCAGCACTCCCTGCGCCTCGCGGCCATCGGCGGGAAGGATTCCATGTCCGGATCATTCAACGAGCTCGACGTGCCGCCGACCTTGGTTTCTTTCGCCCTTGCGCCCGGCAGGGCGAGTCTCGCGCTTTCTCCCGAGTTCAAACATGCGGGCTCGACCCTCTCGTTCATCCAGATTTCCCGGGATGCCGACCAACTGCCGGATTTCGCGGAGCTCAGGCAGGTGGCCACGGCGCTGCACCAGCTCAACTCGGATGGGAAGTTGCTCGCCCTCCATCATGTCGGCCGGGCAGGCATCGCCGCAGCCTTGGCCAAGATGGCCTTCGGCAACCACATCGGTGCGGAGATCAATTCCACGCTGGACTTGGCGACCGAGCGTTATTTTTCCTTTATCATCGAGCATGCCGAGCCCTTGCCCGCGGAATTCAACTCGGTGGAAATCGGCCACACCACGGAGGTGGGCACACTGGTGCTCAATGCGGAAGTCCACCTGCTTGGCGAACTCCAGGATGCCTGGACCACCACGCTGGAGCCGGTCTATCCGACCCAGCCGGAAGCCGCCGCAGATGACGGATTGGCGATCGTGGATGCATCCTCCGGGCGTTTCCAAATCCGCAACAGACACTCCGCCATTGCCCGGCCAAAGGTTTTGATCCCCTCATTCCCCGGCACCAATAGCGAGTATGATTCTGCCAAAGCCTTTCGGGAAGCTGGCGCTGAGACGGAAGTTCTGGTGTTCCGCAACCTCACGGTGAATCACATCGAAGAATCCCTAACAGCACTCGCCAGGCAGATCCGGAGCTCGCAAATCCTGATGTTCCCCGGCGGCTTCAGCGCGGGGGACGAACCCGACGGCTCGGCAAAATTCATCGCCACGATCATCCGCAGCCCCCGCATCGCGGAGGCGATCATGGACCTGCTGCAGAACCGGGATGGGCTGGTCCTCGGAATTTGCAATGGCTTCCAAGCACTCATCAAAACCGGGCTCGTCCCCTACGGTGAAATCCGGGACGCCCATGCCGACGCCCCGACGCTGGTGCACAATTCAATCGGCCGCCATGTCTCGTGCTACACGAATACCAAGGTGGTGAGTCAGATTTCGCCTTGGTTGGCCCACTGTGAACTCGGCGACATTCACAGCGTGCCTGTTTCTCATGGTGAAGGAAAATTCCATGCCAGCGCCGCCGTGATTGCGGACTTGGTGGCCAAGGGCCAGATTGCGACCCAATACGTCGACGCCGACGGCAGTCCGTCCATGGACATCCGGGTCAACCCGAACGGCTCACTGGCCGCCATCGAAGGCATCACCAGTCCTTGCGGCAGGGTCTTTGGGAAGATGGCCCACACCGAGCGTAATGGCCCGCTCGTCGCCCGGAATATTCCGGGAAACAAGCGACAACCTTTGTTCAGCGCTGGGGTAAGCTATTATGAATGAGCAGAAAATTGCTCAAATTAGCTGATTTTAGGCTACTTTGAGCAGATTATTGCGCATTATCTGGAATCATACTTGACTCAAGCGCAGAAATTTGCTCACTTTAGCGCGAAAAGCACTATTTTGAGCAATTTTTCACTCAAATGATTCAATACCTTTCAAATCCTCAGGTCGAAAAAGAGCTTGGCACACGCCTCAAGCAACACCGCTTGGATCGTAATTTCAGCCAAGCAGAAATTGCCATCCGTAGCGGACTATCCCGCCGCACGATCACCGCGATCGAACGCGGTGAAGGCTGCACCCTCACCTCCCTGATCGCTTTGCTCCGGGCCCTGAACGCCCTGGACACCTTGGAAGGCTTCCTTCCCGACCCGGGCATCAGCCCCATCGCCATGACCTCGATGCTTCAGGACGCACCGCGGAAGTATGCGTCCAAGCCGCGCAAAACACCCCCACCCACTCCCTGGAAATGGGGGGATGAGAAATGACCTCCGCTGCCATTGAGCTTTACGATTCCCTCATCGGCGCGGTGAGTTGGGAGCCCAGGCGCGAATTGGGAGTCTTCGAGTATGCCCCGGATTTCCTCGATAGCGGGATCGAAGTCTCGCCGATTCAAATGCCGCTCGGAAAAGGCCGGTTCTCATTCCCCAATTTGCAACGAGAGACATTCAAAGGCCTGCCCGGCCTTTTATCAGACTCGCTACCTGACAAGTTCGGAAATCTCCTCATCAATCAGTGGCTTGCGAGCCAAGGCCGCCTTCCCGCGTCTTTCGATCCGGTGGAGCGCCTCTGCTACCTTGGCACCCGGGCGATGGGAGCTTTGGAATTCCGTCCGGTATTACTGCCAGACTCCCCACCCGAGACCCTGCACCTTGAGACCTTGGTGCAACTTGCCAACGCCGCCCTCGCATCGCGGGAGACACTGCACACCAACCTCTCCCATCACCCCAAGGCCCTAGCAAAGATTCTCAAAGTCGGCACCTCCGCAGGCGGCGCCCGCGCCAAAGCGGTGATCGCATGGAACCCGAAGAGCGGTGAAATCCGCTCGGGCCAAGTCCCATCATCACCGGAATTCGAACCGTGGCTGCTGAAATTCGACGGAGTTTCCGCTAACGGGGACAAAGAGCTCAACGATCCACTCGGCTACGGCCACATCGAATACGCCTACCACCTGATGGCGCGCGCTGCCGGAATCACCATGAGCGATTGCCACCTGCTGGAAGAAAATGGCCGCGCTCATTTCATGACCCGCCGCTTTGACCGCGGGCCGCACGGCGAGAAGCTCCACATGCAAAGCCTTTGCGCCATGGGCCACTTCGACTTCAATCAGGCGGGCGCTTACTCTTACGAACAAGCCTTCCAACTCGCCCGCCGCCTCCACCTGCCCCAACCCGATCTCACGGAACTCTACCGGCGGAGCCTGTTCAACATCCTCGCACGCAATCAGGACGACCACACCAAGAACATCGCCTTCCTCATGGATCGACGTGGAATCTGGCGGCTAGCCCCCGCATACGACCTCATTTACGCCTACAACCCGGTGGGAGAATGGACCCAAAGCCACCAAATGACGCTCTCCGGAAAACGGGACCACTTCACCATTCAGGATCTGATGAGCGCCGCCAGCCACGCCGACCTCAAACCCGCCCGCGCGAAGGCCACTCTCTCACAAGTCCATGCCGCCGTCAGCCGCTGGCCCGCTTTCGCTGAATCTGCAGGAGTCTCCCCGGAATGGTGCACGCAAATTCACCAGAATCTCCGGCTTGATCTCAAGCCCTGACGCTCATTTGAGCGCGGCTGCCGGCTGTTTTTCCAGAAAGGCAAGACATTAAATTTTCTAACTGGCACAAATTTTGCTTCAGTTTTGAAACCAGTGGTTTAGCGTGCCCCAACCCGTTGAGGGTTGGTCATGTCTGACGTTTTCCTCCATCAATCGTTTTCCCAGCACCAGACCCTTGCGCCACAGATGCGCAAGAGCCTTGAGATCCTTCAGGCAGGGACTCTTGAGCTCACCCAGCTCGTTCAGCAAGCATTGGAAATGAATCCCGTGCTCGAAGATTTGACGGAAAGCATCTCGCTGGATGATGACAGCACGGAGTCCGAGGATGCGGATTCCCTGAAATATCTGAACGAGACCGATGACGACTGGCGCGACCGGACCATCCTTGAGGGAAAGAGCTCACCTTGGACCAACGAGGACGAGGAGCGTCGTCAACGGGTCTATGATTCCATTGTCGCCCCTGAGACTCTGCAGCAACACCTCCAACACCAGCTCGACCTTTCCATGGTGGACCCGGAAATCCGTGAGGCTGCCCAGGCGATTCTGGGCAACCTCGACGCCCGCGGCTTTCTCGATCTCCCGATCAAGACTCTCGGAGTCCGCTTGGGATTCAAGCCCAAGCATCTGGATGCCGCCTTGAAGCTGGTGCAGTCCTTTGACCCGGCGGGAATCGGAGCATCCGGGATTCCTGAATCCCTGCTCCTGCAGCTGGAAAGAACCACGGGAACGGAGACCATCGAGTATAAAATCGTCCGGGATCATCTGGAAAACCTCGCCCGCAAACGTCACCCGCAGATTGCCCGGGCGCTTGGCACCAATGTGGAACGCATCGCTGAAGCCGCCTCAAGAATCGGCCGCCTCACTCCCAACCCCGGCGGTGAGTTCAACCCCACCGGCAACCCCTACATCCTGCCGGACGTCATCATCGAGCGCGACGACGACCGCAACTGGTATGCCCGCCTGACCGGGGAACATCTGCCCGTGTTGCGGATCAATGATTTCTACAAGGACATGATCGGAAAAAGCGGAACCGACGCCAAGGCCCGCCAATTTCTCCGCGATCAGATCCGCGACGGACGCAGCCTGATTCATGCCATCTCCCTGCGCCAGGAAACGATCCTGGCCATCGCCCACAAGCTCATCGAGCACCAACCTGCATTCCTGGCAAAGGGCCACCGCCACCTGCGCCCGCTCACGATGAATGACATCGCTGACGAGCTGAGCCTCCACGCGACCACCATCTCCCGTGCGGTTGCCGGCAAGTATGTCCTGACCCCCCACGGGCTTATGGAAATGCGGGCGTTCTTTGCCACCGGCTACCAGACCAGCGACGGCGCGGAAGTCTCCAACGCGGGAGTGCGCGAAGCGATCCAGCAGTTGGTCAGCGCGGAGAATCCCGCCAAGCCGCTGTCGGATGAGTTCCTGATGAAGGCCCTCGACAAGCAGGGAATCAAAATCGCACGGCGCACGGTTGCGAAATACCGCGAGCAATTGAACATCCTCCCGTCGCACTTACGGAAGACCTTTTGAGAAGCTAGACGGGCTTACGGAACCGATAGTGTGAGACCACCCACTCCTCGCCGCGGCGGAAGCCCCAGAGCTCGGCGCAGGCCATGAAGAACACCCGCCAATAGACCCACCAGCGCGTTGCCTGATCCGCGCCATAAGTCTCGCTGATGATGGGAAACAACTCGTTACGGGCCGCATCCATCCGGGACAACCACGCTTCCGATGTCTTTTGGTAATGCTCACCGCTGACTTGCCAGTGATCTTCGATTTTCAGATCCTGTTGGAAGTAGAGCAGGAGATCATCGGACGGCATTTGTCCACCGGTGAAGAAATAGCGGGCCATCCAGTCGTCCTCACTCTCCACCTCATAGTGATAGGCGTATTCCCGATGGGTGAAGATATGCACAAACAAGGCACCACCCGGCTTGAGCCAGCGGGAAATCCGGTTGAGGAGGATCTCATAGTTTTTCATGTGCTCGAACATTTCCACCGAGACCACCCGATCGAAAACCGAGTCCCCTTCCCCTTCGTAGTGGATCATGTTCCGGGTTCTCACCTCCACATTCGTCAAGCCCCGTGCGGCGAGCTGGGACTCGATGTGGATCTTCTGGGTCCGTGAGTTTGAAACTGCGGTGATGCGGGAATTCGGATAGTGTGCCGCCATCCACAGCGTCAAGGACCCCCAGCCACAGCCGAGCTCCAGAATCCGCTGCCCGTCTTCAAGCGCGGCCCGCTCGCAGGTGATGCCAAGCATCCGAGCCTCCGAGTCGTCAATATCGATCACCCCGTCATCCCAGTAGCCCGAGCTATACTTCATGTGTTTGCCCAACACCCGCTCGAAAAACCTGGTGGGCAGCTCGTAGTGCTGCTCGTTCGCCTCATCCGTGGCGATCGCGACCGGGCTGGCTTTCAGCTCACTCACATGCTGCATCACCCTGGCTTGGCGCTGCTCGCAATTGAGCGCCTCATACGGGGCCAAGGTGCCTGCCAGGCGCTTGCGAATTCCTATCCGGATCAATGCGTCAGGGACGATCCCCTTGGCCAGAATTTCATTAGTCGATATCATGGTGTGTAATTAGTGAATTGGTTTTTTGGGCGGCCATGGGATGAACGGACTCGTGCTCGCTTGATAAGCGACATAAGCCGCCCCCTTCCGCCGAACCGCCGCAGCCTCGGTGGGCGGGATTCCCGTGACCTTGAGAAGAAGATAGGCGATCGTCACGGGGGCGTGGACCGTCGCCCAACCCCAATCCGAACCGCAGGCGTAAAGGTAAAAACCAAGCCAGATCACCGCCTCGAAAAAGTAGTTCGGATGCCGTGAATAGCGCCACAAACCTTCCTGACACACCGCCCTGAAATCGGAGTTCCTCGCCTTGAATCCCGCCATTTGAGAGTCTGCTAGGCCTTCGCCGAGGATCCCGAGCAACGTGACGACCAAGCCCACGGACTCCCAGCCACTCCACCGTTGGTCAGCATCGAGCGAGATCATCAAGAACGGCAGGGCCAGCACCACCACCGAGATCCCCTGCGCCTGAAAAAACCAGAAAAACGAGCTTGGCACACGCCCCTTCCAGACCTCGCGGAGTTTGACATAGCGGGCATCTTCCTCAGGATGCATCCGGCGGATGCGGCGCTCCAGGTGCAATCCCAGGCGCAGACTCCAGAACGCGAGCAAGCCCATCGCCACCCCATGCTTGATTCCACCGCCGTTCGTGAGCAACCAGAAGCAACCGGTCAGCCCGATCCCGAACGCCCACACCGCATCCACCAAGGAGTAGTTGTCGGATTTTCTGGCCCATGCCCAAGCGATGAGAAAAACCACCGCCATCATCGCGGTCCCCAGAGCCAACACCCAGGGCCCATTCACGATGTCACCTCCCTGCTCCTATCTAACGAACCCGCAAGCCGGAGAAGCACCGGCAGCACCGAGATCTTGATCAGAAAAGCCGCCACCGGTGCGATCAACAACCAAGCGGTCACTCCGTGCCAAGCCGCCATCCCGAAATCCCGTGCGAATTGAAGAGGGTCAGCATTGAATTTTGCAAGCAACTCAGGAATGGAAAATGAAATGAGCGGAACCCCATGCAAACGCTCACCCAAGCGGATGAAAACCAGGATCAGTGCGAGATGCAGGGGGTAAACCGCCGATTTGAAAATATGGAGGATCGGCTGGTTCAGCTTGAGCATCCAGCCAAGCCCCAGGCAGACCAAACTGGTGGATCCCATGATCGGGAACACGCCCAACACGATTCCCAGCGCGATGGTCCATGCGAGCTTCTCGGGAGAGCTCCCCTGGGTGAGTTGGTTGACCACCGGTGTCACGAACCACCGCCGCCACCAAGGTCCCCGGTCATGGATCATCCGGCCGGGCATTACCCACGGCCCTCCCCGAAGTGATGATGGAGACTTGAATTGTTAGGCCGGGTGTAGACAGCCTGCACCACCGAGATGTTCCGCGTTGCAAATGCGGCTTCGCAGTATTTCAGATAGTAGTCCCAGGACCGCATGAAGGGCTCGTCGAAGCCAAGCGCCCGAACCTGCTCCTTGACCGCATTGAAGCGTTCATACCACGTCGAGAGCGTCCGGGCGTAATCCGCACCCAAGTCCTCGAGATCATGCATGAACAAATCACCCGTTTGGAGCAGCACATCGTTGATACGCCCCACGCTCAGCAACAAGGATCCTGGAAAGATATGCTTTTGAATCCAGTCCACGTTTTTCTTCAAACTCCGGTAGCTGCAATCCGGAACGGTGATCATCTGCACTCCCAGCAAACCCTCGGGAGTGAGCACCTCCGCGCACTTCGCGAAAAACGAGTGATGATACTTGTCCCCCACAGCCTCTAACATCTCGATGGAGGCGATTTTATCAAAACTGCCCGTGATGTGACGATAATCCTGGATCCGGATTTCGATCCGGTCCTGCAGGCCCTCCCTTTCGATTCGCTTGCGGGCATACGCCGCCTGCGCTTCCGAGATGGTGACGCCTGTGATCCGGCAGCCATAATGCCTGGCCGCATGCACTGCGAAGCCACCCCAACCGCAGCCGATTTCAAGCACGTGATCGGTGGACCTGAGCTTGAGCTTGCGGCAGAGCGCATCGTATTTCCCCGCCTGGGCCGCTTCTAACGACTGCCCGGCTGACTCGAAGCGGGCGCTGGAATAGGTCATGCTTGGATCCAACCATAGCTGATAGAACTCGTTCCCCAGATCATAATGCTCCGCGATGTTGCGGCGACTGGTTTCGACCGTGTTTTCCCGCCGCAGATGGCGGAACCAGTTGACGAGTTTGAGAAGGTTCACCCCGGGCAATGCCGAGGACGAACTTTGTGCGCCTTGCATGGCATTCACATTGTGGATGAACCAGGCGATCACCGCCGCGATGTCATCCGTATCCCACAAGCCGTCGGTGTAGGCCTCGCCCATGCCGATATTCCCATAGAAGGCGCAACGTTTGAAGAACTCGGCATCATCGCGCAGCTTGACCCGCGCTGTGACGGGCTCCCCCGGCTTCCCGAAGTAGCGGATGCGCCCATCCGAGTGCTCCATCCGCAGCCCGCCACAGGGCATCGACTGCAAGAGCCTTACGACCATCCGCTCGGTAAAGCCCTGGGTCGCATGACGGGCGGCCTCGCAGGGGACCAATTCACGGTTCACATCCAATAAAGCATTCATGGTAGATTCTGATTCAAGGTGGAATGGGGACGCATGACATCGAGCTGGGCCTCCAGTCGCTCGGCCTTGCGAAAAAACGGCACCCGCCGCACCCACAGGAGCATCGCCTGCCAATGGATCAGGCCGATGATTTTTAACGAAAGAAACGGATACTTGATACCATACCAAAGCAGGCGGGCCGCGCTGAGTTCCCTGCGTTGGCCGCTGACGGCGCTGACCAGCACCCGGCCTTGCGCGTCGTAATCATCAATGTTGACCTGCCAGGCTTCTCCCGGCTGGCCAAGCTTGAAATCAAACTCCATCCCGGGATCGGAAAACGGGGATACATAGAAATTCTTCACCACCCGGCGGTGCCATACTCCCTGGTGGTTGATGGAGTCCATGAGGTAGAGCTTCATCTCCCGGAACGTATTCACCACCTCAGCGACTGCCGCGAGCGGCTCTCCGGACTCGGATTCGATATAGTAGAAAGATACCGGATTGAATCCGTAGCCAAGGACGCGCGGGAATGTCAGTAGTCGGATTTTCGCCGTTTCCGGGTAGTGCTGCCCTTGTTCGGCAAGCCAGGCGATGAGGTTGGCACGGATTCCACCGGATTTCCCGAGATCGATGTGATCGCGGTCATCAATGGAAAAAAGATTCCAGCGGTTGTGCGAAAACCCAAGATACCTCAGCTTGGGAAGATCCTCCAAATCGACACAAAACATGAATACACGATAATCGAACCCATGACGCTTGGGTCTAAGGCGGCAGTGCATGACTGCACATTCGTAGAGTGAATTTATTGCCATGAATTTCTCCCTAGAATTTCCGTGCAAACACGCACCGCCGACCAAAGACCATCTTCATGGAAGCCATAACGCTGCCATGCGCCGCAATAATAGCGCCGGGATTCCCTCCCTGCAAGGTGAAGCTCAGGAAGCCGGTCTTGCGCCGCCACCGCCTCCAAATCGAACAAGGGATGTTCATACATCAAGCGCTTCCTGACAGTCCCTTCCGCCGGCGATGAAGCGGGGTTGATGGAGACAAAGTATTGATGCTGTTCGGACACCCCTTGTAGCTTGTTCATCCAATAGTGGGTCGAATAGCGCTGGCCGCCGTCCGCCCCGCGGTCGATACGGTAGTTCCAAGCCGCCCAACAACGCCGGGTCTTCGGCATGAATTGGGGATCGGTGTGGAGGATCGCCTCATTTTCCTGATAATGGAATTTCCCGAGCAGCTCGGATTCCAGAGTGGTCGGGGCATCGAGAAGCCTGAGCGATTGATCCCCGTGCGCCGCCATGACGACGCGGTCGAAGTCGTGCTGACTGCCATCTTGCAAGATCAGCCGCACCCCGCCGGAGAGCCCCAGCACCGCCTTCACCCCCACTCCCCGGTGGATTTGATGCTCGAAGGACTTGATGAGTTTTTCCACATAACAACGCGAGCCACCAGAGACCGTCCGCCATGGATGCTGGGTATCGAGTCCCAGGAAGCCATGGTTATGCCAGAACCGCATCAAGGTGTGAGCGGGAAATTGTTCGATCCGCTCGGGTGGGCTGGACCAAACAGCGGCCGCCATGGGCGAGAGGTACCACTGGAGGAAATGGTCCCCGTAGCCGCGTGCTTTGACATACTCCCGCAGGGACATTTCCCCGTATTGGGGACTCGCCAGCTCCGCCACCGTTTCACGGTTGAAGCGCGCGATCTGGGTGAGCATCCGCCAGTAGCGGAAGTTGAGAAGATTCTTCCGCTGGCCGAACAACAAGTTGATGCTTCCTCCGTTGAACTCGAGATTCTCACCGACGTGCTGCACGCTGAACGACATGCTGGTCGGCTTGGTCCTCACGTCCAACTCACGGAACAAGCGGGTCAAAAGCGGATAGGTCACCTCGTTGTAAACCATGAATCCGGTATCGATCGGGATCTGCGCCTGCTGCTCGTCCACCATCACCGTGTTCGAGTGGCCACCGACGCGTGGATCCTTTTCAAACAAGGTCACGTCATGCTCGCGACCAAGCAACCATGCACTGGCAAGCCCGGAGATCCCCGTTCCGACGATGGCGATTCGTTCGCGGCTCATGGGTGGGGATGGGTCGGGGTTAGTCCCTCCTCGATCACGGCCTTGGGCACCGGT
>CALMKO010000387.1 GCA_937867415.1 uncultured Verrucomicrobiota bacterium | reverse complement strand
ACAAGTCGATGCAGGATCACGGGTTGTTCCAAGCCATCTGCCGCACCAACCGTCTCGATGGCGACGACAAGTCCTTCGGCTATATCGTGGACTACAAGGACCTGTTCAAGAAGCTGGTCAACGAGAAGGGCACTGGCGCGCTCCAGGTTTATTCCGCCGAACTTGACGCTAGTGAGGGCGATGCATCCCCCGATGTTCTGATGCAGGACCGCCTCAAAAAAGGCCGTGAACGTCTCGATCAGGCGCTCGAAACCATCGAACTGTTATGCGCTCCGGTGGAGCCACCCTCCGTTCAGCCAGACCGGCAACTCGCCCACATCCACTACTTTTGCGGAAATGTAGAGATACCCGAGGAACTGAAGGCGCGCGAGCACCAGCGTTTCGCGCTCTACAAGGCCGTGGCCGCCTTGCTGCGCGCCTACGCCAACATCGCTGACGACCTGCCGCAGGCGGGCTACAAGGAGCCGCAGATCGCCAAGATCAAGACAGACGTCACCCGTGCCGTGGATCTCCGCGAGCTTATCCGCCTCGCCAGTGGCGAGACCATCGACCTCAAGGCTTACGAGGCCGACATGCGCCACCTCATTGACACTTACATCGAAGCTCGCGATCCCAAAAAGATTTCCGCCTTCGATGACATGGGACTCCTCGAAGTGATCGAGCGCAGCGGTCTCGCCGAGACCATCGCCCGGATGCCGGAAAAGATGCGTAATAACAAGGACGCCGTGGCCGAAACCATCGCCAACAACGTCCGTAGCAAGATCATCAAGGAGCACCTCAACGATCCGGCGTTTTACGACAAGATGTCCGCGCTGCTGAAGGAGATCCTCGATGATTTGAAGGCCAAGCGCATCAGCTACGAAAAGTTTCTCAAGCGGATCGCAGAGGACGTCATCAAACCCCTGCAAAAAGGAACCGGCGCGGACACACCCACTGAGTTGGACACACCGGCCAAGCGCGCCCTATTCAGCAACCTACCGGAACCTAAAGAATCCAGCGAATTGCGAGACGGAGATGTGAACACAAGGCTCCAGATGGCACTGTATATCGACTACACCGTCCGAAACTCGCGCCCCGACAACTGGCGCGGCAACGTGGCCAAGGAAAATCTCATCAAGCAAGCTCTGTTGCCCGTGCTCAAATACGACGAGGACGAAGTGGAACGCATCTTCCCGGTGATCATTGCCCAAACCGAATACTGATGCCCTCCCAGCAGATCCAACTCGGTGAAATGCCCGTGGACGTGGTTCGCAAGGACATCAAGAACGTCCACCTCAGCGTGCATCCACCGTCCGGCCGCGTGACCATCGCCGCGCCGTCTCACATGAGCTTGGACAGCATCCGCGTCTTCGCCATCACCAAGCTTGGTTGGATTCGCCGGGAGCAGAAAAAGATGCGCGAACAGGAACGCGAGGCCCCGCGTGAATTCCTCGAACGCGAGAGCCACTACATCTGGGGCAAGCGCTACCTCCTGCACGTCACCGAAGCGGACGCCCCGCCAATCATCCAGCTCCGCCTCAAGCGCATGTTGCTCCAAGTGAGGCCCGGCACCAGTCGTGAGAAATGCCAGGAACTCGTGGAGGAATGGTATCGCCATCAAATCCGCGAAGCCGCGTCCCCACTCATTGAACTCTGGGAAAAACGACTCGGAGTCCAGGTCAACCGGATCTTCGTGCAGCGTATGAAAACCAAGTGGGGCAGTTGCAACCCGTCAACCCACAGCATCCGCCTCAACACCGACCTCGCCAAGAAGCCCCCCGAGTGCCTCGAATACATCGTGGTTCACGAGTTGATGCATCTCTTGGAACCCACCCACAATGCTCGCTTCCAAGCCTTGATGGACCAGCACCACCCCCAATGGCGCTCCCACCGGGAAACCCTCAACCGCCTTCCCGTGCGTCAAGAGAGCTGGGTGTATTGAGTGTCTTCGAGCATTCCGAAAGCCACTTTAGAACACGAAGATGCAGCAAAGTGCCTACACTTGATGCCTACACCGACCCGCAACCTCCAAAATTAAAAAGCCCTAATCCATTGAGGATTAGGGCTTTGAAAGTGGTTGCGGGAAGAGGATTTGAACCTCTGACCTTCAGGTTATGAGCCTGACGAGCTACCTGGCTGCTCCATCCCGCGATTTGAACCATGCGCTTTTCAGCGCGGGGCGGAATCATTAAGAGGACGGCGGCGGTCTTGCAAGGGAAATTTTGCCTTTGTGTGGAATTCATGCTTTTCTCCGCGCGCCATGACCTCATTCGCCGATCACCAGACTCTTTCCATCGCAGCCTGGCAAGGCCGCGCGGCCGAGCATCGATCCCGCGCGGAACGCCACACCCTCGCCGCACGAGCAAGACGCGACCGCGGAATCCCCCATCCCGTAGAGGACTTTCTGTTCCAATACTACCCCTACCCCGTCGCTTTGTTAGAGTTTTGGCAGCCAGGCTGTGGCGTGGCTTTGGAATGGCCGACGGCCCCGGAACTTCCGAACCGGGTCGCCCCGTTTTCAGAGCGCCACTACTCGGTGGTCGATGGATTCCTCTTCGCCGATCCTCAACGGCTCCCGGACAAGGAACGGCAGCGCTTGGAGTGGATCATCGAACTGCTGGATTCCACCCGGCTACGAAGCCCGAATTTCGCATGCCACGGGCTGCACGAGTGGGCCATGGTCTATCGCGGGGAAAAAGTCCGCCACGAGAAAACCACCCCCTTACGGCTACCGCAGGCGCAGATCGACGCACTCGTGGAGTCACGGGCCATCACCTGCTCCCACCATGACGCGTTCCGGTTTTTCGCGGCGGACGCAAGACCCATGAACCGACTCCAGCCGACGTTGGCAAGCCGGGTGGACTTGGAGCAACCGGGGTGCGTCCATGCGAACATGGACCTCTACAAGTGGGCGGCCAAGTCGATGCCGTGGGTCGGCACGCCGCTTTTGTTAGATTGTTTCGAGCTGGCCTTGGAACTCCGTGACCTCGACATGAGAGCCAGCCCTTACGACTTGAGCGCCTGGGGCCGGGAGCCGATTTGCATCGAAACTCCGGAAGGCCGGCGGATTTATGAAAGCGAACAACGCCGGCTTGCCCAGCTTGCGACCGGACTGCGCGGCAGACTGCTGGACGGATTGCGCAAGATCCATTCCTAACCTCAAAACGGCTCAGACTCCCTGCCAATGCAGCTTTTGCCTGAGCGCCCCGTAAAAAGAGCTGCCTTCCAGACGGAGAAGGTGCAGCGAACGCGTCGATTTTCTCACCTCGATGCGGTCCCCCGGGCCGATGCGGATGTTGTCCTTACCATCCACCGTGAAGAGCATGGGGCAGGCTTCACGATCCACAGAGGACAGCTCGATGACCACATCGTCTGATAGAACAAGCGACCGCTGGCTGAGGCTGTGAGGGCAGATCGGCGTGATGACAAACACCGCCGCACTCGGTGAAATGAGCGGCCCTCCCGCAGAGAGCGAATAGGCCGTGGAACCCGTGGGCGTCGCGACGATGAGGCCATCCGCCCGGTATTCATTGAGCAATTCCCCATTGACGAGAGCCCGCAGGGAAACGAGCCGACCGGTATCACCGCGCGCGAGGGTGATTTCATTGAGGGCGAAAAAGCTTTCCACGGCATTTCCCGGGCGTCTTACCGTGGCCTCCAGAAGGGTGCGGACACTGGTCGTGAAGCGACGCTCCGCAAGCGCGGCGGCAAAGAGGTCGAGCTCATGATCCTTGCAGCTTGTCAGGAAACCGAGGGTGCCAATATTGATCCCGGCAACGGGCTTTTCGAAATCCCCAAGCCGGGACACCGCATTGAGCATGGTCCCGTCCCCCCCGAGCACCGCGGCGATGTCCACATGCTTCGAGAACTCCCTGGCGGGTATGCCGCCTGTCTCACCGGCGAAGCTGGCCGTCTCCGACTCAAGCACTGCTTTGCAAGCGCGGGCTTCGAGAGCGCTACGGAGTGCCTGGAGGATACGGAGCGAGCCGGGCTTGTGAGGGTTTGCGAAGATTCCGACGTTCACAGTGCGGGAGCTTACCAATCATCGGACCAACTGCAAGCCGCGGAAAATGATTCTTCGAGAATCAAGCCTCCACCAGCTTCGGAACTACGAGCACTTTCTTCAGCGCCGGTATCAAGTCGTCCAGCTCCTCCACCACCACGAACTCACCGTCGTAGCACCAGGTGCCGAGCAGCTCGATCAGAGGAGTCCAGAAATGATCACCTTGTGCGTCCTTGCGGTTGAAGATGACAACAGGCTTTCCGGTCATCGACGGATGCCCCTGATGCTTGAAAATCATCAGAGCGAGCATTTCCTGCACCGTGCCTGATCCCCCGGGGAAGATCACGAACGCATCCGAATGGTCGATCATGATTTCCATCCGGGTGTAGATATCTGGCTTGAGCCAGAAGCTCGACAAGCCCTCCGGGAGCCCTTCCAACTCGATGATGTGAGGGACATTCGAGCCTCCAGTCCAGCCACCCGCATCCACGGACCCACGGACGACCTCCCCCATGATGCCCGAACTGCCGGCTCCGGAGACGCAGCCCATGCGGTTCTCGGCAAGCTGCTTTCCAAACTCGTAACCATCGCTCAAGTAAGCGGGATCCTCGATGGAAGCGGAGCAAAACACGCACACGCTGCCTTGATGATCATCGGGAAGCGGCGTCTCGAACGAGGTCACCGTGCTGGTCCCGATTTTTTCCCGACCCACGCTCGGAAGCCCCTCCCGACGAGTGGTCTCCAAGAGTTGCAGCACCTCCTCGGGCGACTGCGCAAGGAGCAGGTAGTCGCGGTGGTTCTGCTTCACCGTTCCAAGACGGTTCAAGTGGGACAGCAGCGAGAACAAGCGATCCCACGAGCCATCGGAGTTCAGCAAGACGGTTGGCTTGCCCGTCAGGTTCACGTCCAGCGTCTGGTAGCCCACAAAAACCGACACCGCCTTGAACAAGTCCTCCAAGGTCGCCCCGGGGGTGAATACAAACGCGTCCGACTCGATGATCTTCCGCTCGATGTTGGAAAGCGAGATCCGCTGGTCGCCGTTCGAGTTGTAGATGTCCCAGCCCTTGCTGAAAAGGCTGTACAAAAGGCGGGCGCGGACTTCTCGATTCGGGTCTTTTTCTCCGCGGACGGTTCCTGCTAGTCGAACTTTGGGCATGTAATGAAGGGGTGAGTAGAT
The DNA here is from genome assembly GCA_937867415.1 of uncultured Verrucomicrobiota bacterium. Lineage (GTDB taxonomy): Bacteria > Verrucomicrobiota > Verrucomicrobiia > Verrucomicrobiales > Akkermansiaceae > Luteolibacter. The sequence continues at coordinate 10,950 of CALMKO010000387.1, read as the reverse complement.
GAAATAGGCAATTTCCGTGCCGACACACAAAATTTATCCCGTAAGCACCTCGGGCAGGCTCACTTGAATCGCTCAACGGCCGTCGCGCAAGTCACACTTTCCCAGAAAATCATCCTGTCAAGCACCCCGGCCACGGCTTCCTGATCGAGAGAAACACGCGTCCGGACCACCCCAAGAATATCCAGCCATCCTGAAGATCCGGGATCGACATCAGACCATGATTGATCCATCTTCCACCCGCGCATGAATTTTTTCAAAGCCATTCCACTGATCATTTGGGTCACGGCGCTGTCCGCCACCGCCGCCCCCCGGTTCGCCTTGGTGCGGGTCAAGGACATCTACAGCGCTCTGCCGGCAACCACCGCGCTCCAAGAGCAGATTAAAAAGGAACACGAGGCGATCATGAAAGACCAGCGCGCCGAACAACTCCGAACCATCATCGGTGCGCTCCAGACACTCCAGGCGCAGCTTTCCGACAAGAGCAAGGCCATCGATGACGCCAGTAACCGCAAGCTTGCCCAAGCTTACGAAATCAAGCGCCAGGAAGCACAGACACTGCAACAGGAATTCGAGAGCTTCAAGACCGAGCAAGAGAAGATCATCAACCAGAAAATGGTGCTCGGCATGAGGAATTCCCTGAACCAAATCGTCAAGGTATCCCACAAACTCGCCCAGGAACGTGGTTTCGACTCGGTTTTCGACAGCTCGGGCAGCACCAACACCGGGGTGCCATTCGTTCTTTTCAGCAAGGACGCCACCGACCTCACCGCTGACGTGGAGGCCGCCCTCAAGGACAGCGAGCCCAAGGGAGCAGCCGCACCTGAACCCGCACCTGCGCCCGCCAAACAGGCCCCCACGAAACCCGATTGAGAAGCTGGAAACCATGGAACCTTTCGTCCAAATTCTCCAACACCCGTTCACCTTGGGACTGCTGCTCGGGCTCATGATTGCCATTTTCATTTGGAAATCCGGCTACGCCGCCCGCCGCAACCTCGCCCGCGAATTAAAACGGGCGGAAACGGAGCTCAAGAACCTCCAAAATCACCTCAACACCCAACTCAAAATCACCGCCAGCGGCAATGAAAGCCTGCAAGCGGAGTTGGAAAGCCTCCGCAAACAAAACGAAACCCTCCGCGTCAACCAAGCCGCCCTCCAACAAAAACCCGGCCGCGCCGAACAACGACTCCTCCAAATCCAGGAAATTGCCATCCGCACCATGCGCGAACAAGCACCCGGATTCGCACCAGCCTGGGAAAAAGCGCTCCGCCAAGGTGAGGCCGAAGTGGAATCCGCAGACTCAGGCCTCAAAAAACTCGCCCGCCGCGTGATCCCGGGCCTCGGCGGCGGCTCCCCCACTCAGCCCGTTTTACCCCTTCCCGACGATCCGCAAAGCCCGTGATCGGCGTGATCGGCCTGAAAGGCGCTCCAGCTACTTGATCACTTTCAAAATCTGACGCCGGAGATCGACCATGTCCAACTCACCCGTATAGCGCCAAAGGATCTCCCCACCCGGGGCCACCAGGATCGAGTGCGGTAAAGCTCCCGACCACTCGCCGTCCAGCGCCTTCGCCATCACATCAGGATTTCCTCCCACCCAGTGAAAATGGTTGGTCGCCAGTCCCGCCTCTTTCAAACTTGCCGCAGTCGGCCCCGGCAGCGCGGCATGCCGGGACTCCAAAAATGTGGCGACCGCTGAACGTTGATCCGCCGCATCGAGACTGATCGAAATAAACTCAAAGGGGCGATTTTGAAAGCGGCGCCCGGTATCAATCATGTCGGGAAACTCCTTCACGCACGGCCCACAGCGGGTGGACCAGAAATGAATCAAACGGATTTTCCCGGATGCATTCTCCCGCAACTTCTTTGCCACAGCCTCATCCAAATCAGCAACCACGACCGGCAGCTTCTCCCATGCGGCCTGATCCGCAGCGACCTTGCTTTTTTTAAACAACCACTTTGTCGAACACCCGAAAGATCCAGTCACTGGCTCTTTCACCTCCGTTCCCGCAAGAATCGCATCCAGCGCATCCCGCACCTGACTCCGCTCCACAGGCCCGGAATTCCGGCGACCATCGTCCAAACGTCCCGTGTAGCGGAGCTTACGCTCCGAATCGAACACGAAAACATGAGGCGTGGACTGAGCACCACATGCCGATGCGAACTCCTGTTTGTCTCCATCATACAAATACGGAAACGTCCATCCGTAGTCCTTGGAAAACGGCAACATCTCTTCGAACGAGTCTCCAAACGGCGAGTAACCCAACTCATCTGGCGTGAGGCTGCCGGGATGATTCGAACTCACCGCCACCACCGCGACGCCCTTCTCTTTGTAAGCCTGGTAAAGCGGCTCCATTCGGGAAGCCGCCGCCACGGAATCCGGGCAATGATTCGAAGTGAAAATCACACACAGAACCTTGGATTCCGCAAACGACTCCAGAGAGTAAGACTTGCCATCGGTCGCTGGTAACGAAAATGCCGGCGCTCCTCCTCCGATCGCCATCACCTTGGGAATCTCCTGCCCAAGAACCACGGCGCCAAAAGTCGCAACCAAACCCACGAGAATTTTCAAAGACTTCACAGGGCAAGTTACGACGCACACACGAGATTTTATCCAAAATATCAAATTTTCTCACGGGAAATCATCAGAATCGGCACGTTTCCACCGCAACAAGCTTCATCCTTCTTTCTTCAAATCCCTGACGGTCCACAGCAAGCCCGCAGCCCCTGCGCCGTTTCCTCGCAGCGTCCGCGCGCCATCCTTCCGCTTCAGCCCGAAACGTTCACGGGCCTTTTGGAATACCTCCTCCACAAATCCCCTGCTCCCGATCACCGCTCCACATCATCCGCATGTAGATGCGGAACGGTTCCTAATCCGTCACATCAAACGCAAACCGCCGATCCACCACTCGCGCAATCGTGTGATCAATCGCAGGTTTGCCATCTAAATCCGCCCAAGGATCCCAACGCGCCCGTATCCTACCCCGACCCGAACCCGCCCAAAACACGGGAACAACCGAATTTTGATGATTTCTGTCTCTTGTGATTTTGTTGTAATTTTGGGGAGCATTCCACCGAGGCATTCAAAGTCAGGAGGAGGAGCACGATCCAAAGTCTCAGCATGAAATTTCGTGGAACGTCGTGAATGAGGGTTCCGTCACAGCAAGAAATAAATGGCCAGCGCGAGGCCGCCGATCCAGACCGCTCCGATGTGGGCCACGCTCAGGGTGCGGGAGCCTGGGCTTTCCGAGGGATCCTCGGGGTTCGCGCCGAACAGAGCCCCCCATTTCACAATCATCATGCCACCGAGTCCGAGCCAGAAAACGATGAACAGGGCGATGCCAATCTTGATGATGATCATGAGGTTGCGATGGGAGCTTCGGGTCGTTCGCAAGGCATGCAAGAGGAATTGCTAGGAAATGGCTTTTGGGTGAAGGCCGTTGAAAGAGCGGGTGGCCGGAACGGAGGCAGGAAAAAAAGGGGAGTGCCGAAGCCGCCCACCAGGATCCCGAGATCCGGTTCCAGCAAGGCGTGGTGCTTGCCAAAAGCTTCGAGCGGATCGTACTGGCCACCGGCCACCGGCGTCGAGTGGGCGAGATTTCTTTACATCGACCGCCAGAAGCTGCCTGCCGCGGTGCCGATTGTCGTCCAAGTGGAGGCTGGCTCCGAGGGAGAAAAGGCCGGCCTGCAACGCGGCGACGTGGTTTGGAAGGTCAATGGCAAGTCTCTGCCGGCAGGCGACGCACTGCCATCTTTCCGCTCGCTCTTGGCCGCGACGAAGCCCGGCGAGCCCTTGGTGCTCGACATCGGGGGCATGGACTTCGGCAAGTCCAAACACCGCCTCGAAAAACCCACGAACCCCCGCAAGGCGGAAATCACGCTGATCCAGGGCGCGCAATACGGCAAACCGCTGCGCGAGGCCAAGGACGGTGAATTCGACCGATGGAAAATGGAGCTGATCACACGCCTGGCAATCACACCCTGACCTGCGCAGGAGACTCCGCCCGGGACGCGGATCCCGAATGTGTCGCCGTCATTGAAATCTCCAAAGTCCGGTAGGCGGGCGACGGTTCCTGATCCATCATTTTCCCATGATCCGGTCCTCGGCAGCGAGACACCATTTGCCGTCAATCAGCCACTCAATCCTCAGAACAACTCCCTCGGCGGGAATCGCTCCCTCCGGATCGACAAACAGATGGAAATTCGTCTCGCCGGTCGCGGCGGCCGGAGCCAGCTCCACCGCCCCGTTGCCGTCCGCATCATCGCGCAGCCAGTCGCCGCGGTCGAGGCAGGACCCATTGCCCGTCGCATCCACCATCCGCAAGTGGCCCGCCTCGTCATACAACTCCACCCGACAGGGGGCGGATGAGAGGACCCGCAGGTTGGCCAGCCCGCGGTCGCGCGATTGCAAATGATGATACACCGGGATCATGCAGAACCCGTCGGTCCGATAGATCCCGGCGTCGATCACCGCGCTGCTGGTGCTGGCGTCGGCGGCTTGCACCGACCATTCCGCGGTTTCCAGCACCTCGCCGCCCTCCAGCCACTCCGCCTTCACCACAAGCCCGTCCTCGGGCACCGCATCCGCGACACAATGAAACACTGACATCGACTGCGCGTCCACGTCCAGCGTGAGCTCGCGCCCGTCGCCACCGGCCCGGCAGTCCAGCTTGCCACGGCGGCTTTCCCGGTCCCAGCTCAGCTCGCAGTCCACTCCTGAAATCCTCAGGGTTCCGGACGCCCGGCCCTCGCCCACGTTCACCACTTCCAGCACGAGCCTTGCGGGAAAGCCCGCCGCCGCCATCGACACCGCGGTGCCCGGCTGCAGCAAGACCCTGCCCTTGCGCGTCTCCACTCCTTTTGAGCCGGCAAGATCCGCCGCAGCGTTGCGGACGGACTGGAGAACCCTCCGCGGCAGATTCGGCGTTTCGGCCAACGCGAGCGCCTTGGCCATCTGCGCCGCCGCCTCGTCCTTTTCACCCGCCAGCGCCAGCAAGCGCGCGAGCTTCGCCCGTTCCTCCGGCAGGCAGGGAGTCATCGCAAAAACCTCTAACAAACGCAGCAGTTCGCGTTGGCAATACACCGCCAGCCCAAGATCTCCGGAAAGTTCCGCCAGCCTCACATAACGCTCGTACAAGGCGATCTCATGGACCTTCAATCCATCCTCCCGCACCCGCTGCAACAGCTCGGGCAGCAGCACGGCCGGCTGCTTCAAGTCGCCCAGGTCTAGACACCAATCGACATGCGTCAACTCCACGGCGAGCCAGGAACCATACTTCCGGCCAGTCAGGCGGCGCAATTCCTCCAACAACACCAGCGCCTCGTCTTTCCGACCCAAGGCCATCAGGCAACGGCCTTTCACCAACCGGATTCCCACCGCCCCGAGTTCACTCTGATGATGCCCGTGATCCTTGTCGGCAATCAGCCGGTCCAACTCGTCGAGCATCGCCTCGGCCGCCTCGCCGCGCTGGATCCGCAAATCCAACAGGCGCGACCGCAGGTGATTGTGCATCGTGCCGCCCCATTGCACCTCCAGTTTTTTTTCCAAGGCCCGGGCAACCAAGCGCTCCTCGGCCTCCCGCAGCCCCAGCACCCGCAGGGTTCCGACGATCCCCTGCACCGCCCCCAGATAAAGGTTCATCTCCTCCCGCTTCACCCGCTCCCTGCCCGTCTTGCCACGGTTGAACTCACTGATCGCATCCACACTCGCGCACACCCACAAGCCGAGCTCGATGGATTTCCGCCACTCGCCCTGCCTGAAATGCTCGTCGCCCACTTGCATCAGGTGATGGGCGCTGATGTTGTCCATCCAGGTCGGCTTGGACGCGTCCTTCTGCTCATGGCGCTGCCAATACACCACGTGCCTGCCATTCGGGATTTTCACCGGAAACTCCCGCAACCTCACCCCGGGAACCTCCTCGTCCCACAGCCCGCGATCCGGCAAGCGCGACGGATCCACATCAAGACCCTGGCGCTTCAGGTAACCCGACATCTCAGCCAACAACTGGCGGTAGGGAGTCCACCGCGACACCGTGGCATATTCGCCGAGCACGTTTCCGCTCACATGGAACACCCAATCCATGCGGCCGATCCTGCGGGCCTCATCGAAAATCCACCGGTAAAGTGCGGCCGCCCATTCGGGATCGTTCTTCCCGGAATCAAACTGCGCCTCGTGCCAAACCCAGAAGCCCCACCCATCGAACACCTGGCTCCCAGTCCAATTGTAACGCAGGTTTTCCCTGAAGTCTTCGAGCGACGGCCCAAGCATGGCGATGCCCGCCTCGATTCCCCGCTCTTGTCTCGCCTTGCGGATCGCCCGGAAATAGGGCCCGGTGCCCCGCCGGTCGTGCACATACTCGCGGTCCGGATAAGGCATTCCCAGGGCATGCCCCGGTTTGCCCGTGGCCGGCTCCGCCTGAAGCGGAACACCCATACCACAACCCAAAAACACCAAACAAAGCGCTACGATCGTTTTCATGATTGCTAGGAAATTGATTGCTAGGAAATTGCTTTTGGGGTGTAGGCCGTTGAACGAGCGGGGGCCGGACCGGACCGGAGGCGGGCAAAAAAGAGGGGGGATTTTGGTAAAGCTGAAATGCTGAAACGCTGAAACGCTGAAACGCTGAAACGCTGAAACGCTGAAATGAAGAAGCTCCCCGCAGGCTGGGATTTTGCGGAATCGGGAAAATTCACAATGGGTTTCAATGGCGGTAATCGTAGTTTTCCGGACCGCTTTGCCAAGATTTCTTTTGGCAGCGGTTTTTTTGAGATCGCCGGGCGGGATCAGGTGTATTCGAGAACCCGCGTTCTGCCGTCGTCCAGTTGGATTTTCTCAGGCTGCCACATCGGGATTGTTAGGAAATGGCTTTGGGGGTGAAGGCCGTTAAAAGCGCGGGGGCCGGACCGGAGACGGGGACAAAGGGGGAGATTTCGGTAAAGCTGAAATGCTGAAAGGAAGAATGCTCCGCTAGACGCCGAGATTTGCCGGGATCGGGAGGATTGTCAGCGGTTTTCATGCGTTGCGAGCATCGTTCTGCGGGCCGCGTTTCCAAGAATTCTTGTGGCGGCGGTGGCGGGCGGGGAAGCTGGATGATGCCTTCCCACAAACCATGGAGGCGGAGGAAAAATTCGATTTGCTCGGGGCGTTTGACGGCGCCGACGAGTTCCATGGGTGCTTTGCAGCACGGGCAGTGAAGTGGGTCGGCTCCCCAGACTTTGAGAATGAGGTCGCGCCACGAGGGGCGCAAAGTTTTTTGGGGACCATTCCAGGAATCGCTGCCCGCCGAATTGCAAACCAGCCTGCCCTGCATCGAGCAGATCGAACGCGAATTGGCGGGCGAAAAATTTCCACAAAAGGAGGATGAGGTATGACTTTGACATACCACCAGATCCGCATCATGATGCCGATATGAGAACGACAATTAACATCAGTGATGGCATTCTGAGTGAATTGCATGAGCGCGCTCGGCAGCGGAGGCGGCCTTTTCGCGAAATTTTGGAGGAGACGATCCAGCGTGGGCTGAGCGCCCCGCCCTCTTCCTCGGTCAAGCAAGTTCGCATCCAGACACACCGCGTGGGGATCAAGCCAGCCTACCAAGGTCTAAGCATGAACCAGCTTTACGACCAAATCGAAGCGGAGGATTACGGAAAGCGATGATCCTTCCTGATGCGAATCTCCTAATTTACGCCCACGATGAAGCCTCTCCCTGGCATGAAAAGGCGCGGGTCTGGTGGGAGGGTGCACTTTCCGGACTGGAGCCGGTGGGCCTACCGTGGGTGGTGGTGCTGGCCGTCACCCGGCTGCTGACCCATCCAAATGTCTGTGAGAATCCGCTCGCACCCGCGCAAGTCCGCAGCATCGTCGAACACTGGGTGAGCTTCCCGCACGTTCGGATCATCCATCTCGCGGAAAACGCTCTGGGGCGCTTCTTCGATCTGCTGGAGGAAGCGGGCACGGGAGGCAATCTGACCACAGATGCCTTGATCGCCCTTCACGCCTTGGAACATTCGGCCACCATCGCCAGTAACGACCGCGATTTCGACCGATTTGCAGGCATCAAACGAATCAACCCTCTCGCATGAGCAATTTCACTCCTCTCATTGAACAGGAGACGGAAATCATTGAACATTTGCGGGTTTCGCCCGGCCTTGCAGGCAGATGCACCGGAGGCGGGTTTCTAAATCCATTTAGGTCTTTGATCGTCGGCGGATCCGCGCCAAAGTGGCGTCGCCATGCCAGAGGGTCTCACATCGGCGGAACGGCTCCGCTACTCGCGCCACTTGCTCATCCCCGCCGTGGGTGAGGCTGGGCAACTTCGCTTGAAGAACGCCTCGGTTTTGCTCATCGGCACCGGTGCCCTGGGTTCGCCCGCTGCGCTTTACCTCGCCGCCGCCGGAGTCGGGCGACTTGGTTTGGTGGATGCGGATGTGGTGGACGCCTCAAACCTGCAGCGTCAAATCCTCCACGGCGAGTCATGGATCGGGAAACCCAAGCTGGCAAGTGCCGCCGCGCGGCTCAAAGAGGTCAATCCGCACGTCAAGGTCGAGCTTCACCCGCTGCGCTTCACGCCGGAAAATGCCCTGCAAATCGCCCAGTCCTACGACCTGCTCGTGGATGGTTCTGATAATTTCCCTACCCGCTTCCTCACCAACGATGCGGCATTTCTTCTCAAAAAGCCTCTGGTCTATGGGGCGATCCACCGCTTTGAAGGCCAGACTGCGGTCTTTGCGCCCCATTTGGGCGGGCCGTGCTACCGGTGCCTATTGCCGGAAATGCCTGCGGCGGGAAGCGTGCCATCCTGCCAAGAAGCGGGAGTCCTAGGGGTCTTGCCCGGCATCATCGGTTCGCTGCAAGCGATGGAGGCCATCAAGCTGCTCCTGGAAATGGGCACTGTTCCGCTCGGGAAGCTGACTTGTTATGATGGATTGCAAAGCGCGTTCCGCTCGATCAAACTCAACCGCGATCCCTGTTGCCGCTTGTGCGGAGGGCAACCCGAGATCCACTCCGTTTTCAATGCGGAAACCACCGCTTCCGCCTCCTGCGAAATGAATTCAACGCCCATGGAATCCATCACGACCCTGGAACTCCGAGACATGCTCGATCAATCCTTTGACGGCCTGCTCATCGACGTCCGCGAGCCGGACGAATACGCCTTGGCCCACATCGACGGCTCACGTTTGATCCCCCTGAACACCCTGCCGGATGCCTTGGACAGCCTGCCGAAGGATCGTGAAATCCTCGTGCATTGCAAGGCAGGCGGGCGGTCCGCGAGGGCGGTTGGGTATCTGTTGGCGAATGGTTTCACCCGGGTGAAAAACGTCGCCGGCGGGATGGACGCCTGGCTGGCGGAAAACACAAAAATCTAACAAGCCAGCGGCGCGGCGAGCTTGAGCAAGGCGGGATCGATCTCATACTTCGAATCCGCCACCTTGTGGATCGGCAGCCGGCCGTATGTTCCATCCCGGTAAATCATGATCGAGTGGGTCTGGCCGGCATCCAGCGCATCCACGGCGGCGACGGCGAATTTGTAGGCCATGATCCGGTCATGGACCGTCGGTGAGCCGCCGCGTTGGATGTGACCCAGCACGGTGAGCCGGGCCTCCATGCCGATCGAGTCATTGATCCAGCGGGTCAAGTAATCCCCCATTTTCGTCCCTTCCGCCACTACGGCGATGACATAGCGGCGGCCCGCGGCGATGTCGTGCTTGAGCCGTGCGCCGATGGTATCAAGATTGTAGGGGAGCTCCGGGACCAGGCAAACTTCCGCGCCACATGCCAGCGCGCTGGTGAGTGCGAGATACCCGCAGTGGCGACCCATCACCTCGATCACAAAGGCCCGCGAAAACGAGCTGGCCGTGTCCCGGATGGAGTCCACCGCATCGCGGATCACGTTGAGCGCCGTATCCACCCCGAGGCAGTAATCCGTGCCTGCGATGTCGTTGTCGATCGTCGCGGGAATGCCTGCGAAGGGCACGCCGAAGTCGTTGTAAAACTGATTGAGCGCCCGGAATGATCCATCGCCGCCGATGACGATCAGCTTGCCAATGCCCCGGCGTTTGAGATTTTCATAAGCCTTGCGCCGCTGGTCGATGTCGTAGAACTGAGGGCAGCGCGAGGAACGAAGCACCGTCCCGCCGCGGTGGATGATTCCCGAAACCTGCTCACGGGTGGTGGGCACGATGTTATCTTCTAACAATCCGCGTAATCCATCATAAACGAGGTGGGTTTCGTAGCCCTTTTGAGCCGCGTAATCCACCGCACATTTGACGGCGGGGTTCATGCCGGCGGAATCGCCGCCAGAGGTGAGAATTGCGAGTCCGTCATGCATACGAAAGGACCACGCAGCAAGGGGGATGCCGAATCCACCAAGAAATGATTCCCCGCGCCTCAAGCCCCCGGTGTGATGTGGTTGCCCGGAGGCAGGCGAGGATCCGCATTCAGGACGCAAGCTTGCGCACTTGATCGAGCCATCCGCGGAACTGGAATGACTCGCCAAGCGACCTAACGACATCCGGAACCAGCAGTAATCCCGCGAGAACAAGCAGCCAGTAGAGGATTGCCAGGACCACACCCGGGTTGTCGATTTTTCGATGGTAGGCGAACCCGGGCGGGCAAGTGAAGCATCGGTGACCCAGCCAGAGGTTCAAGCCGGGGGCGAGGATACCAAGCGTCCACCAGGGATTCATCCCCAGGTTTTGTAGCCGTCTGATTCCGAAATAGACCAACAACCCCAAGGGCAGAAATGCGGCGACGGGGAGAATCTCCCCCATGAGGATCAGTCCGAATTGTTTCACGAGCAGCGGAGTTCCAATCTGCAATACATGGTGCCAGACGAAGGGGAAGGCCAAGGTGATGAAGATGAGGCTGCGGCGGCGGGCGCCGGGCCATGGGCTACCGCTACCAGAGGATGTCCGGGAGCTTGGGCGGGCGTCGTAAGCGGGTAAGGTCAGGGG
>CALMKO010000386.1 GCA_937867415.1 uncultured Verrucomicrobiota bacterium | reverse complement strand
CCCCCGGCACTGCCCCCGCCGTGCCACCGCTCGCCGATACCGCCTATTTCCACAATCTCACCTACGGCCACGAAGCGCCCGCCACCGCGCTCGCCCACCGCCCGCTCGATCTCACCAGCATCCGCGGCAAGCGCATCCGCCTCTCTGCCGATGTCACCTTCCTCTCCATGGACGGCGAAATCAACCACTGGGGCAGCATCCTTTTCGTCATCAGCAAGGGTGATAACCTGGCCGGTTCCGTGCTCGATCCCCTCAGCGCATGGCCCCTCTGGGCACCCATCGGCCACGCCGCACCTCCTGGCAAACCCCGCCGCATCTCCGCCGAATACCAAATCCCCGCCGACGCCGACGCCCTGACTCTCCGCATCGTCGCCCAACCCGGCATCGGCCCTAACACCGCCCGCATTGCCAATCTCGACTTCAAGATCCTCGATTGAAAGGCGATAACTATCAGCCATAAGATCTCGTGAATCCATCCAGCAAATTGAGCCTGCAACAGCTCGCCGAAAAGCTAGGATTCGCGAAATCCACCGTCTCCATGGCGCTGCGCAACGACATGCGGGTCGCTGCGGAAACACGATCAATCATTCAAGAAGCGGCGGTGAAACTCGGCTACGTCGCCGATGCCGATCTGGCCTGCATGATGGCCCAGATCCAAGTCCGTAAGAAAAAAAGCTATCAGGCGAACCTCGCCATCTTTCCTATCACCACCACCACCGTATCCCGACGCCAACTCGAAGGCTGCCGGAATCGCGCCGAAGAACTCGGATACAAGGTCGATCTTATCGAAGACTATGCCACCTGCTCGAATCCGGTGAAACTCATGGAAGCCCGCGGCATCCGTGGAGCTATCTTCATCGGTTGGCCATGGCGTGAATTCCCGTTCGCTTATCCCGGACTGAAACGTGTATGCAACAGTTTCCCCTGTGCGGTCGTTGCAGCCCGCCCACAAGATCCTCCCATGAATTCCGTGATGAGCGATGCGTTGACCTCCATGCGTCTCGCCGTCACTTCATTGATGCAGCTCGGCTACAAACGTCCCGCCGCATTCATCAATCCCTACTTGGACAACCTGCTCGACCAATCCTATACCGGAGCCTTCCTCACCATGCAGCGGAATCTCACCCGCCCCGACCGCTTGGCACCGGTCTTCATCACCGAGGATAAAAAGCGGGCCATCGAATACGTTCGCAAACACAAGCCGGATTGCATCCTCACCCATGACTCCTATCTCCTGGAGGTTCTCAAAACCTGCGGATGCAGGGTCCCGGAAGACATCGGCTACGCCCACCTCGACCTTCACCACGAACACCGCAAGCTCGGCGTCAGTGGTATCGACCAGAATCACCACCTTCTCGGTGAAGCCGCCGTGGACATGGTCGTCGCCCAAATCCACCGCTCCGAGTTCGGAGCCCCCGCCATTCAAAAATGCGTTCTCATCGAAGGACGCTGGGAAAACGGCAAAACCACCCGGATGCAGGGATGAACGCCCAGACGCCCGATCGCCGTGGATTTGAACGTTCGACAACAGGAACATTGTCGCAGCCGCAGCGGCTATGCAATCTCCTGTCACTTATGAAAAACGCCCTCCCAAATTCCCTGATGTGTTTCGCTTTCGCTGCCGTAGCATCTCTCAATTCCCAAGCAGCGCTCGTATTCACCGCAGGAACCACGGTCGCCACCCAAACCCAGCCCAATGTCAACAACCTGATCGACCTTGAGCTTTCGAGTTTCACAAACAACGCGACAACGACACTCACCGGATACACCGCCACCAGCGGACAGAACATCACCGGCAGCATTACCCGCTCCAACCTAACAATAGGCTCTCTCATCAGCACCACGCAGATGAATTCCCTCATCTCCGGAGCACAGGCTGCCAACAAACTCTCCGGCGTAGTCAATTTCTCCGGAGGCACGGGCACGGTCTCAGCCAATGCTTTCGAAGGAACCAACAGCACCGGAACGCAGGTCTTTACGTCGAGCATCGCGCTGGCTGGCAGCAATTTTCTATCCCGTTCATTTTCCAGCGCGAACTCCACTGGTACCGGCGGATTGAATTCCGCACCAATCAACGGTGGCGGCTATTTCAATACCACCACCTCAACCATCACACTTTCCACTCCAGTTGACGCCTTCGGCTTCACCCAGCTTCAGCGCGATGGCAGCCGAACCTATACTTGGTCGGTCCGCATTGTGGATCTCACGACCCTCGCCACCCAGACCATCAGCCTCGGTGGAATCACCACCGCAGGAGCTCCTGCCAGTATGATTTCCGGCGACGCCAATGCCATCAACTACCGCTATGACACCTTTGTCGGCTATCAGGCACCTGATGGATACGCGATCGACCAGGTCACGATGAGCGGCGGCTTCATGAATGTCGATAGCTTCGCCTATTCCATGATCCCCGAGCCATCGTCGTCCCTGGCCTTGCTTAGCAGCCTCGGCGTCTTCCTTATCCTCCGCCGCCGCGCGTGACCCTCGGGCATGTTCTTTTTCATAGACCGCTGGCTCCTTCACGGGGGGCAGCGGTTTTCTTTTTCACTGACCCCGCATGGTGCTTGACGAGCAAGAGTCACTCAGCAGCGATCCATTCCTGAAGCAGCTTCGCAACAGGGTCGGCAGGGTCAATACCGCGCTCTAAGATACTCATGTGATCGCGATCCGGGATGATTTTGAAAACGACATGTTTACTCCCCAGTTTTCTCAAGGTAGCCTCTAGCAACTGATTCTCCTCCACGCGTCCCGGAACATCCTGATCTGCGGCGAGCAGCAGAATCCTCAACGGTGTCGAATGAGCGTGATAAAGCGGGGCTGCCTCATCCACTACGATTGCGCCGCCTACCGCTCCCCTCTCGCCGAGCACCGTCGTATGGGTCACGGTCTGCCCGCTGATGGAAATAATGCCCTTGATGGCTTTGTCTTTACCAAAAAATTGGAGATCAAGGGCGGCAAGCAACGCCAGATAACCACCGGCCGAATGACCTGCCAGATAGATTCGTGAAGCATCGATCCCATGGCTCTCCGCATTCTTCACCGCCCACCTCACCGCCGCTGCGGCATCCTCCACGTAAGCTGGAAACTTCGCACCCGGACTCAGACGATAGTTCACCATCGCCACCGCAAACCCAAGCCGGCACAAACCCGCGCCGATCTTGCGGTTGAACTCATCCGCCTTGTCACCCGAAGTCATCGAGCCGCCGTGCATCCAAATCACCAGTGCCGGCTTCAAAACTCCGGCCGGCAGGTGAAGGTCCAAAGCACAGCGCGCGGTCGATCGATCACCAAGTGCGCGATATGGTATATCTGTGATCATTCGGAATTGTGGCGTAGGTTGGATTTCTCCGGCGCTGGCGATCATGGAAATGGCCGATAGCGGCATCAGAAACCTTGGATGAAGTGGATTCCAGAGCATGAAGTTCGTGGTCTTCGGGGTGTTGAAAAGGTCAAGGCAGGCATTGGGATAATGGGGCACGGCGTTCGCACCAACTACCAATGGTAGCCAAGCCACAGAAGAACTCGACTCCGATCTGATTGAAAGATCAAGATTTCGTTAACATACCGGAAATCATGGTGGAGTTTGTGAAATTTCCGCTTTTGAACGTTCAATCCAGGGCTACCCCCCGCAGGCCAAGTGACCGTCACCGCGACGATCACCGAAGGCCAAACCGATAGGACTGTCATGTGCCTGGTGGCCACAAAGACGGAGTGATTTCTCCGATTTCCGCCGCGTCCATCGAATTCATGCGGGCCGCACTCTTTGGGGAACTCGACCCCTGCCACAACTGAACGGGATTAGCCGCACAGCCAGTTGTCATCCGCTACCCCTTCATTAGGATTTCGCATTCTCACTTATTGGGAGCCTTTCAGTAGTTTGATCTAGCCCCGCCGATGTTACCGGCTTGGCGGGGGCATTTATGAAACCCGTTTTTAAAACCCTCATCTTTCATTTTGATTCCCCATGTCCCGCCGCCATTCCTTTTTTGCACGCGCCCATGCACTGTTGGTTTTGTCTCTACTTCTGATCAGTAGATTCATAGCTGTCGGACAAGTCCCCGTGGCCTCTTACGACTGGAAACCCGTGCGCGTCGGAGCCGGCGGCTTCGTCACCGGCATGTCCATCCACCCCCTCGACCCTGAGGTCCGCTACGCCCGCACCGACGTCGGCAATGGCTATCGATGGGATGCCGCCAAATCTGAGTGGATTCCCATGCTCATACGTAACGTCGAAGACGGCACGGGTCTCGACCCGCTGTATCTGGGCCCGCCCGTGATAACCGGTGTCGAGAGCCTACAGGTCGATCCATCGAATCTCGATGTCGTTTACATGTCGTTCAAACTCGAAACCAGCGACGACATGATCGGCCAGTATCCGACCTCCACCGGCGCCCTCTACAAGAGCACTGACCGCGGCCAAAACTTCACCCGCACCGGCCTGATCGTCCCCATGCAGCCCAACGGTGCCACCCGAGCCTGGGGCGAACGCATCGCTATCGATCCTAACAATAGCGATGTGGTCTATTACGGAACCGTCGCCAACGGCCTGCATGCCTCCTTCAACGCCTCGACCACCTGGGCCCAGGTCGCCACGGCGGCCGGTGCCCCCGCGGCCACCGCCAACGTCATCAACATCGTCTTCGACCGCAGCACTACCACCCTCGTAGGCGGCCAGACCCGTTCCGCCATCGTGTATGCCGCCGTCGCCAATGGCGCCATCTTCCGCAGCACCGACGGCGGCGTCACTTGGGCATCCATCACCACCGGCACCACCCTTGAAGGGCTAGTCCGCTTCATGACCATCGGCCCCGATGGCAAAGTCCACGCGGCCAAAGGCGGCACCAAGGAATTGTGGCAATTCTTCAACGGCGCCTGGGTCGTCCGCAATGTCGGCAACTGGGGCAGCTTGACCAGCATCGCGGTGGATATGGACGACCCCAACCGCATCTTCGCCATTAGCGACGGCGGCGCTCTCTCCCGCTCCCTAAACGGCGGCCACACTTGGGTCAGCCTCTCAAACGAGTATCTCTACGCCAACACCTTCGCCTGGCTTCCGCAATACGCCAACGGCTACCGCTCCAACGGCGGCATTTACCTCGACTCCGCCAACCGCCTCTGGTCCCCCCAAGGCAACGAGGGCGTCCTCACTTACGCTCTCAGCCCCACCAACGCCGAAACCGGCACCCCGAAGGTCCAGTGGACCATCCAGAGCCAGGGCATCGAGGAACTCGTCGGCCACGACGTCATCATCCCCCCGGGCAGCGGCGATAAACCCATCATCTCCGTCCACGACGCCACCGCCTTCTTTATCGACGATCCCGACCAGTTCACCGCCAAGATGGCACAGCTGCAGGATCAACTCATCTCCAATGGCATCGGCATCGCCTACTGCCCCAACGAACCCACCTACCTCGTCGTCTTCAGCTCCGACGCCAACAACACCCGCTCCGGCCGAAACTACTCCGGCTACTCTTCCGACGGCGGTCGCACTTGGACCCCGTTCGGGTCCCAGCCGATCGAATTCCGCGCCGGCCAGATCGCCGTCAGCCGCCGCGACGGCTGGGGCCTCGGCCAGGATCGCATCGTCATCCTCCCCTCCCAAGGCCGCGCCCCCAAATACTCCCACGACGGCGGCATGACCTGGAACGAGTCCACTGGTGTGCCCGTCAGCGAGGGCACCGACTCCATGTCCGAAGGCGGCATGATCAACTTCGCCGTCCGCCAGCGCCTCCTCGTATCCGATCCCTTCGTCGCCAACAAATTCTACCTCGGCAGTCTCAGCGGCAATTTCTACGTCTCCACCGATGGCGGCATCACTTGGTCACCCCGCGCCGCCACCGGCCTCGCTGCCGGCCGCTTCCACTCCCAGATGGACATCAACCGCGCCAAACCAAACGACATCTGGTTTGCCAGCGGCTGGGAAGGCATCTTCGCCTCCCGCGGCGTCACCGCCGCGAACATGCACGGCCTCTTCCGCACCGGCGACGAAGGCACCACCTTCCAGCGCAACCCCGCCGTCCAATACGCCATCTGCCACGCCCTCGGCGCTGGCAGCGGCCTCCCCGGCGACGCCAACTACTCCGTTTACTTCTACGGCAAACTCGTCGACGACCCCCAGTGGGGCGTCTTCCGCTCCACCAACGAAGGCGCCACCTGGACCCGCGTCGCCTACTATCCCGCCGGCATCTTCGACTGGCCCTCCATGATGGCCGCCTCTTGGGATACCTTTGGACTCCTCTATGTCACCTTCAACGGCAACACCGCCGTTTACGGCCTCCCATCCGGCTCCCAACCGCCCCAATTGGTCTCCTCCCTCCCCGCCGACATACTCGTCACCGTCGGCGCCTCCGCGACATTCTCCGTCCAGGTCACTAACCTGCCCTCCCCCACCTACAAGTGGCAACGCCAGGACTCCGGCGCCACCACTTGGACCGATATCCCCGGAGCCACCAACGCCTCATACACTTTCACCAGCTCCCTAACCGATACCGGAGCTCGCTTCCGGGCCGTCGTCACCAACCTCAACGGGCAAACCACCTCGCAGGCCGCCACTCTCACCGTCACACTCGACACCCCTCCGTCCTTCGCCACTCCGCCCCAATCCCAAATGGCTGAAATCGGTGCCTCCGCCGTCTTCTCCGTCAACGTCGCCGGCCTGCCCGCTCCGACCCTCCAATGGCAGATCCAGCCCCCCTCCGGCGGCGCTTGGTCCAACCTCTCCGGAGCCACCTCCGCCACCTACTCGCGAGTCATGACTCTCGCCGACGACGGTGCCCGCTTCCGAGTCGTCGCCACCAACACCATGGGCACGGCCACTTCCGCCGAAGCCATCCTCACCCTCTACCCGCTCACCTCCCTGCCTTCGGCCTCCGTCACGTCCGGCACTGCCCCCCTTGACGTCAGCTTCACCGGCGGGGCTCTCGGCGGCCGCTTCGACAATACCGACGCCCCCGGCACCGCCACCGCCCAGGGCCAGGCTGGCGGCGCGGCCTCCAACGCCTTCGACAAAAACACCGCTACCGACTGGCGGGACAACGCCCCCATCGGTGCCAACCGCACCAGCTGGCTCCAATACACCTACAACAACGGCGCCAGCCGCACCATCGGCAGCTACGCCATCACCTCCGCCGCTGGCAGCGGCAACCCAAACACCGCCCGCAACGCCGACCCCTACACCTGGGCCCTCCTCGGTTCCAACGACAACGGCGCCACTTGGACCACCCTCGACACCCGCACCGCCCAAACCTTCACCAAAAGTCAACGTCGCGTCTTCACCATCGCCCAACCGCAAAACTTCAAAACCTACCGCCTCCGCATCGACCGCGTGAGAAACACCAGCGCGACCTTCGTTTACCTCACCGAGCTCGAGCTCATCCGCACCAACCCCACCTACACCTACGCCTGGAACTTCGACGACGGGACAACATCATCCGTGCAAGACCCGGAAAAAACCTTCGCGGCCGCGGGCACCTACGCGGTGAGCCTCACCATCAGCGACTCCCTCGGCTCCGCCAGCACCTCCCTCATTATCTACGTCGACCAACTCGTGCGCCCCACCTTCATGGACGACAGGAGCGGAACCCCGGTTCGGATCAACAATCTCATCACCTACACCGTCACCTTCGCCGAAGACATCGACGCCGCCAGCGTGCAGGCCTCCAACTTCGGCAACGCGGGGACTTCTGCCATCAGCATCGGTAGCATCTCCGAAACCTCTCCCGGCATTTTCCACGTGCCCGTAACCGCGACATCCGACGGCACCCTCCAGCTCCAGATCAACGCTGGCGCCTCCATCAACGCCACCGGCGGCAAGCCCCTCAACACCAACTCCGCCATTCTTGACGACACCGTCCTCACCATCCTCCCGCCCAACCGGGCTCCGCTTGCCACCGCACAGTCCGTCACCACCGCCGAAGACGTGGCCCGCGCCATCACGCTGGCTGGCACGGATATCGACGGCGACACACTCACCTACACCGTTGTCACCCCGCCCGCGAACGGCCTCCTCAGCGGCACCGCGCCGAACCTGACCTACACCCCCACGACTAACTACAACGGAACCGATTCCTTCACCTTCCTCGCGAATGACGGCCCGCTCAGTTCAACCCCCGACACCGTCTCGATCACCATCACCCCGGTCAACGATGCCCCCGTGGTGACCGCCCGGAGCGCCACCGCCACCGAGGATGCTGCCTTCACCGGCACCCTCGTTGGCAGCGCCACCGACGTCGATGCCGGAACCACCCTCACCTACGCGAAAGTCGGCGGACCGACGTGGCTCTCAGTCGCCGCAAATGGCACCCTTTCAGGCACGCCTTCCAACAGCGACGTCGGCGCGAACAGCTTTACCTTCAGCGTCAGCGATGGCATCGCAGCGCCCGTTCAAGCCACGCTCACCATCACCGTTACCAATACCAACGACGCCCCGACCTGGACCAGTAACCCGATCATCGCACCAAACGCCGCCGAGGCCATCGCCTACACCGCGAGCCTGGCCGGCAATGCAGTTGATGCGGATGCCGGTGCCACCCTCACTTTCGCCAAGGTCAGCGGCCCCGCCTGGCTCTCCGTCGCGGCCAACGGCGCCCTCTCCGGCACCCCCTCCGGCACCGATACGGGCGTGAACTCCTTCACCGTCAGGGTGAGCGACGCCATCGCCGCGCCCGTCGAAGCCACCTTGATCATCACGGTGAACCCTGCCGGTTTGTTCTTCAACGCCGGCACTCAGGTCGCCACCCAGACGACTCCGAACGTCAACAACCTCATCGACCTCAATCTCGCGGCCTTCACAAACAACACCGCCACCACCCTCACCGCCTACACCACCACCTCCGGACAAAACATCACCGGCAACCTCACCCGCGCCAACCTCGCCCGAGGCGAGCTGTTAACCACGACCGAATTCGACGCGCTCCTCGCCGCCAGCCAGTCCGCCAACGTCCTCTCCGGGGTCATCAACTTCAGCAATCCGCAGGGCACCGCCGCCAGCAACCGCTTCAGCGGTATCAACGGCACCGGCGCGATTCGCTTCACGTCCGACATCACCCTCACAAACACAAACATCCAGACCCGCTCTTTCGGCCCTGCGCCGACCTTCAGTAACACCGGCGGCAACACCAACTCCGCCCCGATTTCGGGTGACGGAATGCTCAACATCGGCTCCACCACCCTCACCCTGGGCACGCCCGTTGACGCCATAGGCTTCACGGCTCTCCAACGCGACGGCACCCGCAACTATACGTGGTCAGTGCGCTTGATCAAACTCAGCGACTCCACCACCCAAACCGTCACCCTCGGCGGCATCAGCACTGCCGGGTCTCCCGTCAGCATGGTCGCCGGAGATGCCCAGGCAGGCAACTACCGCTACGACACCTTTGTAGGCTATCAAGCCCCGGTCGGCTACCGTATCGACAGAGTTACATTGACTGGCGGCTTCATGAACGTCGATAGCCTCGCCTATGCCATCATTCCTGCGGATGGCGGTGCTGATAGCTTGGCGCCCTCTCTCGTTGATATCACGGATGATGGGGTCAGCGGATCCATTCCCACCAACACCCCCATCACCTACACGCTCACTTTCAGCGAGGATATGAATGCCAGCACGGTGACAGCAGCCGATTTCGGTAATGCGGGCAGCGCGGTGGTTTCGATTGGCTCCATCGCGGAAGCATCTCCCGGAGTCTTTACCGTGACGGTCACGCCTACCAGCAGCGGAACACTTCAGTTCATGATCAATGCTGGTGCGGTTCTCAACGACAACGCTGACAATTCCCTGAATACAACGGCAGCACTCATCGATGATCGAATCATCACCGCAATCCCGCCGAATACCGCCGCCGTGGCGAACTCCCAAGGTGTGACCACCAACGAGGACACCGCATTGCCCATCACGCTCACCGCTACGGATGCGGAAGGTGACACGCTGACCTACACGGTTCTCTCCCAACCCGCGAACGGCACGCTCAACGATACTCCACCGAACCTGACCTTCACCCCCGCGGCTAATTACAATGGAGCCGATTCCTTCACCTTCATCGTGAATGACGGCTCGCTGAGTTCAACTGCCGCCACCGTCTCGATCACCATCACGCCGGTCAATGATGCCCCCGTGGTCGTCGCCCAGAGCGCCACCGCCACCGAGGATACTCCTTTCACAGGAACCCTCATTGGCAGCGCCTCCGACGTCGATGCCGGAGCTAACTTTACCTATGCGAAAGTCAGCGGGCCGGCGTGGCTATCCGTTGCCGCCAATGGCACCCTTTCAGGCACGCCTTCCAACAGAGACGTCGGCGCGAACAGCTTCACCTTCAGCGTCAGCGATGGCATCGCCGCGCCCGTTCAAGCCACGCTCACCATCACCGTTATCAATGCCAACGACGCTCCAACCTGGACTAGTAACCCCATCCTTGGAGCAAACGCCACCGAGGCCAGCGCCTTTACGGGTAGCCTCGCGGGCAACGCCGTCGATGTGGATGCTGGTGCCACACTCACGTTCTCCAAGGTTAGCGGACCCGCCTGGCTGGACGTCGCAGCCAACGGAACGATCTCCGGCACCCCCTCCGCCACAGATACGGGCACGAACAACTTTACCGTCAGCGTGAGCGATGGCATAGCCGCGCCGGTTCAAGCCACCCTGAACATCACGGTGAACCCTGCCGGCTTGTTTTTCAACGCCGGCACCCATGTCGCCACCCAGACCACCCCGAACGTCAACAACCTCATCGACCTCAATCTTGCCGATTTCACCAACAATCAAGCAGGTCAAGCCTTGACGGCCTATACCGCCACCTCTGGACAAAATATCAATGGCAGCATCACCCGTTCCAACCTCACACAAGGTGAGTTGTTAACCGCGACCCAATTCGACGCGATTATTGCCAGCAGCCAGTCCGCCAACCTGCTTTCAGGGGTCATCAACTTCAGCGCCGCGCAAGGCATCGCCGCGAATGACCGCTTCAGCGGATTCAACAACACTGGCACGCAGGTCTTTACGTCGAGCATCGCGATTTCAAACACCAATATCCTAACACGGACATTCCTGAGCGCAAACTCGGTGGGAACAGGCGGATTGAATTCCGCACCAATCAACGGTGCCGGCTATTTCAATACCACCACCTCAACCATGACACTTTCCACTCCCGTTGACGCCTTCGGCTTCACCCAGCTTCAGCGCGATGGCAGCCGCACCTACACTTGGTCGGTACGCATTGTGGATCTCACAACCCTCGCCACCCAGACCATCAGCCTCGGTGGAATCACCACCGCCGGAACTCCCACCAGCATGACTTCCGGAGACGCCAATGCCGGCAACTACCGCTACGACACCTTCGTCGGCTAT
Organism: uncultured Verrucomicrobiota bacterium; assembly: GCA_937867415.1. Lineage (GTDB taxonomy): Bacteria > Verrucomicrobiota > Verrucomicrobiia > Verrucomicrobiales > Akkermansiaceae > Luteolibacter. The sequence continues at coordinate 4,707 of CALMKO010000386.1, read as the reverse complement.
CGAGCCCCGGCTGGCTATCGTATCGACCGAGTTGCATTAACGGGCGGCTTCATGAACGTCGATAGCCTCGCCTATGCCATCATCCCCGCGGAAGGCAATGGTGACAGCTTCGCGGATTGGCTCCTCGCCAACCCACCCGCCACCGGCTTCGAGACCGATAGCGACAACGATGGTCTTTCCAATGGCATCGAGAATCTCTTGGGAACCGATCCCAATGCCTTCTCTCAAGGCCTCACCCAGGTCTCGGCCACTGGTACCAGCACCACCTTCGCACACAGCCTCAGCGCCACCCCCGCCAGCGACGTGACGCTTTCCTATCAATGGTCCACCGACCTCGTGGAATGGAAAGCCTCCGGTGAAACCAACACCGCCCTAACCACCGCCACGATCACCCCCTCCCTGCCGGTGGCTGGACAGGTGACAGTGACCGCCGCCATCACCACTGGTCCGTCCGAAAAGATTTTCATTCGTCTCGTGGCCACTCGCGCGGAGTGATCCCTCAATCGCGGCGGCCTCCGGTTTTTTGGAACCACTCCTGGGCAACCCTGAATTCTATCAAGCCATCGTGGAAGACTGCAAGGCCGTGAATAGCTGAATGCTGGCGGATATGCTGCCTGTAGTGATCTTCAGACGGATCAAAGCGACTGAACGGGATTAGTCACCATGCAACTTGTCGGCCAAGCGGCGGAGAATCACGATCGCCGACAATCTTTCCCGTCACTTACGACAGCTCCCACAAATCCTTCGACACACCAAAAGCATTTCCATGAAAACTCGCAAAACCCTCCTCATCACCTGCTCTCTGGTTGCCACCTTCACCATGGTCACCGCCACCTTACACGCCGCCAGCGGCACTTGGACCGGCCTCACCGACTCCACATGGCAGGTCAACGGTAACTGGTCCGGCGCGTCTTTTCCTAATGGCAGCGGCGAGATCGCGACCTTCAATAGCGCGGGCAACGGCAACACCAACATCACCCTCGGCGGGGGTTCCATCACGCTAGGCAACTTCGGTGTCAACGGCATTGTTTTCGATACGTCCAACGTTGCCGCTTACTCCATCGCCAACGGCACGATCAATACGCTTCAAGGTGGAAACATCGTGCGCCTGAACTCTACGGTGTTGAACAACCAGTCGGTCACCGCTGGCATCATGACGGATTCACAGAATATTCTCTACACGACCGAGAATATTCTGAACTACAGCCTCGTCGCAAACTTGACCTTGGGCAACCTGAGCGTACTGTCCGCAGCCACGGGCACCGGCTCGACGACGTATAGCTTCCGGGGCTTGGGGAACATTACGGTGGCGGGAGCAATCACCGATAACCTGAGCGGCGCCGCGCCGAGGCTTACAGCCGTCGCCAACCTCCGTGCCGGCACCTTGGTGCTCTCTGGCGCGAATGCGTTCTCGGGCGTCCTCAATGGCGGCGACACGCCGCAGAGTCTCGTTGGCGGCTTCGGTGGGACCATGGTGTTGGATTACACCGGCGGGAACGCTGTGCTCGCCAGTGGCACAAGCCTTTCGCCAGGACGCGCGGCCAACGGCAATTTAGTGGTGAAGGGCAACACCACGGGCACGACGAGCCTCACCTTGAACGCTACGCAGCGCTTCGCCACCGGCTACACCACGATCACTGTGGACAAGAACGGCGGCTCCGGAACGACTCTGGTCTTGGGCCGGACTTGGCAGGCATGGAATAGCTCTGGATCGGGTCGCATGGCCCATTTTGATCTGTCCAGCGGCGGCCAAGCACAGATTGCATCTCCTGGAACATTCACCGGAGGGGGTTACCGGGTGGATCGCGGAGTTATTGCCGACACAGTCAACTCACGCCGGTCGGTTGCAACCGTTAAAGGCACGACCGGCAAGACTTACTTTGCGACTTTGGATGGGAGTGGCTTCATCGTTCCCGTGACTTCTCTGACAACCCTGCCCTCGGGCGGGACCGCGGGATCGTTCTCCACCAACTATCAAATCACAGGCAACACCACGCGTTCGGCAAACATGGACATACTCACGCTTCGCATTGAGGGAGCCTCCGCCAACCAGACGCTCAACATGGGTGGCTTCGCTCTCAATGGCGGAGGTGCCATTTTAATGGACGGAGCGGAGAATTTCACGATCAGCAATTTTTCAAATCTGACACCCAGCTCTGGAGTCATCGTCATGGGGTCCGGCAAGCTCACCTTGAATGGCACCAGAAGTTCCGTGAATGATTTCGACAAGTTCGGCACCGGCTTGCTCGAGGTGACTGGCAATCATAGTGGATCCACCGGAGCAACCTTCGTATGGAGTGGCACTTATCGCGCGTCGTCGGCCAACGGGCTGACAGCTGGTAATCTAGTAATGGCGGATTCGGTCCTAGAGGTCGGCTACAACTTCACCCGTGCGCTTGGCACCGGCACTGGCCAAGTTCAAGGACGACGTGACGACAGCGGGTCTGGAGACAATACTCTCGCAGCAAGCTTCGGTTTCAGCGCCTATGGTGGCGACCGCACGGTCAATCTCGGTGGAGCTTCGGGTAATGTTACGTTTGGCTCGGGCGGCTTCGTCGCCTCCCGAGATGCCAAATTCCTCCTCTCCTCCGCGACGTCCGACAGCATGGTGAATTTCCAAAACCCACTCAACCTGGCTGGCGACGTGCAAACCATCGAAGTCCGCAACGGCTCCGCAGCGGTAGATGCCCGGCTCAGCGGCATCCTCTCCAACGGCTCCCTCAACAAAACAGGTGCGGGAACCTTGGAACTGACCGCAGCCAATACCTACACCGGGACCACCGTGGTGGCCGCCGGAACACTTGTAGTCAATAACAGCCTTGCTAACACCACGACGACCATTGCCAGTGGCGCTGTCCTCGCGGGTAGTGGCACCGTTGGCGGAGCCACCACGATCTCCGGCTCGCTCCAACCGGGCAACAGCATCGGCACTTTGGGCATCGGCAACGATGTCACTTGGAACTCGGGCAATGACTGGATCTTCGAGCTGGGCAGCGCTGCCTCCACTCTTGCCCTTGCAAACTCCGGCTCCAGCATCCAGGACATGCTCAATATCACGGGAAGCAACGATTTTCTGCGAGGAACTGGAGCCGACGGCTCCTTTGTCTTCAATTTTGCGGGCACCGGAAACATCGGCTACTACAAATTGGTCGATTGGGATGGGAACACCAACTTTACCAGCACCGCCTTTGCCGCCTCCAACCTCAGCAGCGGTTTGACAGGAACTTTCACGGTGGATGGCAGCACCTCCGCGCTTTATCTCAACGTCGTTCCCGAGCCACACGCGGCATCATTGCTCGGCGGCCTGGGTGTGCTCTGTCTTTTGCGCCGCCGGCGCTAAGAATTTCCGGAGTTAATGGGTTTTCTCCGGAGCATAAGCGGGGCCACTGACTGGAGGGTCAGTGGCCCCGTAATTTTTTAAAACCAAACATCGGGTGCATGACCCAACTAAGGTTCCACGGCTTGCTTGCTGGCCTGGGCGGAGCCACCCATCTCAAGCGGCACCCCCCGGCTTGTGCGCCCTTGCAGCCCAACTTAACGGGACAAGCCATCAAGCTCCTTGCAGGCCTGAGCTGGCAGTGGTTAGTTTTCCCACCTTTTAAGAACGGATGCAATATCCGTCGTTTCGAACCAAAACCATCATTAACAAATATCCCATGAAACCTCGCAACTCCCGTCTCGTCTCCTTCCGCATCGCGGCAGCACTTATCACCACGACCGCATCTCTCCACGCCGCTAGCGGCACCTGGACGGGCCTCACCGATTCCACCTGGCAGGAAAACGGCAACTGGTCAGGCGCGTCGTTTCCGAATGGCGCCGGCCAGACCGCAACCTTCAACGGCACAGGAAATGGCAACACCAACGTCACCCTCGGCGGCGGCTCTATCACTTTGGCGAACTTCGGTGGCACCGGCATTCTTGTCGACACGCCCAGCGTTGCCAGTTACGCGATCTCCAACGGCACGATCAACACGTTCCAAGGCGGCAGTATCGTGCGCTTGAACCCGACGGTCGTGAACAACCAGTCGGTCACCGCGGGCATCGTGACGGATTCGCAGAGCGTCCTTTACACCACAGAGGCTGTCCTGAATTACAGTCCCGCCGCGAGGTTGACGCTTGGCAACTTGTCTGTGCTGTCCGCAGCCACGGGCACGGGATCGACGACGTATAGCTTTCGTGGGTTGGGCGATATCACGGTGGCTGGTGCGATCACTGACAACTTGAGCGGAGTCGCACCGCGTCTCACGGCGGTGGCCAACCACCGCGCGGCCACCTTGGTGCTCTCCGGAGCCAACGCCTTTTCCGGCGCGTTCAGTGGTACCGACACACCGCAGAGTCTCAGCGGTGGCTTGGGCGGAACCGTGGTGCTCGATTATTCGAGCGGCAATGCGGTGCTGGCAAGCGGCACAAGCGTCACGCCCGGGCGCAGCGGCAGCGGCAACTTGGTGCTCAAAGGCAACACGACGGGCACGACGAGCCTCACCTTGAGCAGCACGCAGCGTTTCGCGGCAGGCTACAGCACGATCACCGTGGACAATAACGGGGGCTCTGGCACGACACTTACCCTCGGTTCGGACTGGCGCGGATGGAATACCACCGGTGGTGGCAAGATGGCCCTTTTCGATCTCTCCGGCGGTGGCCAGGTTCAAACCACCGGGGCGATTTCTGGAGGTTATTCGATTTCTCGTGGCATCATCCGCAACTCAG
>CALMKO010000385.1 GCA_937867415.1 uncultured Verrucomicrobiota bacterium | reverse complement strand
AGAGTAACCAACAGGTGATCATATTGCTAACCACTTCCACAAAATTCTCAAATTTGACGGGTTTGACGATATTCTTGTCGAGATGATGTTAGGACAACAACCGCCATCAAGCGGGTTCTCTCATCCGCGCGGAGCTGGCTAGCACCTCCTACCCATCAAGCCTTGGTAGCTTTCAATCAAGCAACACCACCTTGGCATTTCATAACATTGCTGTCCGTTGTAAGGTCCCCGACTGAATATGAAATCAATCGCCTCCTGCCCGTCATGGACAAAGTGCTTGGGCAGTGTGAGCTTTTTGGGGGCGCGGATGGTAAGCACAGCTTCCAGCTGGATGATCCTCGGCGAGCAAGATTTGCAAGGCCGTTTTCATGGCTCTTGCCCGGGTAGGGTAAAGTAGAATGCTGCACCACGATTCAGTTCCGATTGAGCCCAAATCTTACCGCCGTGAAGATGCACGATGCGCTGAACCAATGCAAGACCGACTCCCGTCCCGGCGAATTCTTCATGGCTGTGGAGTCGCTGGAAGATTCCAAAAAGCTTGCTTGAGTGACGCATGTCGAAGCCTGCGCCGTTATCTTTCACAAAGTAAACCACCTCCCCCTGCGCCCCCGGCTCGTTACCCACCAGGATTTCACCAACCTCCCGATTTTTGCTAAACTTCAAGGCGTTGCTGAGCAAATTCACCCAGATCTGCCTGACCAGCGCTTCCGACCCTTGAGCGGCGGTGAGCGGCTGAAGGTCGAGCTTATAACTTCGCTCGGGCTGTCGGGCTGCAAGTTCATCAAATGTTTCCCGAACCAAACGGCTCATATCGATAGGAGAACGATCAATGGGAAGCCGCCCCATACGCGAAAAAGCAAGCAGATCGTCAATCAAGCGTCCCATACGCCGAGTTTCACTGCGGATCCCCTCCAGCATCCTGATGCCTTCCGCATTCAGGCCCGCCGCGCAATCCTCCATGATCATGCGCGAAAATCCCTCCACAGCACGAAGCGGTGCCCGCAGATCATGTGACACCGAGTAGGTGAACGCCTCCAACTCCTTATTGGCGGTCTCCAACTCAGCAGTGCGCTCAGCCACGCGGCGCTCGAGATTGATATTCAGAAGGCGAACCTCTTCCTGTGCCTGTTTCCGTTCAATCGCAATCCGGACCACATGCACGGCCCGCTCGATCAATGCCAACTCGCGCACACCCGGAATGCGTGGCACACGGTAGTAAACCGCGAAAGTCCCAATCACCTTTTCATGGCTGAAGATCGGACTGGACCAGCAAGCCCTGAGACCATGGCCAAGCGCGATTTCCCGAACGCATTCCCAGAGAGGGTCGGTCTGGATATCCGTGACGATGATCTGCCGCTTTTCGAAAGCCGCGGCTCCACAGGACCCGACGGTCGGGCCGATGACCATCCCGTCTATCGCATGATTGTAGGCCTCCGGCAAACTCGGCGCGGCACCATGCCGCACGTGCACCCCGTCCGCATCGAGCAAAAGAACCGAACAAAGCGCACCTGGAAGCTGCTTTTCCAAGCTCTGTATCAACTGATCAAGCACAGGCTGGAGGGGAGTCCCCCCTCCGATGAGTTCCAGGGCGTTCCTTTCCCACCCTAACATTTCTAACACCTCGGTCTGTTCCGTGATGTCAACCACCACAGACGCGAACCCAGCCACATTGCCGTGTTCATCGATGAGCGCGGTGTTGTACCATTCACATAGAATCTCACTACCGTCATTCCTCAGGTTCGGATTGGTGCTTCGTTCACCACCCACCTTGGTGAGAAGTGCTTGGAAAATACCATCCACTTGATGACAGACAGCGGCAGGCACGATGAACGAAGCATGCCGACCGACCGCCTCCTCCCGAGAATAACCGAAGATGGTCTGTGCCGCCGGATTCCAATTGGTCACTCGAAACTCCAGATCCCACTCGACCACCGCCATCGGCGTTTGTTCAAAATGGAGTCTAAGCTTCTGACTCGCGTCATGGAGGGCCTGCTCCGCTTTCCGGCGTTCGGTGATATCCGTCAGCACGATTCGCAGCTCGGGAGCACCGCCTGCCGACTGGGCGAACGTCGCCTCCAGCCGCGCCCAAAACAACTGTTGATCGCGACCTTCCATTCGAATTTCGCTGACTTGAGGGAGGCCGCTTTCCAAGACTTTTTCGCATTGTGAAGCATAGACAGCCTGATCTTCAGAGGGAATGAAACGGGTGATCAGCTTCTTCGCCAGGCCCCGCCTTGATACACCCAGCAATCTCGCCGCTGCGTAGTTTGACTCCAAAATGACACCGTGTTCATCCAGCGTGATATAACCCACAGGGGCGAGGTCGTAGAGGTCGAAGTACCGTAGTCGGGCCGCCTCGATCTCCGCCTGCGCCTCGCGTAACTCCTCATTCTGCAACTCCAGCTCGACCTGATGAACCTGAAGATCATGCAAGGTCCTCTTCCAATCCAGACAACCTTGCTCACCGGCGGGTCCAGCCTCTTCTAGAGCCTTTTGCATTCCAACCCCAACGGAATGCGGCAGCGGAGACTCATCGGAAGGGGTGGACGCGGAGACGTCACTAGGCGGAATTTTTTCAGGCATCATGGGACACGCCCAAAGCTAATCATTCTCAGGCCGGTTAACTAGTAAAAATCCGCCATCTGGAACAATTACCCATACATGTTACCAACAAACCCATGAAATGCACAAAAGTGACGTTTTTGCCCCATGGCAATGTCGTCACCAAGTTCCCCTTCTGCAATGGGGCCTCGATTTGCTCTTTGGCGACGCATTAGCGAACTGTCATGAAACATCCCATCTACACATCTTTGTTAGCCACATCGCTGGCGCTTGCCGCCGCGCAGGCAAATATCATCATCACCGAGGTGAACTCCAACTCGAACGGAGGAGACTTCTTCGAACTCTATAATACCGGTGCTTCCGCAGTGAATCTCAACGGTTGGAAATGGGACGATGACTCGCTATCCCCTGCCGCTGGTGCCACCTTCGGAAACATTTCCATCCCCGCTGGCGGCGTGCTCGTGGTGAGCAATGGGAACGCCGGCACCGAAGCCGCCTTCAAGACCGCTTGGAACCTCGGCAACGACGTCAATGTGATTGCCACCGGAGGCCCTGGCCTCGGCCCCAATGATGCGCTGATCCTCTTTGACACCGCAAACAACGTCATCGCTTCATTCAACTATCGAAGCGCCGCACTCACCGCGAACTCCATCACCTTACAGCCCTTCGCCCGCCCGGCG
>CALMKO010000384.1 GCA_937867415.1 uncultured Verrucomicrobiota bacterium | reverse complement strand
CCCCAGCCCTTATTCATTCAAGCCGAAACGTTGCACTTACTTTCTGAATTCAAGAAAGCGAACAAGCCGTGAGTGGCAACCGGCGATAACGTCTCTAGTTGAATCGGAGCTTGATCTCGCCGGTGCCACCACTCATCGTTCTGCAAGAAAATGACTATCGAAATGAGGCATCGCTATGAATTAATCGCCTATACGGCGGTCGCCACATTCGGATCATATTGGTGTTACAACCAGCATTGCTGGTATGGGCACGTCGTTCACAATTTGATCCCTACTGACAAGATAATGCCATGGATCGGAGACGCTATCTGGTTGTTTGCTCTATGTGCGGCGATGGTGATTGGGTTGAAAGGTAGATTTAATGGGGCAAGACCCATGGGGATTGCATTATTGTTTTTGGTTGCCTGTATGTTCGTTTTTCGTTCACCCCTTGGTCTTCTTAGTGCATTATTCCTTACCATATTGACAGTCGTTCAACTATTCGAGCTCATCAGGGCGCAGAATAAAAGAGAAGCAGAACAAGCCGCGCCGTGACAACCCCTACCAGCCGTTCAGTTTCGATGATTTACAGTAACTGCAACCCAAACCCCGTGATCGACGCTCGCCCTCGCTGGTAGGGGTGCACGCGCTCATCGTTCGCTTAAAAAAATGCCCAATCAACAACAGGAACAAGCGTTTGCACAGGATCTCTTTAGACGTCTTGGGATCAATCCTGAGAATATTGTATCTCGCGAACGCCCAGATCTCGTATTCACGCTTAACGGGACGATGGTCGGAATGGAGATTACCGAATCAACTCCCTCTGAATATCACTGGGGACACAAGATCGCTCATGACCATGACATTAATCTTGCCAAGCCGATTTTCTTCTCGACCTCTCGCCTTCGGGACCACGGAAGACAGCGCACTAGAGATGAGGTTTTTCACGATATGTTCAATAATCCAATTTGCGTGGACATGGTGGAACAGCGTCGCGATTGGTGTGAAGACGTCCGGACCCAGTGGGCACGGAAACGCGCAAAATTGAATGAAGCGGAATATGAGCGATTCGAGGAGAATTGGCTGCTAATCTGGGACAATAAGGGCCTCGGTGATGACTACAGTACTCTGGCCAACATTCAAGATCAAGTCTTGGGAACCCAATTTTTTGGCGAGGAGGGCAATGAGTTTGATCATGTCTACGTATTGTCAGGCAACTACACTTTCGATTTTATCCCCGGCCGAGTGGCGTTCTTCCACGAGAATGCTCAAGAAGTAAACGCGATTTTCAGCGAGAGCTGAAGGACTAAACAGTATTAAATTTTTTGCCTACATCAACCAATTCCTATTTTCTTATGCACACCAGAATCATCAATCGCTGTCACCAAGCAGTAGTCCTAACATTTCTGACACTTATTGGCTCCACATCTACCACACTTGCCGATTCAGGCGATTTGGACCCGGCATTTGGCGTAGGCGGAATTGTTACGACGGACATAACTCCGGATAATGATCGCGCCCAGGGCGCAGTGTTGCTAGCGGACGGAAGCATACTCTTAGCAGGGAATGGGATGAATGGGAATGTCCTAACGCTTGTCAAATACCGTTCTGATGGAACCTTGGACTTCACCTTCGGCGTTAACGGAAAAGTCTCTGGACCGGCGGGTAGTGGTGAAGCGATAGCTGTTCAAGATGATGGCAAGATTCTCGTCGCGGGCTATGCGCCCAGTTCGACTACGAATGACTTTTTGGTAGCAAGATTCAACCCGAACGGAACTTTGGATCCCAGTTTCAGTGGGGATGGGGTCGTCATAACGGATGTTGGAGGATTCGAAGACCAGGCTCGCGCAATCGCAATACAAACAGATGGTAAGATTGTTGTCGGCGGGCATGCCAAAGTTAATGGCAGTGTCGACTTTGCTGCTCTGCGATATAATGAAGACGGCAGCCTTGACAACACCTTTTCCGGTGACGGAAAGGTAACCACCTCTGTGACATTGGGGAGTGACCATGCTTATGGCATCGCAATGCAACCCGATGGAAAGATCTTACTCGCGGGGTGGGGTGGGACGCTCAATGACGGAGGGGTCGAGCTGGTGCGTTACGAAGCAAACGGTAGTCTAGATACTGACTTCGGTAGTAACGGTATCGTTTTTCTAGATGAGATTAGCAATTGCAGATCGGTCTGCATTCAGGCTGATGGTAAGATTCTGGTTGCAGGTGGGGCCAGAGTTGGACCCGGGGGCACCTACGACTTCGCCGTCGCACGCTTCGACGTAAATGGGGATCTGGATCCTGCCTTCTCAGCCGATGGAATGGTGTTCACCAGACTGGACTTCGAGGGGATAGGCAATTGCATAGCCTTGGGAGCCGGAGGGAAGATACTTGTTGCTGGTTCTTCGAGTGGGGGAATTGCTTTGGTTCGTTATGATCAGCACGGGGCTCTTGATAGTGAATTCTCAAGTGATGGAAAAATATGCACAGTGGCTGAAGGTTCCTCGGACACTGCAAGTTCCTTGGCCGTCCAACCAAACGGCATGGTTGTGGTAGCAGGTTACACAGAGAAAGACGGTGGCGCATTTTTCCGCGTAGTTCGGTATGAGGGTCGCGACACTGATAGAGATGGCCTTAATGATTCTGTTGAGACCAACACAGGCACCTATCTGACACCATTCCAAACCGGAACGAACCCATTTGACCCAGATAGCGACGACGACGGGCTAATGGATGGAATCGAGGTTAGTAAATATGGATCTAGTCCATTGAACAAAGACAGCGACTCAGACGGATTTGACGATGGATTTGAGGTTTCTACCGGCTTCGACCCTATATCGAATAGTAGTGTTCCGCTCACGACATCAATAATGTTGACAGCCGTCGAGTTCCGCTTTTTTGCTCCCGCAGGGAAGATCCTAAAGATTGAGGCATCGACCGATTTGCAGTCGTGGTATTCAATTGAGAATGATATCGCAGGGATCGGAACAACGCACACCCGTTACTACTCAATTCAGACCATCCCAAAGCGGTATTTTCGGGTGACAGAACAATGACAGCACTAGATCATGGAGCGATCATGCTGCACAGACTTCAGGATGTATCACGCTCGGCACCCAAAAAAAGAAAGCGAACAAGCCGTGTCTCCTAACGGGCCATATGCTAATCAATTTCATTTCATTTTCCTTTCAATCGCGCCCGTAGGAGCACTTAAACGTTCGGTAAGAAAAAATGAACTGGCCATCCGACGAGACAGAGTTTGCGAATGCT
>CALMKO010000383.1 GCA_937867415.1 uncultured Verrucomicrobiota bacterium | reverse complement strand
CTCTTCAATGAACTGTCAAGGTAGCAGTCCTGCGCAAGGCCCATGAGGAACGCATAAAGCGAACCGGTCATCCAGCACCTCGCGACGTTACGAGCTAAGCCTGCGGTCGCGAATCTCCGACTGGATCAGGGTGACGAAATCACCAAGCGGCATCGTGCTCAGTTCCTCATGATCCCGGTGACGGACGGAAACGGTGCCTTCTTCGACCTCCTTGGCGCCGATGACGAGCATGTAGGGCACCCGATCCAGGCGGGCGTTGCGGATTTTCGCGCCCACCTTCTCGTTGGAGCGGTCCACCGCGACCCGCACGCCATGGTCAGCCAGGGCGGCGGCGGTGGATTCCGCCGATTCCAGAGTCTTCTCGGAAATGGGGATGACCCGAACCTGCTCCGGTGCGAGCCAGGCGGGGAACTTGCCCTCGAAATGCTCGATGAGAAGTCCGGTAAACCGCTCCAAGGAACCAAATGGCGCCCGATGAATCATCACCGGGACGTGCTGCTGGTTGTCCGCTCCCACATAGCTGAGTCCGAAGCGCACCGGCAGATTGTAGTCAACCTGAACGGTTCCTAACTGCCAATCGCGGCCGATCACGTCTTTGACCACGAAATCGATTTTCGGGCCGTAGAATGCTGCTTCGCCGAGCTCTTCGGTGTAGTCCACGCCGAGAGTTTGCACGGCCTGGCGGAGGGCCGCTTCGGCCTTGTCCCAGTTTTCTGCGGAGCCGACGTATTTGTCTGATTCCGGGTCGCGAAGGGAAAGTCGGACGCGGTAGTCATTCATGCCTAAGGTGCTGAGAACTTTTTTCACCAAGTCGAGACAACCGGTCACCTCGGCAGCAACTTGGTCGGGTGTGCAGAACAGATGGGCGTCGTCCTGAGTGAATCCGCGCACGCGGGTCATCCCCCCGAGCTCGCCGGACTGTTCCCAGCGGTAAACGGTTCCGAACTCGGCAAGTCTGACGGGAAGATCGCGGTAGGAGTGGTGGTCACTGGCGTAGATCTTGATGTGGTGGGGGCAGTTCATCGGCTTGAGCAAGTAGCCTTCGAAGGTCCCGTCGGACAGACCGTTGATGAGTGTGGCGCAAGTCGCATCCTCATCGGCAAGCTTTTCCAACACGTCGCGTTCGGCAATGGCGGGATACTGGCTTTCCTGATAGAAGGGGAAGTGCCCGGAGGTGCGGTAGAGGTCGAGCTTGCCGATATGGGGAGTGAAGACTTGGGAATACCCTTGTTTATCTAACTCCTCCGTGATGAATTCCTGAAGAGAGCGGCGGACAAGCGCGCCTTTGGGTTTCCAGAGGATAAGGCCCTGGCCTACCATTTCATCGATGTGGAAGAGTCCGAGCTCTTTACCCAGACGGCGGTGATCGCGCTTTTTCGCTTCTTCGAGGCGATGGAGGTGGCTTTCCAACTCCTCCTTGTTTTCGAATGCGGTTCCATAGAGGCGCTGGAGTTGGCCCTTGGACTCGTCTCCAAGATAGAAGGATGAGGAAACGGACATCAGCTTGATGTTCTTGCACTTGGAAGTGTAGCCGACGTGCGGGCCCGCGCATAGGTCGATGAAATCTCCATTCTGGAAGCAGGAAATTTGTTCTCCCTCCGGGATTTTGTCGATGAGGTCGAGCTTGAAGCGTGAAGGATTCCCGGGGCGCTCGGTAAGTCCGCCGAGGCGCCCGCTTTCCGCCATGGCCTTGGCGTCTTCGCGCGAGATCGCCTTGTATTCGAACTTCTGATTCTCCTTGGCGATCTTCTTCATCTCGGCCTCGATTTTTTCAAAATCATCCGGTGTTACGCGGTGGCTCATTTCAAAGTCATAGTAAAATCCGGATTCAATCGGTGGACCATAGGCGAATTGCGCGTCTGGCCAGATCCGGAGAATGGCGGTGGCCATCACGTGGGCGGATGAGTGCCGCACCCGCTCGAGGTCGGTCATTTGGGCGCGTTCGTCGAGTGTCTTGCGTTCGGTGGACATTTTTTTAGGAAAGTTAAAAAGTGATTGGTCGATAATGATTGGCTGGAAATGAACGGGAAGGTGCGGGTGTTGGGTGGTTCTTGGAATGAATAACTTCTAACACAACACCTCCAACCCGGTTCATCAACGGTCCATCAGCGCGAATTTAAGCTCGGCCTCTGAGACAAGTTCGCCGTTGACGAGGCAGCGGCAGCGGGTTTGGCCGATGGATCCACGCATTTTGAGGATCTCGGTTTCGATGAACAGGGTGTCTCCCGGCAAGACGGGACGCCGCCATTTGACGTTGTCCGCACTCATGAAATACCCGATTTTACCGCTGTTTTCAGGTTTACGCAGCATCAGGACCGAAGAAACCTGCGCCATCGCTTCCAGCTGAAGCACGCCCGGCATGATGGGGTGGCCCGGGAAATGCCCCGCGAAGAACGGCTCGTTGATGGAAACGTTCTTGATGGCGATGCACTTGCTATCGCCCAGGCAATCCACGATCCGATCAACCATCAGCATGGGATAACGATGCGGCAGGATTTTCATCACCTCGTTGATATCGAGAACACTCTCGCCATCTGGAATGGAGACGGGTGCGGGGACCATCGAGCGCATCCTGGCATACTCGGCTTTGAGCTTGGCTGCCATCATGGTGTTTGGCCCGTGGCCGGGTTTGACTGCGATCACGTGGCCGATGAATTTCACCCCGGAGAGCATCAGGTCGCCAATGAGGTCGAGTGCCTTGTGGCGGGCGAATTCATTTTCAAAGCGCATGGACTCTTTGGACATGATTTCATTGCCCCGGATTACAACGGCGCTTTCCAGCGACCCCCCCTTGATCAGCCCCTTATCAAGCAGCGGTTTGACATCTTCGTAATAGACAAACGTCCGCGCAGGACAGATCTCCTTCTCATAGAGCGCCGGATTGACTTCACTGGAAAAATACTGGGTGAAGCGTCCTTCCGGACCGACGTTGGTCACGGAGACCTTGAAAGTCTTCGCCGGAATGATCGTAATGATCGTGCCATCGCCTGTCTCCAGATGAATCGGCTCCCGGATCTCCCAGACTTTCCGCGGTGCGGATTGGGCGAGGGTTCCCACCTTTTTGATCAGCTCCACAAAAGGTCGGGAAGAACCGTCGCCGATGGGGGGCTCGTTGGCATCCATTTCGATCAATGCGTTGTCGACACCCATGCCAGTGAGCGCGGAAATGACATGTTCGACCGTATGCACTTTGACCGATCCCTCGGCAAGAGTCGTCGCGCGCTCGACCGTCTGGACCTTGTCCACGTCGGCATTGATAAACGGTTGGTCGGGCAGATCGATCCGACGGAACTTGAATCCGTGACCTTCTGGCGCGGGCTTGAGCGTGAGGGAGACCTTTTGTCCGGTGTGGAGCGAGGTGCCTTCGAGAGTGGCTTGACCAGCGAGAGTGTGTTGAACAGCGGCAGACATGGGGGGGGAGGATTCCGTTTTAACCGGCGAGGATCAAGCCGGAATGATGATTTCGGGTCCCGGTGGTAGGAAATGACCTGAAAACAACCCATTTTCTAAAAATCCTCACGCCGTCGCTCACATTGCGCCCGTCCGGCGAGGAGCTTGTTTTTGAACGAGATTTCCCAACGAGGTCAACTTGAAGCCCCGATTTCCGTTTGTTCCGCTCGTTGGAGAGCTCTGGTGAAAGTCAGGAACTCCAAAACAGCACAATCAGCTTTGATCGGAAACCGATTTGGATGCTGGAGGTGGTTTGGACATCCCGGCGAGGATGCACGGTCAGCGGTGGAATAAGAAGGGGGGGACGCTTTCAATCTCATTTTCGTCACGCACCCATGTGCGCACCGTGGGGGAAATCACCCGTGAGACCACCGTATCGCAGGGCAAGCACAAGGGGAAACCAGCCTCGTGCGCATCATCTACATTTGCAGCTTCGAGCCGGATGCCAGCCGCGTGCGCAACCGCAATGGCATCCTTCGCCACCATCACCGCTGGCCGCAGCTGACCCCGTGCACAAATCCGCCGTGGCCCGTCCCACTGTCATCGTCATCAGACATGGAACCCGTCACACCGCTTGCGCTTTTCCTGAGGTCTTAGTCGAGGATCTCGACCATTTGGAAGCCGGCGATCCCAGCGTTGCCCGCTGCGGAAACCGTGATGCTCTTGCTGGATCCAGTCAGGTTTGTGAACCGTGCAAAGGTGGCTGTGGCGTTGACGGGAAGGTCGCTGGTTTCGGTGGCCTGGATGAGCACGGCGTTGTCGCCGCTGATGACTCCGCTGCCGCCGGTGCGGAAATAGAAGGTGCTCGTTCCATCCGTTGCATAGCCCTCCCGGTTGGCTGTTCCCGCGCTGAGATATACATAGATGTCATATTGGGCGTAAGGGATTTCCGAAAGGGTGAGGGTTTGGGGATTGCCTCCCGACATGTCCACATAGCCCTTGAGCAGGCGTTTGTTGTAGGAGCCATCGGCATCGCGGCTAGGCGAGGTGGCCTGCGGGTCGAGATGCCCTTGGGCGCTGAACACCGTAGAAAACGGCTCCTCACCACTGATGTGCCGGATCCCATTCCTTCCACACCCCGATCCTGCCACGTAGGCCTCCGCATTGCAACTCACCTCGACGCCTGCGGCCGGGACGGACCGCTTCCCAGCCATGTGGGCCCGGTGTTTGTCCATCTAAGCGGTGGATGCTCTTGACTTGCTCGGTTTGCCGTTGCTTAAGTTGCCGACTCAACTCCACCTCAACGCAATGAACATCGCTGAAAACATGGTTGCCACTGTCGGCAATACTCCTTTGATCCGTCTCAACCACGTCACTGCGGGCCTCGAAGCCGAGATCTGCGTCAAGGCGGAATTTTTCAACCCTCTCTTCAGTGTAAAGGACCGCATCGGTAAGGCGATGATCGAGACCGCCGAAAAGGATGGCTCGCTCAAGCCTGGCGGCCTCATCATCGAGCCCACATCGGGAAATACTGGAATCGCCCTTGCTTTCATCGCTCGTTCCAAAGGCTACCGCTGCATTCTGACTATGCCGGAAAGCATGTCGATCGAGCGTCGGGTTCTGCTTCGTTTGTTAGGTGCGGAGATTGTGCTCACCCCGCGTGCTCGCGGGATGAATGGAGCCATCGCGATGGCGAAGAAGCTCATCGAGGAAAACCCGGGGGCATTCGGTCCTGGGCAATTTGATAATCCGGCAAATCCGCAAGTTCATCGGATGACGACAGCCGAGGAGATCTGGCGGGACACGGACGGCCAGGTTGACGCCTTTGTCTCCGGTGTGGGTACCGGCGGGACTCTGACGGGTGTGGGCGAGGTTTTGAAATCGCGGCGCGACGTCAAGGTATTCGCCGTGGAGCCCGCAGCCAGCCCGGTCATCTCCGGTGGTGCGCCAGGTCCGCACATGATTCAGGGAATCGGAGCGGGATTCATCCCTAAGAACCTCAACGTTTCGGTGATCGACGAAGTGCTGCTTGTTTCCAACGAGGATGCCATCGCCACCGCGCAGGCACTTGCCCAGCAGGAGGGACTTCCTGCGGGGATTTCCACGGGTGCCAATGTTTTCTGTGCGATGCAGATCGCCAAGCGCCCGGAGTTCAAGGGCAAGCGCATCGTTACCATCGGCTGTTCCTCCACTGAGCGTTATCTCTCCACCGCCCTGGCGGAAAAGGTTCGGGAGGAAGTGACCTCTTTGCCTGTTCACGAAATTTAACAGAATCTTTGCAGGTAACTAGGCTTGCAGCCTCCGCGTCTGCCAAGTCAAGATCGTGGGGTGTCAGAGACGATGGAAAGGAACCGACGTTGGAGTGGGTATGTGTGTCCGGACTGCCGGTTCGTGTTCCGCGTGCCGAGGGACCACGATGGGAAAGGGATCGTTTGTCCGAGTTGCCGTCGGATGTTGCGAATTCCGTCGGCCACGGATGTTCCGCCTCCTCTGATGGCTCCCTTGCGCCGTGCTGTGCCGGACGAGGTGGTGGCGGATGGTGTCCCGTCTGTCGAGTCCACCCCGGAGCGGGTGAAAAAGCGCCGGAAGGGGAAAAAGACCCACAAGGATCACGATCACTCGTGGGAGAGTATTCCCAAGAAATCCGGCTCTGGCAGACTGGAGAACCGGCAGATGCGCTGGATGCTCATCGGCGGGGGGATTTTGTTCGTTCTGAGTCTCGGCGCGGTGGTTTTCTCTCTTTACACTGCGCCGGTGGTGCCGGCCGCTCCTACGAAAGCGGCCACTCCGGAGTCTGTTCCCGAGGTGGTCAAGACAAGTGAGCGGAGCGAGATTTCAGTTCTGTCGGAAATCGAGCCACTGGCGAGAGGATTTCTCGAAGCAAAAACCGTCGAGGAGCTCCTTCCCACGATCCGGAATCCGGAAGTGGTGGAATCCCGGATTCGGAGTTTTTATCCGCAAGGGAAGCTGAACCCTCCAGGTTTGTCCAAGTTCAACACCGGTGGGGTTCTCAGCCGCAAGGATTCATCGGTGGCGGTGGGTGTGAGGACCCGTGAGCAGGATGAAAAACAACTCATTTTCGTGGATACTCCGCAAGGTTTACGGGCGGATTGGGAGGCGTGGGTCGGCTGGAGCGCTGTTCCCTGGGCGGACTTCATTTCCGCCAAATCCGGCACACCTGCAATTTTCCGCCTGACTTTAACCAAGGTGGATTACTATAACTTCGACTATCTCGACGATATCAGATGGCGCTCTTACCGCATTGAGTCTCCTGATGGGGAGCACGCGCTCTATGGTTACGTGGAACGTGGATCCGCAGTTGATAAAATGATCCACGTGGATGCGGATACCAAATCGCTCGCGCTAATGTTGTCCTTGAAATTCCCGCCGGACTCGCGGGCGAGGGATCAGGTGGAAATCGTCGGCTTCATCACCGAGGGGTGGGTCGGTGACTAGAGATGCATGGATCCGGATTGGCGGATGGTTGTGGACCGCGCTTTTTCATGCATCCTGGCAGATTGAGTGACCCAAGATAGGATGCCGATCCATCCGCGAACTAATTCTCGTCCCGATCGCGCAGGTGGGAGGGGATTTTTAGCAAGTCGAAATCCGAGCCGCAGTACATGCAGCAAAACTTTTGGGTGGCGATGATGGAGAGAGTGGCGCTCACGCCATGGTTGAATGGATAAATCCGCCGCGCCTTGGAATGGGCTCTAGCTCCCGAGTTGATCAGTGGAGAGCCTTTGCAAAGCGGGCAGCGCGCACTACGGCGTTTGAAAAATGCGATGATCCACGTGATGATGCTGAATCCGGCGCCGGCGAGAATCATTCCCACGGTCAACTGCGATTGCTCTTGGACAAAGAGACAGATGGACGTGGCGATGATGATCAGGCCGAGGTAGTGCAACTTGGAGAAGAACACCGCGATGTCAAAGGGGGCTCTTGATGGCAAGGAGCGTGCACGAACACGGCCCGTGGGCGCTGCCCGGGAGAGGTTACCACTATTTCCACCTCGTTGCATCCCCTCGACGATCGATTCAGCGGCCGTGGTTTGCAAGTCTTGAAATTTCAGATTCAGGGAAATTTTCCGAGAGGCTGACCGTTTTCTACAAGCCGAGATCCCGGGCTTGATCCAACCAGTTTTTGGTGTTGGGCGGGTCGGGCGCCGCCTAGATCAGATCTTCCGCGGTGAGTTGGCTGAGCTCGTCTTTGGTCCACTCGCGTTTGCGCATGCACAGGCGGACGGCGTGCTTGCGGATGGCTTTTTCAAAGAGGTTGCGCATGTGGCGGCCGTTTCCGAATCCCCGTCCGGCGGCTTCGAGCTCGGCTGCGACCCGGCTTTCGAGGGCTGCCTCTGCGGAGGCTTCGAGGGTGTATTGGTTTTTCTCGCAGAATCCTTTGAAGATCGCAACCAACTCGGGAGCCGAGTAGTTTTCGAAATTCAGGTGAATGGTGAAACGCGATTGCAAGCCCGGGTTGGTGTCGATGAATTGTTTCATGTCGTCCGGATAGCCAGCGGCGATGACGATGAGCCGTTCGCGGTGGTCTTCCATGCGCTTGACCAGGGTGTCGATGGCCTCGCGGCCGAAGTCATTTTCTCCGCCGGACACGAGGGCGTAAGCTTCGTCCACGAACAACATTCCATCAAGAGCCTGGCGGATGAGGTCGTCGGTTTTTTTTGCCGTGTGGCCGACGTATTGGCCGACGAGGCCGAGGCGGTCCGTCTCGACCAGGTGGCCTTTTTCCAGCACTCCGAGCGCGGAGAAGATGCGTGAAACGATGCGGGCCACGGTGGTCTTGCCGGTGCCCGGATTTCCGGAAAACACCATGTGGAGTGACATCGGTGCTCCTTTAAGTTCATGCTGCGCCCGGGCTTTGTTGATTTCCAGAAAGCGGACGAGGCTCTCGATCTCCGCCTTCACCTGGGCGAGGCCGGCCAGTTTGGCGAGTTCGGCCATGCAGGTATCGAGGTCCTCCTTCGCGACGGCAGGGGTGGGTGGTTCCGCGGGGATCTCCGTGCCGGACTCCAACCAGTTGATGATGTGTTGTGACCGGAGCGGATCGCCATTGAGCAGCTGGTGGGAGAGATTGGATAGAAACAGGTTCTCGTCCGAGTTGAGGGACCCGTCCGCAAGCATCATTGCCGCACCCACGCGGAACAGTTGTTCTCCCCAGGCCGGGTGCTCCGCGCCGAATTTCAGAAGTGATAGATCATAGCTCGGCTGTGCCAGGACTCTGGCCTCTAGCAGCCGATCGTGGGCAGCAGACCAGTCGATCTTGGAGGCGAAGGCAGCGTTGAATTGTTTTTCCGCGTGATTGATCTCACCGTCGATGCGGGAGGTGAGGAAGAGCACGAACTTGAGTTCGAAATCAAGCTGCAAGGCCTCGCAGCCATGTTCGGCGATCAAGGATTTCCGGAGGGCCTGAAGTCCCTGGCTGGAGCGTTCCGCTAGGTTTTCTAACATATCAAGGAGGAGGGCAAACGGGTAGGTGCCGAGTGGGGACCGCGGTTGAACGAGGTGCGCTCCACCGTGGTGGCGTGAAGAGCGGTGATGATGCGAGTTACAATTTTCTCCGCGATCTCAGGGCATCCGCAGGTGAAGACATCCACCGCCGCATAGCCATGCTCCGGCCAGGTGTGGACGGTTACGTGGCTTTCCGCGATGACCACCACACCACTCACTCCCTGGGGCGAGAAGTGGTGGAAGTGAGAGGAGATCAAGGTGGCTCCACCCTCGAGCGCGCAGCGCCGGAAGCAAGCCTCCAGGCCGGCGGGGTCGTTGAGGGCTGCCGCGGGGCAGCCAGTCAACTCCGCGAGGACCTGCCGACCTGACGGAAGCGTGAGCGGTGGAGTTTGGAACATGAACGGCGAGTGAGGTCAGCCGGGGCTGGCGGTGCCGAGTTTTGCCTTGAGCGCATCCAGCTTGGCCTGCACGTCCGGGTTGCCCGCGCCGGTCGAGAGCGATTTGAACTCGTCCTCCAAGGTTGCGGATTTGGAGCCATCCGCCATCTCCTTGGCGGCTTCTGCCTCGTAGCCTTGGCGCTCCGCCTTGGCTTTCATGCGGGCCATGAGATCGTCCGGGCTGCGCTTGTTGGTAATGCGTGCTTTTGCCTCATAGATGTCCTTTTTGACCTGGGCGGCCTTGCTCTGGGCGATGATGAAATCCTTGTTGCGGCGGAACTCGGCGACTTCCGCTTCCATCGCGATGACTTCCTGCTTGAGTTCGGCAACGGACGATTGTTGGCCCTGCCAGTTGGGCTCCAGCGCTGCCGCGCGGGCCTCATGTTCGCTGGCGCGTTCCAGTGCTTTGACCGCAAGGTCTTCGCGCCCCGAGCGCATGGCCGCTTCCGCCTTCTGCTCCCACTGGAACTTCTCGGCTTTTTCCTTCTCAAGTTGTGCTTTGGTTTGGCGCTCGGTGGCGATGACTTGCTGGACCGACTGTTTCACCTCGCGGATTTGCTTTTCCTTGTCGGCGATGGCTTGTTCGAGCATCAGCTCGGGTTTTTCGAACTTTTCGACCACCTTGTTTGCGGAGGCTTGGCCGATTTTGAAAATGCGTGAAAAAATACTCATGATTCGGAGGTGTTAGG
>CALMKO010000382.1 GCA_937867415.1 uncultured Verrucomicrobiota bacterium | reverse complement strand
CCATGGGCGTGCTCTGTCGGGTGGGTTGTTGAATGCTTGCTCTAGCGAATCGGCTGCTAGTGCGCAGAATGCATGGGTGACGACGTTGAGATGGAATGCGACGGCGCAGGTGAAGATCTTGAGGGTGGAAGGAGCGCTTGGCATTTGATAGATGAGGGTGAATGTGAAAAAGCGGAGACCCATTCACGAACGGAGCGTGGGCGGGATGCCCACGCTCCTTGGACGACAAAATGATCAATGTTAGATTGTCAAGGAGTTGGGCTGGTTTTCACCTGGATGAAGGCTTTGGATTGACTGGTTCTTGGTGCTGTGACGCGGAAGGTACGATAGCCATAACCGGTGGGTGCCGCAGGTAGGCCGGTGGTGATGGCTGGACTGACTTCATCGACACCGAAGGTGAATGCATTGAGATCGGTAGAGGCGCGGACGCCGTAATCGACTCCATCCTGGCTGGCAAGTGCTGGAGAGGTGAGGGTGAAGATCGCTCCCGTGCGGCAGGCGAAGGTGTATGTCAGATAATCGGTGCCGCTGATGTTGTCGATGGCGGTGCGTTTCAGACCGTTGTTGGCTCCATCGCCGGGATTTCCCGAGAAGGCGAATTCGGCAAGGTTGTTCACTCCGTCGTTGTCAGGATCAGCCTCTGCGGTATTCGGCAATACGGATGGGAAATTGGAGCTCATCCAATCCTGGAAAGGCGTCGAGGTGACGGGTGCGATGAGTTCGATGGATTTACCTGCGTCATTGTAGTTCAGGGAATAGCCCGGTGGCAGGGTGCCTCCGAGGGTGCCGGTGCGGCTGCCGGTGTAGGTGGCGATCACGTGGGCTCCCGAGGTTGCAGGGTTGATGACATTGACGCTCAGGACGGCAGTGGCGCCGATGTTAAGATCTCCGTTGATGGCGAGGACGTCGTTGTTGGCTCCATCCACGTCACAAGTGAGAGTGCCGTTGAGCGCGGTGGTACCGAGGTTGAGGGTGCCGAGAGCGACGCCCGGCGCGAGCGTGGCGGCTGCTGCGACAGTGACCGGGCCGTTGACGGTGCCGCTACCTCCGAGTGTGCCACCGTTGACAGCCACCGCGCTTTCCGCGGCGGTGCTGCCGTTTACCAGCAGAGTTCCATCCAAGATGGTAGTCGTACCGGTGTATGTGTTCGTGTTAGAAAGAATCCATTTGCCGGTGCCTTGTTTGATGACGGGCAGGATTTCGAAGTTATTGCTTCCGATCACACCGCTGATGATATTGTCGCCAGTGGAGGCGCCACCGAGATGGAGGGGTCTGCTGGTGGCTGTGAGGGTTATGTTGCCGGCGATCGACAGGGATCCGGAAGCGCTGGAAATGTTAAGAGCGGGGTTACCCGTTGAGATATTGACTGGTCCGAGAATCTGATTGTTTCCGCTCTCGTTGTTGATTCCACCACCGTCGAAGCTGTTGGAAGAGGCGAAGATGTCAATGGTAGAGGGGATGGTGATTCCATCCTTGAGCCAAATGGAGCGACCTGATCCCTGCATAACGAGGCCTTTTCGACCGTTGAAGGGAGGATTCGGGTCGGGTATGCCCAGTGCGTTTGAATTGGCAAGGGTGATGCGCCCGGCACCGACGACGATGTTTCCCGTGAATGTACTTGAGCCGGATAGAGTCAGCGTGTTGTTGCCGACCTTGGTCAGGGAGCCGCTGCCCAAGTTGCCGCTATACTCGGTGGCCACGTTCCTAGCTCCGACACTCAGGGTGTTGCTTCCAGCGTTGAGGGAGCGGGACCCTGACAGTCCGCCGAGGTTGTAGGTGTTGCTACCTGCGACGGTGAAGGTGACGGTGCCCGTGTCAGAGGCGTTCATGTCGAGCGTGGAAGTGGCGATGGCGTTGAGGTTGGCCAAGGCCAGCGTGCCGGCCGCGACGCGGGTGTCGCCGCTGTAGGTGTTGGCGCTGGAAAGCACCAATGTGCCGCTGCCTGCTTTGGTCAGGGCGTTGGCACCGCTGACCGCTCCGCTCACGGTCAGATCGTTGAGCGAGTTGTTCGTCCAGGTTTGTGGGGCATCGAGTGCGACTTTCGCGGCGATGGTACTGGCAGGGACCGTGCTGTCCATGGTGATGCCGCCGGATGCTAGAGTGAGAGTGTTGCCGTCCGCATTGAGGCCGAGACCGTTTACCGTATCGGAAATGGTCAGGCTCTTGATCGACATGTCACTACCAAGGATAGTGGCGGCGGGAGATAGGTCGGGCGTGGTTGCAGAGATGACCACGTCGGAGGAGGAACCGGGAATGAGAGCCTGTGAGCTTGCGGCACCGGCAGTTGCCTTCCAGTTGCTTGCCGAGCCGTTGGAAACCGCCCACACATTGGTGCTTCCGGCGAGGTTGCCGGCCCAGTAGGCGGTGGCCATGGGCGCTGTGGTCGTGATATCGACCGAAAGGGTGGTGGCGGTGCGAGAGAGAGCTCCCACGGTGAAGTTCGTGTTGTTGTAAATTTTGCCGATGGTGGGAGCCGTCGCAGGGTTTAGCGAACTCCCAGCTCCGCCGCTGATCAGTGTGTAGGTACCGGATGTCAGAGTAGTGCCAGGAACTCTGTGAATGTTCACGGAGTGGGCTGCATTCGTGATGGATGCCACGCCGGCGACGTTGATTCTGGCGCTTGTCGTCGTTGCTCCGATCGATCCGCCGATGGCGGTGCTGGTGCCGCCGGTGATGGTGAGTGAGCCACCAATCGCCAATGCGGCATCAGTTTTGGCTGCGTAGTTGAGTTCGGCATTGGTAGAAACAGAGACGTTGCCGCCGGTAGGATTGGTTCCGGCGACGTTGGCGCCCGCACCCAGTCCGGATGCGTTGGTGACCGTCAGATTTCCTCCAGTGACAGAAGTCGTGCCAGTGTAGGTGTTTGTCCCGGAGACGATCCATTTTCCCGTGCCGGATTTCGTGAGTGAGATGGTACTCGCGTTGTTCTGAATCACGCCGGCTACGGTATTCGGCGTGGTGGATGTGCCGGTGAGGATGAGTGCCCGGTTTCCGCTGTTGCTGGATCGCATGAGACCGGTCAATGTGAGGGTTCCTCCGTTGCTTCCAATCGTCGTGTCTCCGGAACCGTTGCCCATGTCCACTCGACCGGCGATGGTGTTATTTCCGGCGATGTTGCGAAGTGCCACGCCCGACGTGTTGAGTACAATCCCCGATGCCAGATTGATATCGGCTCCGGAGGCGTCAAGATCCAGTCGTGCAAAATTCGATCGGGCGGTAAATGTTTTGGATCCAGCGCCTAAGGCATTCGAGTTGGTAATTTTAATCACGC
This sequence comes from uncultured Verrucomicrobiota bacterium, assembly GCA_937867415.1. Lineage (GTDB taxonomy): Bacteria > Verrucomicrobiota > Verrucomicrobiia > Verrucomicrobiales > Akkermansiaceae > Luteolibacter. The sequence goes on along the minus strand of CALMKO010000382.1, from coordinate 6,613 downwards.
CACCGGTGCTTGTGACGCCGCCGGTGAACGTATTGTTCGCGGAAAGTGTCAGCGTGCCTCCTCCCGCTTTGTTGATCAAAGCAGTGCCTGCCACAATGGAGGCAATTTCCGCGGTGACCGCGTTGGTGATAAGCGGGGCAGCGCCGTTGAGTGTCAATGTGCCTCCCGTGATGGTATAACCCGCAGTCGTGAAAGACAGATCATTTGCGGTGACTCCGCCGGCGATGGTCACTGTGCCTGCGGTTCCTGCGAAGACAGCGTCGTCATCGATGCTACCAAGGGCAGGCCAATTGACGGTGGTAGTACTATCCCACCAGTTGGCGGTGGTATCGGTGTTCCAAGTTTCGTCGGTTCCGCCGGTGAGGCCGGTTGCGAGTCCTTTCCATTCGAGGGATGTCGCCTGCGCGAGCCCGGCGGTGCTGATGACGATGAGAGATACAAAGATGGGATGGATGCGGTTTTTCATAACGATGGATTTTGGGATGTGGTTTTTGATGCGTTCCAACTTGAGTGGACGATTCGACAATTCAAAAGGTGAAGATGGTCGCGGTGTGGCGCAAGATTGCGGCGCTCATCCTTTCGGCGGATGCCGAACGGCTGAAAAAGGAGTCATCCTAAAGGATGATTTGACTCGTGGTGACAAGAATCCTCGTTGCGGAGACCCTTGAACGGGGATGGAAGACCATTCATACCCGTCACGGCTTCCATCCTTTTTCCCAAAGACATCATGTGGTTTCAAAACAAATGTTCACCGGCGTTGATTCTTACCTTTTTGCTTCATTCTTCTTTGTTGGGGCGTGATTTTGATATCGTCAGTTTCGGTGCTGTGGGCGATGGGCAGACGCTCAATACCGCTGCAATCCAGAAAGCGGTTGACGCAACGGCGGTGGCGGGTGGGCGGGTGGTTTTTCCGCCGGGGAGATATCTCAGTGGCACGATCCGGCTGAAAAGCGGCGTGACGCTTCATTTGGAAAAAGGAGCGAGTCTATTGGGGAGTAGCGATCTCGCCCATTATCAACGGTTGAATTTTCTCGCGCTGGTGATGGCAGATCAGCAGAAAGACATCGGTATCAGCGGGGAAGGGGTGATTGATGGGCAAGGGAAAGTCATTGCGGAGGCTGTGATCGGCCCGATCAAGCCGGGAAGTTTTCCTGATGCGGGAGAGGCCAAGCGGCCTGTGATTGTTAACTTCCGCAATTGCCGAGGCGTGACGGTGCGCGATGTGACGTTGCGTGAGAGTGCGTGCTGGGTGCAGCTTTACCGCGACTGCGCCCAAGTCAGGTTGGAGAACATCAAGGTTCGGACGATGGCTGCCGTAACCAATGATGGACTTGATATCGACGGCTGTTCGAATGTGGTGGTGAGGGGCTGTGATATCGATTCCGAGGATGATGCGATCTGCTTGAAGTCGAGTCGGAAGCGATGTGAGAACATTCTGATTGAGAATTGCCGGATTCGTTCGAGCTGTAACGCGCTGAAGTTCGGCACGGCTTCCACTGTTGGCTACAAGAATGTGACCGTCCGCAATTTGGAGATTTACGATACGTATCTTTCCGGCATCGCCCTGCAAATCGTGGATGGTGGAGTGATGGAAAACATCCATATCTCCAACGTGAAAATGACCACCACCAACAACCCGATTTTCATCCGGCTGGGGCATCGCAACAAGGATGGCCCGGTAGGGGCCATTCGTGGAGTGACGATCAGTGACCTGACGGCAGAAATTCCCAACCGGAAGAAGAGCGAGATGAACAAGTTTCCAAGTTATTGGCGGCACCTGTGCACCACATTGATCACCGGATCGATCACGGGCCTGCCGGGCAATCCGGTGCGGGGAGTGACCTTGAGGAACATTTCCATCGCGTATGGTGGCATCGGTGACGCGCCGAAGCCGGATCATCTGTTGTTACAGGACCTCGGAAAAATTCCGCAACATGCGCAGAATTACCCCGAGTCCAAGATGTTCGGGGTGTTGCCTGCGTGGGGTCTCTATGGCCGGCATGTCGAGGGGCTCGTGATGGAAAATGTCAGTCTCAAGGTGACCGGGACGGATTATCGGGCGGCGGTGATCCTTGATGATGTGAGGAATTTAAAGCTCGACCGATTCCAGATCCTGTCTGCTGGCAAGGAGCCGCCGATGGTAATGAACGACGTTGTGGGAGGGACGGTTCTTGATAGCAGGGGACCGGGTGGGGCAGCGGGATGGATTGAAAAAAGAGGCACTACCAAAGACGTGGTGAGTCGCTGAACGGGCATGGCGGAGCGCTCAGGGTGTGTTAACTCTCAGTCGGGCAAAACGGGACGGATTGCCCAGGGGGATGGTGGCAGTGACGGATTGCAAGGGGCCGTCAGCGATCATGATTCCCGGGCCGACAGAGGTCCATGGTGGGTTGAGTGTGTCGCTGAACTGGACGTCGAATCCATAGCCGCTGTTGAAAGCTGCTCTGCTGCGGGTATAGCTGAATTCGAGGGCGATTGCGGTTTTGAGGAGGGTGGTCTGGACGAGGGTGGATGCGTAGGGATTCTGCTCGGTCGCAAACTCCAGCAGATTGGTCTCGCCATCGTTGTTCGCGTCTGCGGAGTCGGCACCGATGCCGGTGTTGGCGTGGTTTCCGAAATGGTTTTGCCGCCAGATTTCGATGGCGGTCATCGCGGCGCCGGTCACCGTGACGGATAGATCGCGGGCGGCCTCGCCATTCGCGTTCGTGGCGGCAAGGCGTAGAACATAGCTGCCTGGAGCGCTGAATTTGACGGTGCTGGTGACCGAGGCGGTATTACCGAACCAGACCTGGCCGGGACCGTTGACGATGGACCACCCGGCTGACAGCGAGTTGCTGGTGTTGCCGCCGAGGCCGACGGATACGCCAGCGGCCGCTGCCGGGGCGCTGCCGGGGTCGATGTCCGGCACGGGGTGGTTGCTGGTTTGGATGGTGAGTAAAGGCCGCCAGGCCAGCGTGGCATGATCATTGGATGCGAACCTCCCGAAAACATTGGCTCCGGTGGTGGCACCTGCGGTGAAATAGAAGCCAAGCGGCGTGGTGCCGCCGGACGCGCTGGCGACGGCGTCTTTCAAGGTTGCGGTCGCATTGGCCAGAGTGACCTTCGTGCCCACGGCGGTGCTTGTGGGGATGAAGCCATTGCCGGACGCGAGCAAGGCTGAGGCGAAATCGACACCGGATGCGCCACCCGGCGTAGACCAGGGGTCGGTGCTGTCACCAGTACGGGTGTTCCAGTCGGCACCGGTGCCCGTGCCGTCTGCGGCGGTGGAGCCATCGCCGGTGCCTTCCAGAAAGGTGGTGAGAAGCTGGCGGAGTTCGAGTGTTCCCAGCGCGGTGGTACCGGTGCCGAGTTCCGACACCCACAAATCGAGGGTGACGTTTTCCACCGTGGATCCGAGAGAAAGTGCGGGAATGTCGAACGACAGCAGCCCGCGGAAAAAGGAGGAGCCGCGGCCGACGATGAACTGATCGCGGGCGCCGGAGTTCCATGTGTTTCCATCGCCACGGATGAAGGTGCTCTGATGACTGTAATCGTCGACGCCCTCCCGAAGCGTTAGAACAGTCGGCGTGGCGACGTGTACTGTGAAATCCTTGGTAACGACGCCCACCGGATTGGAAACCGTGCAGCGCAGCACGTAGGTTCCTGCGGCGGAGAACGAGGCAAAGGTGTCCGAGGTGGCTGGCGCTGCGAAGGTGGCGGTGCCGGGGCCGCTGACCTCGGACCATGCGATGCTGGTGCCCGCTCCGCTGGTGGAGGTCGCGGCCACGCGGAGCTTGAGAGCGGAGTTGACCAGCGAGACGACATCTCCGGCCGGGTGAATGAGCGTGAGCGTGGGGTCATCAATGCCCGGCAGGCCGGGAAGCGGCGTCCACAGTAGGTTGACGCCGGTGCCGGTGTGTTGCAGGCTGAAGCTGCCATATGTCGCGGCAGGCCGCCCGCCGACATCGGTGCTTATGGTACCCAGCGAGAAGGTCCCGCTCATGGAGATGCCGACGATGACCGGGAAGCTCCGTGCGTTGCGCCAGAAACTGTGCAGGAAGTTAACGTTGCTGCCGGGGTTGTTGAGCGCGACGTCGATCCTCGCGCCGCTTGTTAGGCTGATGGCGGTCGCGTTGAGTTGATCAATGACGGACGTGTTATTTGCTCCGCTTTCCCAGATCAGGCGGCTGGCGGAACCGAAGCTGATGGCACCGCTGATGCCGAGTGTGCCAAAGGAATCACCGGGAGCCAGTGTGCCTGTGACGGTGACGGGAGAGGCGATGGTGCCGCTGCCGGAAAGTCGGGCCCCGGCGGAAATCGTCAGCAGCGATGGACTGGCGATGCTGCCATTAACAACCAGCGTTCCGTTGCTAACAGCCGTGGTGCCGGTATAGGAATTCGTGCCGCTGAGCATCCAGGTGCCGGAGCCGGACTTGGCGAGATTGGTTTTGTTTGTGGGGGAGTTGTCCACCACGGCTCCCGCGAGTTCGCCAGTGCCTGCAGTGCTGCCGGTGAGGGACAGGGTTTTCGTGCTAGCCCCGGTGGCGGTGAAATTGCTGGTGAATTTCAGCAGTCCGGTGCCTGCCTGCTCGATGGTGCCGCTGGCGGATGAGCGCAGGTTCACTACCCGGTCGGTGGTTTCCCCTTCGCCAATATAGCGCAGCGTGGCGGTGGCCCCGGATGCGAGGCCGATGGTGCCGGTGCCGACGGTCGTGGGAGCGCCGAGGCTGCTGCTTTCAAATGGAGGCTCACCGCCGTTGATGCTGTTGAGAGAGGATGCCACCAGGACGCCTGCGTAAATCTGAGTGCTGCCGGAGTAGGTGTTTTGCGGATTGAGTGTCAGGGCGCCGGTGCCGAACTGGATGATACCGCCGACGCCGCTGATTTTGTTAGCGACGTTGTAGGTGTTCGCCCGTTGAAACGTGATCGACCCACTGGTGGACACGTCCCCGGTGCCGAGGCTGCCGCTGGTGGACGTGCTGCCTGACAATCCGACGAAGAGTCCGCCGCTGCTGATGACGGTGGGACCCTGATAGGTGTTATTGTTCGCGAAGTAGATACTGCCGGACGAACCACTTCGAGTGAAGCCCCCAACGCCGGAGAGGATGCCGTTGAAGTTGACTCGGCCACTGTTCGCGCCGTTCAAGGTAGTCGTGGCGGCGAGTTCGATGTTAGGGTTCACGTTGTAGGTGAATCCACTGTTCGGGCCGCTAAGCGACATGGTCGGCAGGGTCGGGCCGTTGGCTCCGAGTTGCAGTGGGTTGCCGCTCAAGTTCACCGTGACGGAGCCGGCGGCGGCGAGGCTGCCATTGAACGAAAGGCTGTTCATTTGCGTGGTGCCGGGCAGGTCGTTGGAGGCGGTTACGGTGGTGCCGTCGGCCAATGCCTGCCCCGTGAAGAAGCGTACATCGGCACCGCGGTAGCTGGTGGCGGGAGTGTTCGAAACCCAGTTCGTGCCCGCGCTCCAGTTCCCGCTGGTGAGTGCGCTCCAGGTGTAGATGATCGGTGAGCCGCCGACGGTGACGGTTGCAGCGCTGCTGGTGAGTCCGCCGGAGTCAGTGGCTGTGAAATCAAAACGCGCCGCACCGATGCCCCCGGGGGTGGGAGTGAAGCGCGCGGTGCGGCCGTCCGGCAAGAGGGATGCTGCGCCGCCCTGCACATTGGATAAAGCAAAAATGAGGGCGCTGGCGGGCGTGTTGTCATCATCCGCGAGTGTGGACAGATCGACATCTACCGACTGGTTGTTCACGCTGGTGACCGAGCTGCCGTTGGCGATGGGCGGGAAGTTCGAGTTGTCGATGGTCCAGGTGTTGAGCGGCGTGATGGTGGGAAGCGATGTTGGTGGATTCTCGCCGCTTGCCAACGGTACGAACCAGACGGCCAGCGTGGTGTTCGTGACGTTGGAGAGATTGATGGCAAGCTTCTTGTGGTTGGAGTTCACCGTCTGCACGCCGGGATTCGGCGAGGAGGGCAGGGGCGCTGCGTCCATGATTTGGAATATGCCGCCACCGCTGACGATCTTGCACCACAACCGTTCCGTGCCTTGGGCGAGCGTCACCGAAGTGCCATCCACATTGAGTGTGGCGGTGGTGAGCTTGCTTGGGAAGTGGGCGAACCACCAAGCGGTTTTCGCTGTGGCGGACACCATCTCGTCCTGAATGAGCACTTCATCGCGTTGGCCGATCATGCGGATCCCGCGCCAGACGCGGGACATGCCGGAGTGCGATGCTGTCAGGTCGTGGATTCCATAGGCTCCAGCGGCGCTGGTCTTGCCTTGATAGGTGATCAGCGGGCTGAAGGAAGGCTTCACATTTCCCGCACCCGTGCCGGGGCTGATGACCAGGGTATTGTGGCCCTCAGCGCGGTAGCGGTAAAGGTCCTCCCGGGCTGCTGGGGTCGAGTAGAGTTCCTTGCCAAGATCGCTGAACCAGTGCTTGCCGAGTGCGTCGAGGCAGAAGGTGCCGACGTCGTAGTGACCGTGGGAGGTGAGGATTTCTCCGGCCTTCGCCGCGACGAAGGTGCTACGTGGATCGCTCCAACTCGAACGCAGCGAGAAATACTCCTGCGGCTGAAATCCAGCATTCGCCTCACCTTTGCACGCCATGTCTGGCGAGGCTCCGGCGCTTGCGGGAGT
>CALMKO010000381.1 GCA_937867415.1 uncultured Verrucomicrobiota bacterium | reverse complement strand
TGTCGGTCATGCGGTTGATGTCGGTATGCAATTCGTGAATGGGTCGGGCCTTCAGCCCTAAGAATGTTCGTGGCGTTTATCCTGGGGCGATGCCCCAGGCTGGTATGTCGATGCACCGTTGGCGTGGAAAAAGGGGGGCATCAGCGCCTTTGGCACTGGTTGTTTCAGGGCCAAAGGCCCGGCATCATACCAGCCTGGGGCATCGCCCCAGATATCGAGCCCACCACCCAACCAAGGGCCAACGGCCCGCCCTATCGTGGCCGGTCGTCGCAGCGGATTTTTTGAATCAATCCCAGACATAGCGTTCGTCGAATTTGATGCCGTATTTGGTGAGGAAAGCGCGGTATTCGTCTTGGAAGGTTCGCGTCTTGTGATGCTCCTCCTGGGTGTCGATGTAGTGGAGCAGAGCATTCAGATCGGATGGTCCGACGGAAAAGGCACCGTAGCCGCGTTGCCAGGCAAAGGCGGCTAATGCGGGTGATTGGGTCTTGAGCCATTTGGAGGACGAGGTTTTTAGTTCCTCGATGAGTTTGGCCATGGTGATTGTCCGCGAGAGGCGGACGGCGAGATGCACATGATCCGCGATGCCGCCGACGCGGAAGCATTCACAATCGACATTGCGGGCGACCGTGGCGAGGTATGCGTGCAGCGCGGGACGCACGGTGGCATCAAGCACGGGCGTGCGGTCCTTGGTGCTAAAGACGATGTGCGTCAGGAGGTACGAGAGCGATTGTGGCATGGCGCGGCGGGGTGGGTCGGGCCTTTAGCCCTCAATTTGTGTGGGTGACTTATACCTAGGCCCTTGGCCTAGGCTGGTATGAAATCGCGCCCGTGGCGCTGCTTGGGTTTCCGGGCCAAAGGCCCAAATTGATGCATGAAATCGCGCCCGTGGTGCTGCTTGGGTTTCCGGGCCAAAGGCCGAAATTGATGCATGAAATCGCGCCCGTGGCGCTGCTTGGGTTTCCGGGCCAAAGGCCCATCGCCATACCAGCCTAGGGCATCGCCCTAGGAATCCGTTTGAAACGATTTCCCGAGGGCTGAAAGCCCGACCTATGCCTTTCCCTCCCGTCGTTTGAACTACCGAGGATTCCTCGACAGTTGCCCTCTGCAGCTCTTCGCTTTGAACTGTCAAGGATTCCTTGATGGTTGCCTTGCCTTGGCTGAGAGGAGTGAATACGCCGTGCGCTGCTGAGCTCGCAGTTGCCGTGGAATCCTCGGTAACTCGGCTTCGCCCCCGGTTTGAGTAGTCAAGGAATCCTTGACTACTGGAGCGCTGATAAAATCCCGCTGACGGAAATCGCTGCGTGATCAATTGCGGTATCATTTTCGTAACGCCACGAAAATGATACCCAACCTCGTAACCCGTTGTCTCGCAGGAATCTATGGCGCGCTGGATAGCAGTCAGGAAGTTCTCCCAACAGGCGTAGCCAAGAGGTTCCTGCAAATCCCGGGCGAACCAGAACTCCAGATCTGTCGCTTCGGGGTGGGTCTGGGCCAGCGAGTCGAACTGGCTTTGCATCTGGAGAATGAGTTCCTTGTTCATGATTCTATGCCTTTGTGTCGAATGCCGTTTTGTAGTTGTCGGAGAGGTAGCGAAGGAACAGGAACGACAACATGTAGTCACGGAAGTCGTCCGCATCCATGGCCCCCGCGCAGTTGGTCGGCGATGCTCCAGAGGGTGTTGCCCAGTTGTTTTTGGCTGGTGTCGGTCATGGTTTGGCAGAATTCCCTTCTTGGCTGCGGCGGAGGTCTTCTGCGGATAGCCGCAGCAGTTTCCCGTCTTTGACGATCACCAGATCCGCTCTATCCCGCAATGTCGCGAGGGACCCACTAAACGATACAAGCAACCAGACGATACGAATCCTCTCCTAGTTATTTGCTAACAGTTTGAATCCTCGGAGTCATGACAAGCCCGGATCTGCGTAAACGGGAAATCGGGATGCGTCCCATGAATCGGAATGCTACCCATGGATTCGGATAAGGCAAGCGGCTAGGCATCTCCCCAGTGGCTCGAACTCATTTGCAAGCCGCGATGGACTGCTGCCAATTACGGACTCTTCATCATCCTCGAATCATGGGTGAGGATCATCGCCGAGAGGTGAATCGGTCGCTGTCTTTCGCGCAACGTCGATCTGGATCCCGCATCACCAACAGCCCGGTTTTCAAGGAGTCGGGTTGGCTCTAACAAACTATTTTCAAGCGATTTGGTCCGGATGGGTGAGGAGGTCGGGGGAAGTTTGCGAGTTTTCAGTTTTCAGGGAAGAGGGGGAGCTTCGCACGGGGCTTGAGCTTCTGCTTTCGTGGTCCATTCGCAGCGCTCTTGGCGAGAGCGCGCCACCTTTTGGGGTGGCGCGCTATGTTTGGACCTTCGCTTGGGGGGATTACCAGGCGAGGATGCGGGTGATGGCGGATTTGAGGGCGGTTTCAAGGATGGCGGCCTCGGGGTGGGAGAGTGGGATGGTGACTTTGCGGATGGTTTTGTCGGCAGTGTCCTGGCGGGAGATGGTGATGAGGTAGGGGGCGCGCTCGGGATCGTCGCGGTGGATGAGTTCGCAGGTGCTGCAGGCCTTCTCGGATTGGTGGAAGAGCTTGGCTTGGGGCTGGCGGCCCTGGACGGTGGCGAGGATGGTGCCGATGTCGGAGAGCGACCATTTCATGATGATCTTGCGCTCCCAGTCGAATTGCTTTTCTCCGGACTGGGTGGCGGCCTCGACAAAGATGGCGGACTTCTGCTGGCTGAAGCCAAAACGCATGACACCACCGGAACCGCGGGAGTTTGGTTTGTAGATGGTGTAGTCCGGGTTGCGCTCGAAGGTGGCTCCTTCTGGACGGGTATCGGGCGATGAGACGGCGGCGGATTCTTGAATGAGGGTCGTGTTCATGATGATGTGCCTGATTGGCAGTGATCACTTGAACAAAAAATGATGCGCTCGGCAAGAAAAAAGATGCTCAGGTGAACACTTTTTGAAAAGATGGCTGCTAGGTTACTGAGGATGAGGGAGATTTGAGATTGGTCCTATGGGTCCTATGGGTGCTATATGACCTACGGCCTTTGGATCATTTTGGTTCTAGGTGGATCTTGCGGAAGTGGATTTCCGCGCCTTCGGATTGGAGGCCGATGGGGCCGGCGAGGATGTCGAGGCCGCTGACTTGATTGACGAGTTCGCCGTTGACTTTGAGTTCGAGGTTGCCGCCGGAAACGGTGATTTCGTATTGGTTCCACTCGCCGGCGGGTTTTTCGGCGGGTTTGATTTTTTTAATGCCTTTGAATTTGCCGAGGGTTGCGTGGTCTTTGATTTCCTGGATGCGATCTGGGGGGCCGTCGAGGGAGGCTCCGAAAAACCCCCAGGCGTCGCCGGCGTTTTCGTGCTTGAGTTGGGCTTCGACGCACTTGGGCATGAAGGTGGCGGGTTTGCCGGCGATTCTGAGGAGGACGCCGCTGTTTCCGGGGGTGGTTCCGGTGGGCCAGCGCCACTCGAAGCTGAGCTTGAAGTCTTGGTGGGATGTGTTGGTGAACAGGTATCCGAGTGGGGTGCCTTTGCAGATGATGACGCCGTCTTTGACGGTCCAGACGTCTTCCTTTTTGACGTTGTCACCGACGAGGACGTGGGACCAGCCGTCGAGGTTGCGGCCGTTGAAGAGTTGGGTGGTAGCGGTGGAAGACTTGGCTGCGGGCTCGGAATAGGCGGTGAGGGAGATGACGGCGCAAGCGGCAAGGGCGGTGATGAGGATGGGATGGTTTCTCATGGTCTGATTGGTGGATGATCACTAGGTTATACTAGCGGTCCGGGGATGTTTTAGCAGCGGATTGGAGGTGATGGAAATGCCAGCGGATTTCTTCTTCGTAGCTTTTGAGGGATGGGTAGAAGGTGGTGGTGTCGAGGCGTTGGAGGCCGGCGGTGATCCTTGAAGGAGGGAGGAGTTCCTGGAGATCGAGCATGGCTCCGAAGATGAGGGCGGTGTCCCGGAGGCGCATGGGGCGATCTTGGTAGAACAGGGTGCTTTCCTGGGAGAGGGATGCGCGGAGGCGGTGGGGAGCGGACCAGAAGAAGAAGTCGAGGCGGAACTCGGTGCCGGAGGTGATATGCTCCGGGCGATGGGGGGTGGCGGGGTCGGTGGAGTTGAGGGAGAAATGGATTTTACTCAAGGAGAGGAATCCGCCGGCGACGAAGACCAGTTCGTGTCTGGGTCGTGATTGGGTGCGTCCGAGTGCGTCGGTGAATGTGAGGATGTCCCCTTGGATCCGGATGCGCTGGACGGTGAAGGGTTCGTGGAGGGTGGGAAGATCCTGATCCGCGACGAGATGGGTGAGGAAGCCGTGGAGCTTGAGGGCGGCTTGGAAGGTTTGCGCTTCGTGGAGCGGCAGGTGGGAGACGAGTATGCCGTGGAGGTCGCGCTGGATTTGCACGCAGTCGGCGTGGGCGACGGAGGGGACGGTGGAGGCGGCTTGCTCGAGGGTCTGGCGGTCAATCGTCTGGTCCAGTGAAACTTGCAGCAAGCTGTAGGTGACCATGACGGTTGGCGGCGGGAGGGAGAATCAACGTTTGCGGATCAACATGAATTCATTTCCGTCCGTATCGAAGCACATGGCGAGGTGGGGCGGCTCACCATCTTCTTCGGCCGGGGTGCGGACGAGGCCGCCCCCGTTGGCGAGGACTTCCGCAGCGCCGGCCACGACGTCCGGGACTTGGATGCTGATGCCGGTCCAGGTGCGTTTGCCTTCACCGCCGCCGTGGATGCCGATGATGGCACCGGCGAGTTCGAGCTCGCTCATGACGGTGTTGGTCTTGGTGATTTGCGCGCCAAATACGGTCTGGTAGAAGGCGGTGGCTCGTGCGAGGTCTGCGGCCCAGATGACGTATTTGACGCGCTCGACAATCATGGTGGTCAGTAGGCGAAGATTTCGCCGTCTTTGAAGAAGCGTTTGAGCTCTGCTTGGGCGGCCTCGACGGAATCCGAGGCGTGGCAGACGTTGCGCATTTTGGCATCGGCGTCCTTGAAGCCGAAGTCGCCGCGGATGGTTCCGGGAGCAGCGGCGATGGAGTCGGTGGGGCCTAACAAGTCGCGGACGGCGGAGATGACATTTTCCCCTTCGAGGGCGAGGGCGATGACGGGAGTTTCCTGCATGAAGCCGCGGACGGCGGGGAAGAAGGGTTTGTCGGCGATGTGGGAGTAGTGCTCGGCGAGGATTTCATCGCTGAGGTGCATCATTTTGATGCCGCGGACGATGAAGCCAGCGTCTTGGAAGCGTGCGAGGACTGTACCGACGAGGTTCTTGGCGACGGCGTCGGGTTTGAAGAGGATGAGGGTGGTTTCGAGAGGCATGGGGGGAGGAGCTAGTAGGGGACTTGGGGATGTGCAAGCTTTTTGAGGAATGAAGCGGGGTCAGGAGGCGCGTCAGGAGGCGGGGTTTTCATTGGCGCGGACGGCTTTGTCTTCTTGATGGGAATGAATCCGGAGCAGCACATGGATGCCGTGGGTCTCGGCGGTGGCCTTGATGATGGTGCGGATGGCAGTGGCGGTGAAGCCCTCGCGGCCGACGAGCATGGAGACGTCCTTCGGGGTCAAGGCGATGGTGAAGCGGAGGACTTTGGGGGCGATTTCCTCGGCACGGATCTGGGCTTGGGCGGGCTGGTCGATCAGGTTTTCCGTGATGTATTGGAGAAAGTGATGGAGGCGGCTTGAGAGGGCGTGGAGGTCCGGGGAGAGGCTTGTCTCAGGGGTGGATCCGCGGAAATCCCAGTCCATGATTTTGTAGTTGGCGGTGCGTTTAATGAGATTGATGACATCCACCTCGCGGTTGGCGGTTTTTTTGACCGCGGGGATGACGGTTTTGAAATCCCAGTCGATGACGCGGATTTGGCCGAGTCTGCGGAGGGAGTCTGCGACTTCGATTTGCCGGATGTCGGTATTGAGGAGCTGGGTGAGATCCCACGAGTCGCTTGAGGGTTCAGGTGGCGTCGGGGAGGGCTCGGGGGATTTTGAGCGGCGTTTGGGCATGCGGATTGGCCGGATCTTTCCACAACGAGATCTTAGGGCAATGTAAAACCGCGCGCGTGAGCCTGGATTTCTGCGCGGGCGGCGGGTGGCTCAGCCGGTGGTTCTGAGTCCTGAAGCGATGGCGTTGATGGAGAGGAGAAGCTTGGGGAGGAGGGCGTCGGCCTCGGTGTGGCGCTCTGCGGCGATGTGGCCGCGCCAGACGCGGAGGAGGGCGATTTGTTGTTGGTGGAGGACCTTGAGCGGGGCTTCGCGGATGTCGAGAGTCTTGGACATGCGCGGGCGGCGTTGGCCGTGGCGACGGCTGCACCGGCGAAGGATGTGTTTTCAGTTCCTGATCCATCAAACCTGTCTTGACTACTACGATAATGGCATAGAAGATTCCTATTTTCCCACCAGTCGGTTAGTTGAAAGTCTAAATAAAACAAACACAACTAGGATCGCTATTCCACCGAACACCCAAATCCAATAAGGCTCACCTGCTGCAAGAACCTTGTTCCTCTGATTTGGGTTAATCGTTTCGTTGTCCGCACCATGAGATATCTCATCAATTTTACTACTACCGGGTCGGGCGCGAGAATTGGCTCTACGTCTATCAACTTCGAGGCGTTCTTCGATAATTTTTAGGTTCCCTTCAGCCGAATTCCGTATTAGCGGGTCATCACTGATTAAAAATCCCCGAAGGATCTTAGCTTCATCAACGCCGCCAATTGCGCCAAAGGCAGCAAAGACTTCACAGATGTCTTGATTCATGTTTTCTTCTGCAGCACGTAATTCTATATACCTTGACATCGCTTGAAGCGGAATTGTCTTATCTCCCTTGGATTGGATGAATACAGAAATCACATTACCGATTATGTCAGGATCGCTTTTATCATCAAGCAGCACTTCCGCCAATGCTTTATACGCACTCTCTCCAGCTTCACAAAGAATGCGAAATTTTTCGAGTTCTTCAGGAGTATTCATTTCGAGACTACGCCCAAATAGTTTTGATACATCCTCTTTAGACATTAAATTCTCACTATTACAATACCCCAAAAGTGGGATGAAGAAAATGCATATAATGATAAATGATTTCTTACTTTGCATGAGAATTTTCCTGTATTGTCCTTTCATCTGAGATATGTAACCGCTTCCCACCCATTATTCCGTCCGGTTGCGGGTACGGAATCATGAGTTGGGTTTCAGGAACAAGTCCAGATGTGGAAGCATGTCCACTGTTTCTCAATAGATGGCCGAGCTCGTGAGCAAGTACAAGACCTCCACGTTGAATTGATTCGTTCGTTTTTAAAGCTGACACAAACGCATTGTAAGCAAAGATGCTTTGATCTCCGTTTATTTCTCCCGGGCCTTCATTGAAGGCATACCCATGAGGACCACTCGTTCCTGATCTGTGCAAAAAATTGACGTAGAAAATGTGAATATCAGAAACGGCGGTTGTACCTAAAGTCTCGATTAGATTCTGAGTTTCTTCTGATACAAGACTCCCATCAGGCCTGCTCAGTAATAAACCGTCTGCCAGATTAACGCCTTGTGGAGGATCTTGAACCTCTACCCCGGTGACATCTATTTTAACTCCTACCTGAGCATATCGTTCTTTAGTTATTCGAATATGTTCTGCCACTATGGGATATTGAATAACCATTTGACCTCCATCGGCGAGTGTTTTATCGCGCAAAATGACAATAGTGATCTTGACAGTCTTCTCCACAGGAACCGGACTTTTCAAGTCACAATTTTGCCAAGGTTTATCTCCGCATTTAATGGCTTCAATTCGCAAATTTCCGCCCAATTGGATCTTATGTGACCTATCGTTATCATCGTTATCAATAACATTGTCAATCGGGTGTAGGTCATCTTCGTCATCTGAAACAAGAAGCATTGTGTCAGAGATGGCATCCGCCTCTTCACTTCGATTAAGATCGATTTGTGTAGCATCGTCGTTGTAGTTAGAATCTGGACAGTCGGTCGTTGCGACACGAACGGAAATCTTTCCAAGCGCCGCCCCACCACGCACACGAACTGTAAAGTTGTCGCGGTCATTGTTTACAATTAGCGTTCTAGGTCTATTGATTACGTATGTTTCTATCATCTTTGCTACGTTGAGGGTTGTTGTGGGTTTCATTTCTGAATCAACGATTTCAATTGGTGGCGCAATAAACGTTTTAACTTCGCCTGTATTTGCTTGTGCTTGAATCAAATAGACCCCGTGTTTGTTACCTTTAATGGGTAACAGGGTATAGCCTTGATCGAGGAGTTCGCCAAATTTGGGGCAGAGATCGCGCATGGGGATTAGCTTGCCGTTGCGCCAGAGTTTTCCGTCTGAACTCATGGCTGTACCGTCGCCAGCAAAGGTGTGAAGATGCTTCCCTGAGAGCTTTGGAGCATGTTGCATGGCTCCTGAAGCGTCCTGTAAGAAAACTTGCGTTTGGAGGTCGATCCCTGACGCTGCGGTCAGACTGATTTTTTGATTGGGTAGATCGGTGAGGTGGATTCTTTCGAAAGAGCCGTTGGCTTGTGGTGGAAGATTTACCATTTGATAAGATGGATTCCAAAGTGCGACTTTAAATGCGGTGCCAGATGATTGAGATACTGCTGCTACAGAGGTGGCTATCCAGCCGCTACCGGTCACTCGAGTCGATTTAAATCCGCTAGCCCAAGCAGTTTCGTAGCCGTGCGGCAGCGGTAAATAGGAGAATCCGCCTGCTCCATCGGCATCGAAGATGACCAGTTTGTGGAAGAGTGTTTCCTGTTCCACCGGGGGATCTCCGACATCCGCATAAGTGCCGTATTGAAATTCTGAGATGATTGCTCCGTCTGCGGTAATGCCGATGGGCGCTAAAGTGAGATTCCCGTGGTTCCACATCGGGATATTTTTTGTGAAGTCAAAATTACCTCCTTGTGGATTTGGGTCGTGGACAAAAAGAGTTTCCTGATCGGGATCGTTTTGCCATGGTTCGGGAAAGGCGGTGTTGCCGGAACCAGAAATTCTCCCGTTGTTGTTCATAAAGCGCCAGGTGACATCTCCAGAATTGTAAACTTCACCCGGGTTTTTCGCGGGACCACTGAAACTAGGAAGTGGCAAAGGACTCAAAATTCCAGCAGACCAAAGATGGTTGGGAAATAGAACCTCACCGTTGTCGTTCAAATCCTGAGGGAAAGGCCCAGAACCTGAGGGGCTATCGACTTCAACCATGAGATAGGCAGATTCCGATACTGCTTGCCAACTAACCAGGGAATCGTTGGGGTCGGCGTCTTGGCCGTCGAATAAATCATCGTCGTCGCTGTTGGGATCGTTGGGATTGCTGCCAAAGGCTGCTTCAGCAAGGTTGGTAAGTCCGTCGTTGTCGGGATCGCCTGTGGGGCCTTGGTTTGGGTCTTGCGGATCGGCGTCATTGGGATCGAAACCATGAGTGCGCTCAAATCCGTCTGACAGACCATCGCCATCGGTATCCCACCTTAAAGGGCTGGTTCCGATTTGTGGGAAGGTAGGCTCTATCTCTTGGGAGTTGGTAAGGCCGTCTCCGTCGAAGTCTGCGGTTTCTACGGTTTTTCCCGGAGGGATTGGCTGGTCGGTGTAGTGGAGGCGGAAGAAGCCTTTTTCGGCGTCGGCATTGACTTCATGGCTGATTTCTTGGTCGTGGCCGCTTTCGATCAGGGGGGCGTAGTTCCATTTCCTAAGATGATCCGCTGAATCTGAAATTTGGATGAAGTAAGTGTGGGCGGTCTTGGCCTGCCAGCGGATGAACTTAGCACCGGATTCCGTGACGAGGAAATCGCAGGATTGCTGAATGCCGTTTTGCTGAGCGCGTGAGAGAGAAGAGGTGAGAATCCAGAAACAAGTGGTGAGGATGAGGTAAGCAGAGAAATACTTCATTTCGAGGTTCCTTTCTCTGTGGTTGGGTTGGAGAGGTAGCGGCTGCCGCGGTGGGGGCGGAGGATAAACGTTTGATCTCTTGGGATGGGTG
>CALMKO010000380.1 GCA_937867415.1 uncultured Verrucomicrobiota bacterium | reverse complement strand
GAAGAGGTGGTTCCCGCTTTTTCTTTGGCTTCGGCGCTTAATGCTTTAAGGAACAGTCCCGTAATAGAATTTGTATCGGCGCTTGATGGGGATCGCGTTGGGGAGAAAGCCTGGGTGGGCGGATATCCGGCGAGGGTCACAGACCGAAGCTACAGCGACGAAAAACGCGGCTGAGCTTCCCGAAGGCAAGGATGGTGCACGGAGTATGAAAGGCAGCGGAAGTGGTGTGAAGGGGTTTTTCTGGAGCCTCCGGGACCTGCGTTTCAACCGTGACTCTGAATCGAAGAGGACTCCAGAGATTTGATATGTTGCATGTGGCAAGTGTCATCAAGTCGAGCGCCACTGATGGTCTCACTTTCGCTGAGAATCACAAGAAAACCGCTGAAGCTGAAGGTCGGATGGTGACTGTTTGAGGGCTGCTCGAATGGTCTGGGATCGTAAGGAATTTCTAATCCGTCCCGAGGCGGTTTTCTAATCCTGTGGTGGCAGGGTTCACGCATCTGCTCGCCGCATATTCCGCTGCGTGGAGCACCAAGAATCCGAAACCATCCACACATCCACCGTCATGAAAAATATCCTCGTTTGGGACCTGCCTATCAGGTTGTTTCACTGGACCTTCGCTGCTTCACTCACCGCAGCACTCGCCATCGGTTTTCTGGTGGATGACGATAGCCCGGTCTTTCAACTCCACATGCTCTTCGGTCTGGTTGCAGCGTTCTTGCTGGTCGTGCGGCTTGTGCTTGGGCTTGTGGGGTCGCGATACAACCGCTTCACCGCCATGCCGCTGCATCCGGCCGAGGTGATGCACTACATGGTCGGCGCTTTCACGGGCAAGGCCCGGCGTTACATCGGCCACAATCCGGGCTGCGCCCTCGCGGCGATCCTGATGTTCGCGCTGGTGCCATTGTTGGTGGCATCCGGCGCCGGCTGGCTTGGTGAAACGGGCGAGGACTTGCATGAGGGCTTGGCGATTGCTCTAGGTGTCACGATCATCGCCCATATTCTGGGGATTATCTGGCACTCCATCCGCCACAAGGAGGCGCTTGCGGTATCGATGCTAACCGGCCGTAAGGAGGGCCCTGAGGCCGATGGGTTGCCGAGCTCTCATCCAGGCTGGGCGGTCGCGATCTTCGCCGGTTGCGCCGCATGGATCGGAGCGCTTTTTGCCAACCATGATCCGCAGGCAGCCAGCGTTCGCATCCCCGTGCTTGGCACCGTGATCCAGCTCGGCGAATCTGAGGGGGCTGAAAATGGCGGGGAACATGAAAAGGAAGACGCCGATGATGACGATTGAAATGCTTCCCGTGCGGCCACCGCCCTGCTATCACTTGCCCATGAGGATCCTCGTTGCGGAAGATGACGCCAGGCTGCGGTCCCATTTGGTCGGCGCGCTTCAATCCGCAGGTCACACCACGGACCAGACGGGCGACGGTGAGGAGGCGCTATGGCTGCTCGGCGAGCACGACTACGGTGCGGCCATTCTCGACATCATGATGCCTGGCAAAGACGGCGTAAGTGTGACCCGTGCAGTTAGGGCGCGGGGTTCGCAACTCATCATCCTGCTCGCCACCGCCCGCGGTGATCTGCGGGATAAAATCAGCGGCCTGGACGCCGGGGCTGATGACTATCTGGTGAAACCATTTTCCACCGAGGAAATGCTTGCGCGCCTGCGCGCCTGTGAACGTCGCCGCCGTCCGGAGCTGGGAAACATCGTCCGCGTCGCCGATCTCGAACTTGATCTCAAGGCCCGCACCGCCAACCGCGGGGGAGCGGAGATTCTGCTCACCAATCGCGAGTTCTCCTTGTTAGAGGCGCTCGCCGAGGCATCTCCCAGACCTGTTTCCAAGACCACCTTGATCGAGCGTGTCTGGGATCAATATTTCGATTCCGGCACCAATGTCGTGAATGTCTATGTCAACTACCTGCGTAGGAAAATCGATACCGAGGGCTTGAGTCCCCTGATCCACACCGTGCGCGGGGTGGGCTTTGTGCTGAGAGAGGAGAAACCGTGAACTACCGCTTTAAAATCGCTGCTTGGTTCGGCATCTCGCTGACGGCTTTCATCGGCCTGCTCATCGTCACCGCGCATTGGCATCTTGACGAGGAGTTGCGCAAGGACCGCTGGGATCGCTCGCATCCCAAGGATCCCAACTGGATCATCCATAGTAGTTATACCAACGAGGAGGTCCATGACATCCTCGGTGAGTTGATGAGAATCTGGTTGTGGGTTGGCGTGCCAGGCATCGTCACCTCGCTGGGCGTCGGGTTCTTGCTCGCCCGCCGCTCGGTGCGACCGGTGCAGCTCATCAATGACCAGCTGAAATCGCTCACTCCGAGCACCCTGCGCGGTGGGATCGTCTCTCCTGAAAATGATCCCGTTTTGTCGGACTTTGTAACGCATATCAATGCATCGCTCGACCGTGCGGGTGCTGCTTACGAGGAAATGGCCGGATTTTCATCCCGGGTCGCGCATGAGCTCCGCACTCCGCTGACCCTCCTGCGCATGAAGATCGAGCAGTCCACCGGCGAAATGCCCGCCGAGATGCAGGAGGAGTTCCAGGATGAACTCGCGCGCTTGTCACGCTTCGTGGAGCGTTCACTGTTAGCCGCCAAGGCTGAGAGTGGCTCGCTTGAGCCTCACGCCAGCCATGTGGATATTTCAAAGCTGCTCGATGACATCGGCGAGGGATACAGCCTGCTTGCCGCGGAAAGAAACCTGCAATTCAACTGGCAGACGGCCCAGGGATTGCTTTCGTTCACCGACGTGGATTTGCTCAGGCAGGTGATCCATAATTTGTTAGAAAACGCGCTGCGCTACGCCCGCTCGGCAGTCGAAGTGCGCGCCTTTCAGGAAAATGGAGTTGCCGTCATCAGGATTTTCAATGACTGTGATCCTCGGACTATGGCCACGAAGGGGCTAGGCCTCGGATTACGCCTCGTGCGGGGCATCTGCGCCAGCACCGGAATGATTTTTCTAACTGATCCAACATCCGCCGGATTTTCTGTTACGCTTTCCGTCAAGAACCTTCCCGTCGCATGAACCCAAAAACGCCCGATCCTCACCTGATTGAGGAAGCCGATCACGATCTTGCCGCCCACAGCGGAGTCATCCGGGTCTCCACCGATCCCGTGCACGCGGTGGTCGATGTGGATTTCAATCCGGCGGTGCTGAGTGACGGCGAGGTCCGCTCGCTGCTCAAGGAGCACATTTCCCAAGTCGAGTCATCCATCCGTAAGCAAACGTTCCGTCTTGATGGGAACGCGTGTGAAGCCTGCGCCCAGAAGCTTGAAAAAAAAGTCTCCAAGATCCCCGGTGTGAGACGGGCCAGCGCCACCTATCTGGGAAAAGTCCTCTCCGTCACCTTCGACTCGGACGTGGAACCGGAAGATCAAGTCGCTGGTGATGTCAAAAAAACCGGAGCCGATATCAAGCCCTTGGCGGCGCGAGGCATCGACACCCGTTCACTCTGGCAGAAAGTCCGTGCTGGCGAGCTCAACGAGGAAGTCTCCTGCGGCCTCGGGCTGAGCTTCCTCATCGCTGCCCTCATCGTCGAGAAGGCCGCTGGAGTCCGCATGACCACCCATGCTCTCTATCTGGGAGCCTACATTTTCACCGGCCAGCAAGGCGTGCGCTCCGCCATCGCCTCGCTGCGGGAAGGCGTGTTGGATGTGGATGTGCTGATGGTGCTCGCTGCTCTGGGAGCCGCGCTCATCGGTGCTCCTTTCGAAGGGGCGTTGCTGTTGTTTCTCTTCAGCTTTTCCAACGTGCTTCAGCGCCATGCCATGGAGCGGACCCAGCGGGCGATCGAGTCGCTTCTCACCCTGCGTCCCGCAGAGGCCCTCGTGAAGCGGAATGGCAGCACCTTCAAGGTGGCCGTGGAGGAGTTGGAAATCGGCGAGGTGGTCGTGGTCCGCCCCGGCGAACAAATCCCGGTTGACGGAGTCATCTCCGAGGGCAGCACGAACGTCGATGAATCATCTCTAACAGGCGAGTCGATGCCTGTGTCCAAATCCCTCGGCAGCAGCCTCTTCGCCGGCACCCTGAACCAGAGCGGCGGCATCGAACTCACCATCACCAAGCGCTCGGAGGACTCCGCGCTTTCACGGATGGTCAAGCTGGTGGCCGAGGCGCAGGCGGAAAAATCCGGCACCCAGCGCTTTCTGGAAAAAGCCGAGCAGTATTACGCCATGGGTGTGATCCTGTTCACCATCGGGGTGTTTCTTGTTCCTTACTTTTTTCAAGCGGAGTCGTTCGGTCAAGCCTTCTACCGTGCCATGACCATCATGGTGGTGGCCTCGCCCTGTGCCCTCATCATCAGCACGCCGGCCACCGTGCTTTCCGCCATCGGCGGGGCGGCCCGGCGGGGGATTCTCATCAAGGGGGGCTCGCATTTGGAGACCGCCTCCAAGATCGATATCGTCGCCATCGACAAAACCGGCACTCTTACGGTCGGAAAACCATCGCTCACGGAAATGGTCACTGCCGATGGGGTCCATGACATCAAGGTCCCGCTCCCCCCGGCGGTGAAGGACCTGCTCCGCGTAGCCGCCGCGCTTGAGGCGAAGTCCGAGCATCCTCTGGCCCACGCCATCGTCAAAAGCGCCGCGGATCTCGGCATCACGCTGCCTGAAGCGACCGATTTCCAATCCACGGCGGGCAAGGGTGCGGAGGCCACCATCGAGACCACGCGCTTCCTCGTTGGTAGTGAACGGTTGTTCCGCGAGCTCGGCGCGGTGGGCATCACCGCGCTTGCCGCCAGCTCCCAAGCGCTTCAAGCCAAGGGGAAAACCTGCGTCTGGCTCGGCTCGCGGGTCGGCGATGGGGTCACCGCCCGGGCATTGCTTGTCATGGCCGACACCATCCGCCCCGCCGCCCGGCACCTGGCGGACGAGCTCCACCGTCTTGGCGTGAGAAAAGTCGTGATGCTCACCGGCGACCAGAGACTCGTCGCCGAGGCCATCGCCCTGGAAGCCAAGGTGGATGAGGTCCATGCCGAGCTGCTTCCGGAAGACAAGCTCAAGGTCATCCGCGAGCTGAAAAAAGAAGGCACTGTGATGATGATCGGCGACGGGGTGAATGACGCCCCGGCGCTTGCCATTTCCGACATCGGCGTGGCCATGGGCGCGGCCGGCACGGACGTGGCCATGGAAACCGCCGACATCGTGCTGATGGGCGATCGCTTGGAAAACATCGCCATCCTCGTCGCGCACGCCCGTCGCGCGAAGCGGGTGCTCACCCAGAATCTGGTCTTTGCAAGCGCCGTTATCCTCGTCCTGATCATCTCGGCGCTGGGATTTTCCCTCGCCCTGCCGCTCGGCGTCGTGGGCCATGAAGGCAGCACCGTGCTCGTCTGCCTCAACGGTCTGCGACTGTTGATGCTCCGCGAGCAGGCCTGAGGGCGGCGGTGAAGGGCGAAACCAAGGCCGAAAAACCGTTCTCGACAGGTGGCTGGGCGGAGCTTACTTTCCGCGCCTTTCCAAAAACAATTATGATCCGCAACTTCATTCCAAGCGTTTTGGCCATCGGTCTTGTCGCTACCAGTTCCGCCCAGACTCCTGCCGAAGCGCCCGCCAAGGCCGAAGCAAGCACCCCGCCGATCGAAGCCGTGGCCAAGCCAAAGCTCGACCCGGCTGTGATCAAGTCTGACTCCTCCTACGCGCTCGGCTTCCGCACAGGTGGCGGTTTTGCCCAGCAATTTGGCAAGTTCGGCGTAGGTGCCGACGACTTGGACCCTGAGAATTTCCTCAAAGGATTCATGGCAGCCATCAAGGGCGGCAAGCCCGAGCTGGAAGAGGCCAAGCTGCAAGCCGCCATGGAGGCTCTCGGCGAGATGCTGCAAGGCCGTGAAAAGGAGAAGGCCGCTGCGAACCTTGCCGCCGGCGAAAAATTCCTCGCTGAAAATGGCAAGCGCGAAGGCGTCACCACCACTGCCAGCGGTCTTCAATACGAAGTGCTCGCCAAGGGCGGCGAAGAAAAATACGTCGCTCCCAAGGAAGGTGCTGAAGATAACAAACAATTCCTGGTGAACTACAAAGGCTCCTTGATCGATGGCAAGGAGTTCGATGCATCTCCTGCGGGCGAGCCTGTTCCGATGACCCTGCAAGTGGTGCCTGGTTTCAAGGAAGCCCTCACCACCATGCCGGTCGGAGCCAAGTGGAAGATCTATCTTCCAAGCAAGTTGGCCTACGGTGAAGAGCGCCGCAGCGCAGACATTGCTCCGAACAGCGCCTTGGTCTTCGAGCTTGAGTTGGTGAAAATCCAGGACGCGCCCGCAGCTCCTGAAGGCGGAATGCCATTCCCGATGCCCGAAGGTGCCCCAGGTGGCCCTCAGGGTGAATAAGCACTGAGAAATCTTCTCAAATCACACAGGGCCGCCGGGGTAACATCCGGCGGCCTTTTTTTGGGCGATTTTGACTTCATGAAAACTGTCTCTTGAAACTCGGCGGGCAGCCCGCCAAGGTCCGCGCGTGATTCCAAATGTCCTCGCCGAACGCTACGCCTCGCCCGCCCTCCAATCCATCTGGTCTGCCGAAGGGCGCATCATTCTCGAACGGGAGTTCTGGATCGCCGTGATGAAGGCCCAGCGTGATCTGGGGCTCGATGTGCCCGCGGAAGCCATCGCTGCTTATGAAGCGGCCAAGAGCCAGGTGGACCCGGCGTCGATCATGGCTCGCGAAAAAATCACCCGCCACGACGTGAAGGCGCGGATCGAGGAGTTCAACGATCTCGCCGGCCACGAGCAGGTCCACAAGGGCATGACCTCACGCGACCTCACGGAAAACGTCGAGCAACTTCAGGTATATCGCTCGCTCCTGCTCATCCGCGACAAGACCGTGGCCGCGCTGCGCCGCTTCCGCGAACGCTCGGAACAGTGGAGTGAACTGATCCTCACCGCCCGCACCCACAACGTCGCCGCTCAGCCGACGACCCTGGGCAAGCGCATCGCCATGTTCGGAGAAGAACTGCTCGGCGGCTTGCACGCGCTGGATGGCCTGATCGCGAGCTATGCGGTGCGGGGGCTCAAAGGGGCCGTCGGCACGCAGATGGACCAACTTTCCTTGTTCGAGGGAAATGCGGAGAAAGTCGCGGATCTGGAAAAGCGGGTCGTAGGCCACCTTGGGATGCCAGCGGTCTGGACGAACGTCGGTCAGGTCTATCCGCGCTCTTTGGATTTCCGCGTGATCGCTGCGCTTACGGATCTCTGCTCCGGGCCATCGTCCTTTTGTAAAACGCTCCGCCTGATGGCGGGGCATGAGACGGCCAGCGAGGGCTTCGCGCCCGGGCAGACCGGTTCCAGCGCCATGCCGCACAAGATGAACTCGCGCTCATGCGAGCGGGTCAACGGCTTTCACGTCATCCTCAAAGGCTACCTCGCCATGGCCGCCGGCCTGGCGGGAGATCAATGGAACGAGGGCGATGTCTCATGCTCGGTGGTCCGCCGGATCATGCTGCCGGATTCGTTCTATGCGATCGATGGGATGTTCGAAACCTTTCTCACCATCCTCGACCAGATGGACGCCTACGAGGCCGTGATCGCCGCCGAGACCGCGCATTACCTGCCTTTCCTGATGACCACCACCATCATGATGGAGGCCGTCAAGGCAGGTGTCGGCCGGGAGACCGCCCACCACGCCATCAAGGAGCACGCCGTGGCCACCGTGAACGACCTGCGTAGCGGGGAAATTGATCGCAACAATCTGGTCGAGCGGCTTGCCGGGGATGCTCGGCTTGGGCTTTCCCGCGATTTTCTGGATGCCATCCTCGCCAAAGGCGACCACGAGTCCGGAGCGGCCCGGGCGCAGATCGCCAGCTTCGCCGCTGCGGTTCGTGCATTGGAGGAGGCCAGTCCCGCCGCCGCCGCCTACGGCCCGGGCTCGATTCTGTGATCTCTGCCCACCCCAGGGAGGGGCGGAGTTCTTGCTCCAGATCTAACAGATTTCTCCTCTGCGTCGGGTCCCTCAAAGGGCTCCCCGCTTCGCCCGCTTGAGCAGTGTTTGATAGCGCTTCTCCAGCATGACCGCCCGCTCTTCATCACCGGCGGCCCGGTAGCAATCACAGATCATCTGATAGATCGATGATTCCGTCTGCGCCCGGAACCAATCGGTGGTGCCGGTCTCAACCACACGTTTGAAAGCCAGTTCGATATCGCGGGCCGCCTTGCGGGCCAATTCGGGATCGCTCTTGAGGAAGCTGAAGTAATCGGCCGCCATCATCTTGAATCCCGTGATGCTCCCGCCGTATTCCCTCAAGGCACGGTCGTAAAGAACGCTGATCTCCTTGTGTGCCGTGGGAGCGCCGCGTTTGAGGATGAGATCGGCCTCACGCTTGAGCGACTCGGCGATGAGGTCCGCCTGCTCGCCGGCATTTCGTCCGATTCTCCGTCGCTCGCGGAGCAACGCTCGTCCCGCATCACCTTCCTCGGCATACGGGAAGATGTATTCACTCTCCGCCACGGCGGCCAGGCCGGCCATTCGCGGGTTGTCCTTGAACTCGCGCCGCAGGGCGGCTGCAAAGGCCTTCCAATCCTCGAGGTTGCCTGGTTGCGCTGGCGTGCCTTCAAGTTTCGTTTGCTTCTTCAACAAGTCGAAGCGCGCCGCCCAGGTCTCGGTGAATGACGGGCCAAGCTGGTTGGCCAGCAAGATGGCAGCGGCAGCGCCGGCCTCGTCGCCGGTGGCCTCGAGAAACCCCGCGAGCCAAAGGTGGCGAGCTACGGCAAGCGTAGTAATAGGACTCTGGTGCGCCCGATCACCCCACAAAATCACCTCTTGTTCGGTGACGGGCTTGCCCGTTTGCGGATCATGGGTCATGCCCTTGGAAACGCCGCCGACGCGCCCGATCCCCGTCGTCCACTCGTCCGCTTGGATCTTCATACCCACCCACGCGTGCGGGCCTTGGGACGTCTCCCCGGATAAAATCATCGCGGGGATCCCTTGGGCGCGGGCTGTATTGGCGCAGAAGTAGGATTGGTCCCCACAGATGCCGCCTTCTTTCAAAATCTCCGCGAAGCTGTATTCCTGGTAGGGATTGAGCCCCTCGACCGCCCTCTCCATCAGATACTCGATCATCCCGAAGGCGCTTCCCCAGTTGTTCCTGCCAAGGTGCATCTTGTCGAGCGACCACTCCAGCTCGGACTCGGAGACCGGTGCGCATACCGCCCACACGAGATCACGGGCGGTGCTGTGGTGGACGGGTGCCTTGAGCTGGCCTTTTTCGTTTTTGTTGAGATACCAAAGGTAGCGCCTCATGGGATCAACCACGGCCCCGTCGGTGGACGATCCGCCGATCGGGTTTGGAATTCCGACTTCACGGTCGAAAACCAGCGCGCATGCCAAGGCCAGCGGGAAATACCGATCCATTTTCCCCGAGGTGTTAGGCCAGGCTCCGACCAGAAAGCCGAGGACCTTGGCGGCGTCATCCTCCGGTTTCATCGCAAGCAGCAGTTCCTCCATCGCACCGTTGTGATCCAGCAGCCACAGCAAGAGCTCTCCGGAGTAGGCATCCTGCACGTGGGTGCGGATCGCGGATTCAGGAAACCATCCGAGTGACTGCCAACGCAGCAGCGCCTGGGCGAGAGCGGGCTCGTTCCAGATCGGGTCGAAGCGGTTGGCGCCCTGCGCTAGGGTGAGCTTGGAGATGCCCGCGGTGATGGATTTTTCGAGGAATTTCCGGTAATCGTTCCACGTTTGTTCACGGATCGCCCGTGCCAGCAATGCCTGCTGCCGTTGGACGGCATTCTCGCGTTGGGCATCCAGTCCGGTAAGCACCAAGGCGGCCTCCTGCTCAAAAGACGCCCGCGGACCTTCCTGGGGGACGCTGCCTGGCTCTTGTGCCGGGGCTGCAACTTGGTTTGGCATCAACGGTTCCGGAGCGGGCGAAGGAAGGGGCGAAGGAGCGGGGGGCGGGGCTGGTTCCTCTTCAACGGTGC
>CALMKO010000379.1 GCA_937867415.1 uncultured Verrucomicrobiota bacterium | reverse complement strand
GTTTGGGGTTTCCGCAGGATCTGTGACTGGAGCATGGTGAACCCGGCGACTCCGAGGATGCCGAGGTTGAAGCCAAGCGACAGCAGGAGTGCGAGCGCCCAAAGGCGACCGTCTCCCTGCCGTGATGGTGGAATCGTTTCCAACGCGCGAAAGATGGTCCGTGAGTTGGAAGGATGCAACTCAGGATATCGAGCTGAAACACCGAGTATAAAGCTCGCTCGCCGGCGTCACCAGTTCGTCGCCCATTTCTCGTGCGGCTTCCGCTTGTATCACATCAGGCGTCCTCTGTCTTCGTGCCGCCAACTCCTCCATCTCCGCCGTGGATGCGTTCCGTTTTTTTGCGCTCGCGTGCCTCGCGGAAAAAGCTCTGGATGAGAAACAGGCATTCCTCGCCGAGCACGCCGGGGCTCACGTCGCAGCGGTGGTTGAGCGGCGGGTTGGCATCCAGCAGATTGATCCAGCCGCCGGCGGCGCCTGCTTTCGGGTCCGGGCAGCCGAATACGACGCGGTCCGGGCGGCAGTGGACGATGGCACCCGCGCACATCGGGCAGGGTTCTTTGGTGACGTAGAGCGTGCATTTTTCCAAGCGCCAATCGCCAAGCGCTTCCTGGGCGGCAGTCAGGGCGAGCATTTCCGCGTGGGCGGTGGC
Source organism: uncultured Verrucomicrobiota bacterium (assembly GCA_937867415.1). Lineage (GTDB taxonomy): Bacteria > Verrucomicrobiota > Verrucomicrobiia > Verrucomicrobiales > Akkermansiaceae > Luteolibacter. The sequence continues at coordinate 9,248 of CALMKO010000379.1, read as the reverse complement.
ATCCTTGAGCAGCTCGACCTGATTCCATGCGCGGGAGATGATTTTTCCCTCATGCACGACCACCGCTCCCACGGGGACTTCCTCGGCTGCGTAGGCTTTGCGTGCTTCGCGCAACGCTTGCCCCATGAAATAGGCGTCGCTTTGTAAATCGATGATTGGTTTTCCGTCGTCCACTGCGCTAGGGGTAACCGAGGGGTGATTCATTTGCACGCCGATTCCACGGGTGCCTGTTGGAAAATCGTTCAGCTTCCCTCCAAGTCCAAAAAGTGCCGCTTTGAGGATACCAAATGCCGTCGCATGGCGGCGGCCGCTTGATCCGGCTGGCCGTCCGCGATCGCTTGAAAGATCTGCTCGTGCTCGTCGATGACGCCTGAATACCAATCGATGTCGCCGCGGTTTTTCTGGGCGTAGTCGATGCAGCGTCGCTCCATGGCCCCCAGGACTCCTGCATAGATCCGGTTCCCTGAGCCACGGGCGATTGCGACGTGGAATGCGATGTCGGCGGCGCTGAACTTGACTCTCACTCCTTTGACCTTGTGCATTTTCTGGATGATCGTGCGCAGCTGGGTGACGCTCGCCTCGCCTGCGTTGGAAGCGGCCAACCTTGCGCACTCCGTTTCGATCAGGATGCGGAAATCGATCAATTCCCGAAAACCCGCCTCCACGACCAAGGATGCGTAGGCTTCCATGGCCATGGTCAGCGAGTCGAGGCTGGGGTCGGCGATGTAGGTTCCGCTGCCTTTGGTCGCCCTCAACAAGCCGCGGCCTCTGAGTTGTTGGAGAGCCTCACGGATGACCGTCCGGCTGGCACCAAAGCGCTCGCACAGTTTTTCTTCGGAAGCCAATCTCGCCCCGGGGAGGATTTTCCCGGAAAGCACTTCGGCTTCGAGTTCCGCGATGATTTCGTGACTGCGTCGGGACATCGCGCCCAAGCTGTGGATTCCCTCGTACATCTCCAGCCGAATCTTCAAAAATTTTACTGACAAGCGGTGGGGAAGCTGTATGACAACTTTTGACAAGTTCCACCATCTTATGATCCAGCACGGCATTCTCAATCCACATCTCCTCTCGCTTTTGGCGCGCGTCCGGCACACCAACACGCTCGTCATCGCAGACTGGGCATTTCCAAATTTCCCGGGTATTGAAATCGTGGATTTGTCGGTGATCAAAGGGCTTCCCACCGTGTTGGACATTCTTCAGGCGCTCCAGCCTGTGTTTAAAGTGGATCAGATCTGGCAGGCCGAGCAGTTCCTCACCACCAATCCCCAGGATCTCGTCAAGCAGTTCGACCAGGCGTTTTCTTCGTTCGCAGGCGCTGCGGTGACTCGCTTGGAGCATGGCAGTTTTAAGAAACTCGTTCCCTCTGCCATCGGTTTGATCCGCACGGGTGATCCGACGATGTATGGGAACGTCATCTTGCAGTCCGCCTGATGAAAACGGCAGTCACACTGTGCCAGGTTGGCGAGGCACAGGCAGGCCCGTTTGTATTTCATGAGCCTTTGCCCGAGGCCTTCGCGATGGCGGCGGCTCTTGGCTTTGATGCGGTCGAGTTGTTCCTTCCCTCGGCGGATTTCATTTCAACCGAGGATGTTCGTGAGTTGGCGGAAATGAACCGGCTTTCGATTGCGGCTGTGGGCACGGGGGCGGGGATGTTGGTTCATGGGCTTTCCGTGACAGATCCATCCGCGGAAAAACGCGCGGAAGCGATTGATTTCGTGGAGGCCATGATTGATTTCGGAGGCAGGTTGGGAGCCCCGGCGATTCTGGGTTCCATGCAGGGAAAATGGGGCGTGGGTCTCACGAAAGAGCTGGCACTCCAGCATTTGGCAACCGCGCTGCGCGGCTTCGGCAAGGCGGCTGCACGGCATCAGGTGCCATTCATCTATGAACCGCTCAACCGCTATGAATCCAATCTCATCAAGCGCCTGGCGGAGGCGGTCGGGTTCATCGAGCACCATCAACTCACCAATGTCGTTCTTTTGGCGGATCTCTTTCACATGAATCTGGAGGAGGCCGATCTCGCTGCGGCCATTCGCGCGGCGGGGCGGCATCTCGGTCATGTCCACTACGCGGACTCCAATCGCTCGGCGATGGGGCTGGGCCACACGGCTCCTTCGCCCATCCTTGCCGCACTACGGGAGATATCGTACCAAGGTTATCTTTCCGCGGAAATTTTCCCGCTTCCCGATCCACGCACCGCCGCCGCTCTCACCCTTCAATCCATCAACGCTTTCCGATCATGAATCGCCGTCCTCTTGGTAACACAGGGATCCAGCTTCCAGTCCTCGCATTCGGAGCCTCGTCACTGGGACAGGAATTCCGACCCGTCGCCCTGGATCAAGCGCTGCTGTCCGTGCGCGTGGCCTTGGACCTGGGCATCAACCTGATCGACACCTCGCCATTCTACGGGCGGGGCATGTCGGAGGTGTTGCTGGGGATCGCCCTGCGTGAGGTGCCACGCAACGACTATCAGCTGTGCACCAAGCTCGGGCGCTACTCGGAAAGGCACTTTGATTTCTCGGCCAAGCGGGTGGAGGAATCCGTCCATGTCTCCATGCACCGCCTGGGAACGGATTATCTGGATATACTCCTTTTGCACGACGTCGAGTTCGTGCCGCTGCAACAAATTTGGGAAGAAACGATTCCCGCCGTTCTCAAGCTCAAGCAGCAGGGGAAAGTCAGGGCCATTGGTTTCTCCTGCTATCCACTCAAAACCTTCAACACCGTCCTCGACCAGATCGAGGACCAGATCGACTGCGTGTTGGCCTATAACCGCTATACACTCCAGAACACCTCCTTGGTAGCTGATTTGCTACCGCGCCTGGAGAAAAAGAACATCGGCGTGATGAATGCCGGACCGTTTTCCGCACGCCTCTTGACGAATGCCGAGCTCCCGGTGTGGCTCAAGGAACCCGAGGACGTGAAAGCCGCCGCCCGCACCGCTGCGAAACGGTGCGAGAGTCGCGGGGTCGATATCGCGCAGCTTGCCCTCCAGTTCTCCTGCGCCCATCCAAGCCTCGCCACCACCATCGCCGGCTCGGCAAATCCGGCAAACATCCGCAAGTGGGTGGAATGGCTGGAACAACCGATCGACCATGGATTGCTCGCCGAAGTACAATCGATTTTTGATCCTGTTAGAAATCATGGTCACGCGGAAGGCCTCCCTGAAAACAACTGATGCAAGCGATTCAATTCAGCTCACCCGGGGAAATCACGATGATCGATTTACCGGAGCCCCTCGTGCCCGGACCGGGTGAAGCGCTCGTCCGCACCCATCGGATGGGTATTTGCGGCACGGACCTTGCCTGTTATCTCGGCAAGTTTCCCTTCTTCGCCTATCCACGGACACCCGGGCACGAACTTGGCTTGGAGGTCGTGGCGGTGGCGGAGGATGTCAAGCACCTGAAGCCCGGCGACAAGTGCTCGCTGGAGCCTTACGTCAACGACCCCGCTTCTCCAACCTCGAAAAAAGGCGCGCTCAACTGCTGTCCCGCAGTGCAGGTCATCGGCGTCCACAACAACGGCGGCCTCCGCAAGGGCGTCTTCGCGGTCCCGGCCCGCAAACTCCATCCGGGCAATGACCTCTCCTACGACCAGCTCGCACTCGTGGAAACGCTCGCCATCGGATACCACGCCGTGCAGCGTGGAAATCCACAACCCGGCGAGACCGTGCTCGTCATCGGCGCGGGCCCGATCGGCCTGGCCTGCTTGGAATTCCTCAAACTCATGGACGTGCGCACCGTGGTCATGGATCTGGTCCCAAGCCGCTTGCATTTCTGCCAGAAAAACCTCGGGATTCAGCATGCGATTCTTTACCGGCCGGACGGCACATCGCTAACAGATCTGGAGAAAATCACCGATGGCCAACTTGCCGATGTCGTCATCGACGCCACCGGCAACCCACGGTCCATGTCCACTTGTTTCGACTACGCGGCATTCACAGGCCGGGTCGTTTACGTGGGGATCACCACCTCGGATCTCAGCTTCCCCCATGCCGCGGTCTTTCATCGTCGCGAACTCAGCTTGCTGGCCTCGCGCAATGCGCTGCCTGAGGATTTTGAAAAAATCATCCGCTTGATCCGTGACGGGATGATCAACACCGACCTCTGGATCACCCACCGGATCGCATTTGATGATGTCCCGGCGGAGTTTGAAAAATTCACCGACCCTGCCTTGGGGGCCATCAAAGCCATCATTGAAGTCCGTTAATCCTCTTATCCATGAAAATCTGTCCCAAATACACCTTCGGCGTTGGCGACCGGTTCGCCAACGGCGCGCACGCCCAGCTCGCCGCCTTTATCGAGGCTCGCAAACTCGGAATCGATATCACTCCGGTTTGGAACAAGTCCAACCGCGAGCACAACATCATCGGCTCCGAACCGCTCCAGACCCGGATGGCCGCCGACCAGGCCGTGACCGATCTCGGCTGGACCGGGGAATATCTGCTAGACGCGGATCATATCAATCTCACTACGGTGGATCGTTTCGTCACACCCTGTGATTTCTTCACCCTCGACGTTGCGGATGACATTGGTGAGGCCGCCGATCCTGCCGACGTGGCGGCCTTCATTGCCAGGCACCCGGAGCTGATCGGTTCCGTGGTGATCGAAGGCATCCCCACGCCCTTTGAAATCACACGCGCGGATGTCGAAAAAACGGCAAACCAATTCCTCAAAGCGACTCAGAAAGCCGCCGCCATCTATCAGCACATCGTCGCGGCCAAGGGCGGTGTCGATCATTTCGTCACGGAAGTCTCCATGGATGAAACGGAGCGCCCGCAAACGCCGCCGGAGCTGCTCATCATCCTCGCCGCCATCGCCGATCAAGGGGTCCCGGTGCAGACGATCGCGCCGAAATTCACCGGACGTTTCAACAAGGGCGTCGATTACGTGGGTGACCCACTTCAGTTTGAAAAGGAATTCAATGACGACCTCGCCGTGATCGCACACGCCGTGAAGGCCTATGGCCTGCCTGCCACGCTCAAGCTCTCCGTCCACTCGGGCTCCGACAAGTTCTCGATTTACTCCCACATCAAAAAAGCCATCCAGCGCACGGGTGCCGGCCTGCATCTCAAGACGGCGGGGACAAACTGGCTGGAAGAAGTCATCGGCCTGGCGGAATCCGGTGGTGGGGGACTGGCTCTTGCCAAGCGGATCTACGCCAAGGCGCTGGAAAAAAAGGCGGAGCTTTGCGAGCCCTACGCCACGGTCATCGACATCAAGGATGCCAATCTTCCGAGCGCGGAGGTGGTGGACCAGTGGACCAGCACCCAGTTCACCGACGCGCTCCGCCACATCCCCGCCAACCCGGGCTACAACGCGGATCTGCGCCAATTGCTGCATGTCGGTTTCAAGGTCGCCGCCCAACTGGGGGATACCTACATCCAAGCGCTTCGCGATCACTCGGAAGAGGTTTCGAGAAATGTCACCACTAACTTGTTAGAGCGTCACATGAAACCGCTCTTCCTCGTCAACCCCGACCGGTAAGCAACCTCGTTGCGCATCATGATCGACTCCCATCACCACCTCTGGAGTTACCGCGCGGCCGAATACGACTGGATCCCGCCCGGCAGCCCCTTGGCGCAAGATCAACTTCTGGACCAGCTGCATGCCGCCACCGCTGTCGCGGAAGTGGATGCCACCGTGGTCGTGCAGGCGCGGCAGACGCTGGAGGAGTCGGACTGGCTCATCTCCCTCGCGGAAAAATCCAACACCATCGCGGGTGTTGTCGGCTGGGTGCCGTTGCTGGCCCCAGAGGTGATCGAGCACCTGGGACGGCTTGCCGCTCATTCCAAATTCAAGGGCGTGCGGCATGTGCTTCAAGGAGAACCGGACCCCTACTTCCTCAGCGCGGATTTTCATCGCGGACTCGCCTTGCTTCCCGATCTGGACCTCCGCTACGACTTGCTGATTTTCCAAAAACAACTTCCCGTCGCCATCCAGTTGGTCGATCGCCAGCCCGACCTCGGCATCATCATCGACCACCTCGCCAAACCGGAGATCCGGCGGGGAAAAATCGACCCGGCATGGAAGGCGGGCATGGCGGAACTCGCCAAGCGCGAACAGGTGCTCGGCGTCAAAATCTCAGGCATGGTCACCGAGGTGCTTGATCCTGAAATCGACCTCGCCACCTTGCGCGCCTACTTCGAGGAAGCTCTTGAGCTCTTCGGTCCAGAGCGGCTTCTTTTCGGGACCGACTGGCCGGTCTGCCTGCTGCGCATCGGATCCTATCAAGCATGGGCGGACACCGTGCGCGGCTACGTTTCCACCCTCACGCCCGTCGAGCAACGCGCGATCCTCCATGACAATGCCAGCCGCATTTATCATCTCGGGCTTTAGAAATCGCGAGGTGCATCCAGTTCGCATCCCGGCTGGCTGGCGCGGCTTGCGCATGCTGAAGAATTTTCCTGTTTTTCGCGCGGATTCGTGGCTTCACTCATCCCTGTGATCCCCAAGACCTTTCGTGACCGCGTCGTCTCCCCGTCCTTGCTGGCGGCGGATTTTTCATGCATCGGAGATGAAGTCAGCCGCGCGATCCATGCCGGGGCGGACTGGATCCATCTGGACGTGATGGACGGACACTTCGTGGATAACATTTCTTTCGGGCCAGCCATGGTCCAGACCGTGCACGAATCCAATGACATCTTCCTCGACGTCCACCTCATGATTTCCCGGCCCGATCACTACCTCGGCCGCTTCATCGCCGCTGGCTCGGATCTCATCACCGTTCACGTCGAGGCGGAACACGATGTGGCCGAGACCCTGCGTCGCATCCGCGAGGGTGGCTGCGAGGCGGGACTCGCCCTCAATCCCGCAACTCCCCTCAGCGCCGTGGAGCCGTATTTGGACCAGATCGACCTGCTGCTGTGCATGACCGTGGTCCCCGGCTTCGGCGGACAGGCGTTTATGCCGGAAGTTTTGGAAAAAATCAAAGCCGCGGTGAAGATTCGAGAGACAAATCGGCTCACCTATCACGTTGAAGTCGATGGAGGCATCGATGCCGTCACCGCCGCCCGCTGCTTCACCGCAGGGGCGAATGTCATGGTCGCCGGATCCTCCACCTTCCGCGCACCTGAAATGGCCACCGCCATCACTCATATCCGCAACGCATGAAATCACCCATCCTCCTGCCAGCCATCACGGCATTGATCGGCTTTTCCATCGCCTGGATTGCCAAGCCGGGCGCACCTCAATCGCCCGCCCCGGCACCTGCCAAGACGGGGGAAATCGCCGACAAACGGCCGGCTCGCTCCGGGTCCAGTTCCCGACCCACCACCGCCGACCGCGCTCGCAACCCGGAGCCCCCCAAGGCAGGCGAGTATCCCTTGGCGGACCTTGCCGAGCAGGGACCCAAGTCCCGGGACGAGGCAAAAATGCTCCGCCTCACGGAAATCCTCGACTTATCCGTCGAACAACAAAGCGAAATCATCCGCCTCATCGAGGACGTTCAAGCGCGGACCAATCCGGATCTTCCGATCATCGAGGAGCTTGCCATCCGCGGCAACGAGGTGGAACAGGCTCTCGCCAAGTTGCTGACTCCCGAGCAGCTTGCGAAGTTCGAGCAGCTTCGCGTTCGTGAGCGGGAAAATCGGATCGAAGCCCGTTCCCAAAAACTCATCAGCCAAGCCATCGAGGACATCGACCTGACCGCAGAACAACGCGAAGAGGTCCTCAACCGCCTCCGCCAGAAGTCAAAGGCGGATTTGCAGGCGATCCCGGCGTCAGCAGCCCTGCTGTTCGACCAATCGATGCTACCCACCAAAAACAAGGAACTCTCCGTGGACGGCCTGCTTCAGGCCGCAAGGCTCGGTGAGCACGTCGTTGGAGAAGATCCCGGGCAGGCCTATCAGCGGGTGCTCGATCAGCGGAAATCGGAATTGGAAGCCCTGCTTCGGTGCTTTGATGGCGTGCTCACCCCGGGGCAGATGGGCCAATACCAAGCGGGCATTGCCGAGAAAAACAAGCAGGTGGAACAAATGAGGCAGGCCATGATGTCCAAGGGGCAGCCGGAGAAAAAATCCGAATGATTCCTCTTCGCCCCGGCGCATGTGAGGCCGATGAACCGGTGCCTTAGCTCCCGTCCATCGTCTCCCCATGCGCTGCGGCGAGTCTGGAGAGCGCCGCTCATGCGTGCATGCGAACCCCGCAGTGCGTCGGATGGGTTCGCGCTTTTGAGCACGGATTCATGGACTTGGATGGACTTTACGGAAGGCTCGGATATCGAAAAACCGACTCGCCTTCACCCGCCAATTGAAAACAGACTTCTTCATCACTCATGGATCCCCATCCGGATTTCAGGATGAAAAGTTGCAAATCCCCGAACGCCCGCGCCCACTCAGTTCCTTTCCCAGCCGCGAATAGCCGCAACCTCAGCCATCCACGAACACCTTATGAAACCCTCATTCTTCTTCTCCGCCACGCTCACCCTCGCTGGCTGCCTCTCGCATGCCAGCGCCGAAATGGTCTCCATCCTGAGTCCCGACAAACAACTCCACGCCAAGGCCGGGCTCGATGATTCCGGTGCCTTCCGCTACTCTCTCGACGCCTTCGGCAAAGCAGTCGTCCTCCCTTCCGCCGCCGCAATCAAGACTGCCGATGCCACCCTCCCCGGCACCGGTTGGAAAGTTCTCCGCCAGCAATCCTCCAGCGCGGACGCCACCTGGAAACCTCTCTGGGGAAAACGCTCCCTCGTCACGGATCGCCATCGCCAGACGGTTTTCGAGCTTCAAGGCCCCGGCGATGCCCGCCTCGATATCACCGTCCGTGTTTACGATGATGGCCTGGCCTTCTGCTACAGCGTTCCCGCCGGAGCTCCGGCCATCACCGCCACCGATCTCAGCGTCTTCCACTTCGCCGGCGACTACACCACCTGGGGCTACAACCACGAAAATCACAACAAGGGCCCGGAAAACCTCAGCTGGATTCACGATGTCCGCTCACCCGTCGTCACCCTCCAAGCCGCCCCCGATATCTTCCTCGCCATCCATGAAGCCGACCTCCGCCAGGGGGAGCCGCTGCAATTGGTCAAGGCCGAGCCCACTGCCTTCCGCGCCAAGGCCGCACTCGGCAAACTCGAACCCGGCACCGCCACCGCATGGCGCGTCCTCTTCTGCGGTCGCAGCCCCGGCGCCCTCGTGGATTCCCATCTCGTCGAACTCCTCAACCCCCAGCCCAGCGGCGATTTCTCCTGGGTCAAACCCGGCGTCTGCACCTGGGACTGGCGCATCGATGGCGCGAAGGTCGATGGCT
>CALMKO010000378.1 GCA_937867415.1 uncultured Verrucomicrobiota bacterium | reverse complement strand
GAGTAGGCAGTTGGTCGCTGGGATATCAACGGCCTCGTTGAATAGATCGACCGTGAAGATGAAATTGATCTCGCCCTTACTCAAGCGCTGGCGGGCGAGGCGGCGTGCGTCGGACGGAGTGTCCGAGTCGATTGCCAAAGCGGGGATGCCAGCAGCGACAAAGGATCGAGCCATAAAGGCGGCGTGGGATTTCGAGACGCAGAAGCCAAGACCTTTCACGTGGGCGCGCTCGAAATCGCCTGAGTCGTATGGATCGGGCAAGTGTTCAATGACTTTGTCGATGACGAGCTGGGCGCGGAGCATGTTGCCACTGATCAGATTTTCGATTTCCGAGAATTCATACCTTCCTCGTTTCCACTCCACTGCGGAAAGGTCGGTGGTGTGGTCGCTGATCGCATAGTAATGGAATGGGCAAAGGAGCTTTTGTTCGAGAGCATCCGGTAGGCGGATCTCCCCAGCGACCGGGGCGTCGAAGTCATCGGCGATCGTGGTGCCATCTGCTCGTTCCGGGGTAGCGGTTAAACCAAGGAGGATGTGTGGCGTGAGGTCTTCGAGGATGGGGCGATATGTCGCCGCGATTCCGTGATGGGCTTCGTCGAGGATGACGGTGCTCCAGTGGTCGGCACCGAACTTTTCGATGAGATTGCGGGAATGGAAGCTTGCGACAGTGCAGAAGAGGTGGTCGTGGTTTTCGGGTTGGTGATTGTCGAAGAGATATTCGCCGAAGTTTCCATCCTGAAGAACTTGGCGGAAGGTGTTGCGTGCTTGTTCCAGGATTTCTTTTCGATGGGCAAGGAAGAGCAGTTTTTCATGACCCTGTGCAGCGAGTCGCTTATAGTCGAAAGCCGCGATCATGGTCTTTCCTGTCCCGGTCGCAGCGATCACCAGATTGCGGAAATGGGCGCGCGAGGTTCTTGCTAGGGCGAGATTTTCCAGGATCGCGTTCTGATAGTCGAATGGCTGGATGCGGAATACCGTAAGGATCGTGGACTGATCGGTGAACACGCCTTTCTCATGTTTGGTGGCGGCGACGAGTTTTTCAAAACTGTCTTCTGTGAATTCAACGAAAGAGGCGTCCTCCCAATAGGAGCTGAATTCCGCTTCGCAGCGCCGGAAGAGATCTGGAAGCTCGGTGGCAGGAAGTTTCACGGTCCACTCGAGGCCGCTGGTCATCGCAGCGTGGGAAAGATTTGCCGAGCCAATGAAAGCGCAGGACAGCCCGGTGTTGCGGTGGATGAAGTATGCTTTTGCGTGCAGGCGGGAATGCTTGGTGTCGTAATTGATCTTAATTTCGGTATTTGAAAGCTCGCTGATCTGCCGAATCGCGATGGGGTCCGAGGCTCCGAGATAGGTGGTGGTGATGACTCGGAGTTTGCCGCCGCGTGCAGTGAATCTTTTGAGGGCGGGAAGGAGCAGTTTGAGCCCAGCGGATTTGATGAACGAAACCAGCATATCTACCCGATCGGCGCTTTCCAGCTCCAGTTCGAGTTCGCGGCCTAGTTGCGGGCTTGCTCCCGTGCCGGTGAAAAGACTGGGGCTGCTGGGCGAGGTGGTAGGCCGCAAGAAGCGCCCGCTGCCCTTTGGGGAGATTTCATCAAGGATTTCCGTAATGGATTCGATTTTCTCCGAACTTAGGAAGGTTAGATTTTCATCGAACTCGGCAAGCGAATGAATCAGCCGGTTTGTGAGATCGAGACGGCGCTCATGCTTTACGACAGACAGCGCCTGGTTGATCCGGGCACGCAGGAAGCGGGTGAGATAATCGGTAGCGAGGGTTTCTTCGAGGTTTTCAAAAACAGCGTGCTGCGCGGATTTATCCAGAGCGTCGAGGGCACACCGCAGTTTTTCGCTGATCAGATGATCGTAAATTCCATCTTTGAGTTCTCCCATGCCGTGCCAAGCTAACTGGTAGAACGAGCAAAAATCAAGGTTTTCAAAGAGTGAGAAATGAAAACCATCCACCGGTGCAGAAGTCAGGTTTTTTGGAACAAGTTTATGACCCGAGGAATTCACGAGACCTTATCCCAAAATCTGCGCGAGCACGTAGGGGGCGAATCCGAAGCGTGTTCAGCTCGCGACTTGGGGCGGGATTACCGCGCTGAGTTCTTCTGCTTTTTCTCTGTGGCTTTTGCGGAGCATCCCGTATTCCGGCTCGTTTCCGAAGTGGCGACCGAGCTTGAGTCAGTGCTGCTCCCGGGTGAGCATGCGGCGATTGGCGAGAATGTCATTGAGGGACTGTGGGCTGATGTGGAGGTCAGCGGCAAGCTTCGCCTGGGAGGCCGAAGCAGAACTGGCCGCGGAGGGCGAGCTTGGCGCTGACTGCCTTTTTCCGGCGGATGACATCACTGAGCTGGGCTTTCCTGACTTTCATGACTTCGGCGGCCCCGGCTTGGGTGATGCCGTGATGGGCGATGGGGATTTCCTGAAGTCTGCGTCGATGGAGTATTTCCTGGTTCCCTTGAGTTTGTGGTCATGGAGGCCGGGGATGAGCAGGAGGGATTTTTCATTGGCCCCGTCGAGGATCGCGAGACGTTCGAAGACTCTTGTTCGATTCAGGCATCCGAGTTTGTTGGATTCCTTTCGGCTTAGTTCCTGGCCGAGGAAGAGCTTTTCGATAGTGGTGTCTCTGAAGCTCTCGATCACTGGAATCAGGACGCACCGCTTGGTGATCGATTCAAGCGGGAAGTTCGCTTTTAGGTGTTTTGATCAGGGCGGTTGTCTGGTGACTTCAATCCCTTGAATCAAGGAGACCTCTCTAGCAGAACGTTGGGTCAAAAAACGGTTTTACAAGGATTACCGGCTTACAGCCAATCGCCCTGGCGTTTTGATGGGCAAAAAAGAAAGCCGCCATCCGAATGCGGATGGCGGCCTGTTTGAGCGCTTGGGATGGCGGATGAAAATTGAGGGGAGATTTTGAGAAGTTAGTCCCTCCATCTCCCCTTCGCTCCGGTTACCGCCACGGTCACGCCAGAATCTGGGCGAGCACGTAAGGCAGAATCCCACCGGCACGGTAGTAG
>CALMKO010000377.1 GCA_937867415.1 uncultured Verrucomicrobiota bacterium | reverse complement strand
CAGCGGGCTGGAATTCGGTTGACGGGGCTCCCATTGGGGGAACTTCTTGCATCAATGAGTTACGTGGGTTCATGGGTTGATTCAATAGATGATCGAGTCGCAAAAGCAGGAGTCACCTCCCCTTTTGTAGCGTGTAGGACTATCGAGTTTTCCTCCTTTATGCAACGACACTTTATGCAAATTAGATGACACTTTGTGCATTTACCAAGAGCGCCCGGAAGCAACGGCAGTCCCCCTGGAATAGGCTGCTCAAGCCCATCCCTCGATCCGAAAAGTCCACGGATCCCTAGGAATCCAATTGCTTGAAGCACCCGCGCCGGCCGATCCAGCGCGGGTGTCAAATTTCCTCCGTCAAAAGCGCGGATCCACCGCGCCAGGCTCCATTCACCGTTCGTGAACCGCAGGGGCTTGAGCGCCCTGAAGCAGCGGGCTGCGGCGCTTACGGTGAGACCGCGAGGCGCTCGCTGGCGGCATCCTTCTCGAAGAGGAAGCCGTTTTCCTTGTAGGTCTTCAGCCGGAAATGAGTGGCGGTGGAAATCACGCCGTCCAACGAACTGAGTTTTTCGGAGACAAAACGCGCAACTTCACGGAGGTCGCTGCCCTCAACCACCACCATCAGGTCATAGCCACCGCTTGCCAGATAACACGAAACCACTTGGTCAAAACGGGCAACCCGCATGGCCAACCGGTCAAAACCACCACCACGCTCGGGGGTGACCTTGACCTCGATGAAAGCAGACACCGAGGTGTCACCCAGCGCTTCGGGATCGACGACGGCGTGATACCCAAGAATCGTATGGTCCCCTTCCCATGCGGCGATGCGGGAGGCCACCTCGGCGGGGCTGAGCGATAACAGATCTGCTAGATCCTGATTGGAAAAACGGGCCTTGCGGCGGAGAAGCTGGAGTAAGGGATCGGGTGACATGGGGTCAGATTTTCAGGTGATTGCAGGTGATGTGGGTTCAGTCTCCAAAGCAGATCCCGACCGCCTTGGCGGCGAGAACGAGTTCGCTAGTAGGCTCGACGAGGCGAAGTTGATTGACCGCTTGTTCGATCGGCACGGAATCCACATGATAGGCCTGATAACTGACCATGCGGCCGAATTTTTTTTCCTGGGCAAGCTTCACCGCCATCACACCGAAGCGCATGCCGAGGATCCGGTCGATGGAGGTGGGTGCGCCACCGCGCTGGAGGTGCCCAAGCGTGCAGGCGCGGGTCTCCTTGCCGGTGGTCTTGGCAAGTCTTGCCGCGACACGGTCGCCGATGCCCCCGAGACGGACTTCACCGCCGGCGTTGTCGTCAATCGTGACGATTTCCCCCTCGGGCATGGTGGCACCCTCGGCGACGACGACGAGCGTACTATGATGGCCCTGAGAGTCGCGCTGGTTAATGAACGAGCTGATCTTTTCAAAGGAAAACGGGATTTCCGGGAGAAGCACCACGTTAGCGCCACCGGCGATGCCGCCCCAAAGGGCGATCCAGCCAGCGTGGCGGCCCATGACTTCCAGAACCATCACGCGCTTGTGGCTCTCCGCAGTGGTGTGAAGCCGGTCGAGGGCATCCACCACGGTGGAAACGGCGCTGTCGAAGCCAAAGGTGAACGCGGTGGCGCTAAGGTCGTTATCAATGGTCTTGGGGACGCCGATGATCGGCCAACCTTCGCGGTAGAGCTGGAGACCGGTGGTCAACGAACCATCCCCGCCGACGACCACAAGCGCACTGATGTCGAGCACTTCCATGGTCTGCTTGGCCTTGGCGACGATCTCTGCCGGAACTTCCGCGATGTCACCTTTTCCGACTTTAGCAGCGAAGTGCCCTTTGTTGGTCGTGCCCAGAATGGTGCCACCGAGCTTGAGGATGCCGATGGTGTCACGCGGCGTGAGCACCTTGTAACTGGCAGGCGGGAGCATTCCTTCAAAACCGTCGCGGAAACCGATGACTTCCCAGCCGAGCTGGTGGGCTGCGCCGACGACACCGTGAATCACTGCATTAAGCCCCGGGCAATCGCCCCCGCTGTTGAGAATTCCGATTTTCATAATTTCTGTGGTGAAGGGGGTGGGAGGGTTTATTGGGGAGACGGCAAACTAAGGAATTCGCGCTTCTGGTCTTGCACGGGGGCACCGGCCGCGAGCCAGGGGTCGTAAGTCGCCCATCCCTGGCGGATCAGTGAGCGGGCTCGGTTGAAGCGATCCGGATTGTTCAAAACGACGACGATGAGCCGCCGCGGGGTGGCACCTTTCGAGCCATCCGGCTTTTGGCGGACGAGGGGTTCGCGATCCATGCAGACAGAGACGCAAGGGCCGGCTGCATTCGTCGTGCCAGTTTTCAAGCCGAGAATGCCGGGCTCACCGACGAGCTCGTTGAGATTTTTCACCAGGAATCCCCGCTTGCCACCCGGGCCGCTGACGCTGACCTGGCGATCCTTCTGGCGGGCGATGAAGTTGAAAGCATTGCGGCGCATGGCGTAGGCGGATAGACGGACGACATCGGCTGCGGTGGAATAGGCCTTGGTTCCGGGGCGATCCAATCCATGGGGATTGGCGAACTTCGTCTGCGCCATACCGAGCGCCTTGGCGAGTTGATTCATTTCCGCAACGAAGGCGACGACCGGGTCACCCCCTTTGCCGCGGCGGTTGAGAATTTCCCGCCCGACGTGATCGGCGATGGTGAGGGCAGCAAGGTTGTCGGAACCGAGGATGGCAGAGTAGAGGGCATCCCGCAGGGTGAGCTGGTCGCCAGGCTGGAGGTTCATGGGATTCGGGCCGCCAACGAGGGTGATGGTCTGTGGCACGGTGATCACAGCGGTGCCGAGGTCGGTATTGGTGGCGGTGGCCCAGTCCACCGTGACGACGGCAGTGGCGATCTTGGTCAAGCTGGCGATGGGGCGCTTGGCGGAGGCATTGGATGCGACGAGGATCTTCCCGGAATAAGCCTCCACGACCATGACACTTTCAGACTCCTGCCCACTTACACCGAGGGTCAAGATCACCATGGAGACGGCCACCGCCTTCAAAAACTTAAAATTCTGCATCAGGCTCACCGGGGCGATCCTATCCTTCTGAATGCGCAACTCAACACCAAACGGGGGATAAATTGAGAATCGAGGGCTTTTCATGATTCTCTCCCGTAAAACGGTAGTATCCCCTGAGTTGTTAAAACTGGTTGATGGCTGGTTGGCCTCATGCATCAGCATGAGGGCGCTAAAACCAAAACCAACCACCGCGTTCCACGAAAAATTGAAAGAAGCCTTCTTGTAAGGCGAAGAAAAGGAAGCCGCGAATTTGTTCCGCCAACTGCTCCGGCAGAGTGTCCGGGCCAGGCCATCGCGACGGCCATCGGTCGCGTTTGGCCGGAAGCGGTCCAACAGAAATGCCTCGTACACGCCCACTCCAACCTGCGCGACAAGGTGCGGCGCCGTGACCGTGCGGACCTCGATATTCATTTCAAAATGCTGCGGGAGGCGCAGGGCCGGCAAGCGGAAGAAGAGGCATTCGACGAGCTGCTGGATTTCGTCAGCGAGCGCAATGCGGCAGCCGCACTGGCTTTGGAGAACCGCAAGGACGCGCTGCTGGCCTTCCACCGGTTGGATGTTCCATCGACCCTCAATGTGACCTTCCTGAGCACCAACTTGATTGAAAACGTTCTGCGCAACTGGCGTGAAGCTACGGGCAACGTGAAGCGCTGGAATGAAAAGGAGGATATGATTCCCCGCTGGATGGCGAGCGGTCTGTTATGGGCAGAAGCAGGCTTCCGCAGGATCCGTCACGCCGAGGATCTCCCCCGCTCCCCCGGCTGGCGCTCTCCACCCCGTCCTCGGCAGCGGCTAACGCGTAAGCGCTCAACGGATAGGCATCGGGTGGTTCTGGCAGCCGGGACATAGGTA
>CALMKO010000376.1 GCA_937867415.1 uncultured Verrucomicrobiota bacterium | reverse complement strand
CGCCCAAGAAACCACACCAACAACCCCGGAGAGCACCCCACCCCCCCTTGCAGAGACCGAACCCGCCGTTGGACCTGAAATCGAAGAAGTCGAGGTCATGGATTTATACACCCAGTCCGACGTCCCCGACCCGGAACCCATCGAAAACGAGTCCTCAGACGAATTGATCGAGATTCACGCGATCGAGGAAGTCCCCGTAGCCAACGACGAACAAGAAAACGCGCATGAAACCGCAGTCCAAACAACCGAGCCAACCCCACCAACGGCGCTCCCCAAAGGTTCAGGCTTCACGCTGATTTCCAAAAAACGCCCTTCCGTCGCCTCCCCTTGGGGCAAGCGCAAGCCACTCGAATTTCCAGAAGATATTCCCGATGATGCTGCCCAACCCGTGGCCCAGCCACAAACACCTGCCGCCGTCATCCCCGAGCCAACACCCCCAGAACCCATCGCCACCCCTGCCGCTGAAGGCGATCCTGAGCCCCCCAAACTCAAACTCGGCATCAAAACTTCCGGACTGCAAAGCGAACTCTCCCTGGATTCAACCCCACGCGGACGCTTCGAGGGCGAGACCCCCAACGTCTTCGACGGCGAAGATCTCGACCTGCCTCCATTCCTGAGAAAAAAACGCTAGGGTTCATGAAACCACCCAATCCATGGGAAATCCCCGGTCACCTCTCCCTTTCGAAGGGCAACGGTGGCATGGACAAGCTTTGCGTCCAAACCCCATGGAGCAGCGCAGAAATCTATCTGCACGGTGCCCACGTCACCCATTTCCAGAAAAAGGGCGAACCCGCCCTGCTCTTTCTCAGCGAAAAAAGCCAGTTCACCCCGGATCAACCCATCCGCGGCGGCATCCCAATCATCTTCCCCTGGTTCGGGCCTCGCGACGGGCTGCCTGCCAGCGGCTTCGCACGCAGGACGCTGTGGGAAATCCAGGAAACCCGCCTCGAAACCAACCACTCGGTCCGTATTTATCTCAAGCTACCCACACTTGAATTCTTCGAAGTCGACTACTTCATCACCGTCGGCGAGACCCTGACTCTCGAAATGCGAATCAAGAACCATGCTGACAAGGATTTCGACTACGAAAACTGCCTGCACACGTATTTCAAGGTCAGTGATATCAACACCATTCGAATCGCAGGTCTCAGGAACGCACGCTATGATGACAAAGTCACAGGAAGCGGTGCCATCGAAACCGCTGAGGTCCTCAAAGTCGACAGAGAAGTCGATCGCGTCTACTTCGACAACACCGCCAACATTACCATCCAGGACCCAGGCTTTGATCGCCTCATCCACATCAAAAAATCCGGATCAAACTCGACGGTCGTCTGGAACCCGTGGATCAGCAAATCCAAGCACCTCTCCGACCTTAGCGATCACGATTACCTCACAATGCTCTGCGTTGAGTCCGGCAATGTCACGAAAAACAAGGTCTCTCTACCAAGCGAAAAATTCGCCGTCCTGAAGGCCGAATACAGCACCACCCCTCTGGGATAAAGGGGCTACCGCGCCCAACCGAGCCTCCAACCAAGCCTCAAGCACCGATTGTATGACTGACTTTTTATAAATTCCAACTTGCTCCCCGGTCGGGGCCGAACCCGCCGATTGCATAACCGATTACCGATTAAATGACTGACTTTTTATAAGATCCTGCTTGCAACTTGACTAAGGACTCGCGGAGGTCTGACCGCAGAAAGTCGGTTGCCACCCAAGATGCAAACGCTCGCTCTTGAATCTTAAATCCGCAGTTAAAACAGCGAATTAAAGGCGGGTTTTGTAGCCGCGTCTTTCACCCCATGAGTCAATCCAGCGAAGCTTTCAGCAGTCAAGTATTTCACTTATAACCCATCGCCTAGAACAGCTAACCCGCGAATATGCATCACTACTGCTGATTCTCGGTTGATTCAGTGCCCCTAATCGCACGCGCTTCGATGTCACCACCACCCCTTCGGGCTGGAAGATTGCACCACAACCGCCTCAATCAAAGCCGACGCCACTGGTTGCCGTCTTGCTGGAGCAGATGGTCCGCCTCACGCGGCCCCCAGGAACCGGCGACGAACTCGGCCATCGGTGGCGGATTCTTGGACTCGTGCCAAGCGTGCTCGATGTGGTCAATGAACTTCCAGGCCTCCTCCACCTCATCACGGCGGGCAAAAAGAGTGGCATCGCCAGCAATCGAATCTAACAAAAGCCGCTCGTATGCCTCTGGACTACCCTTGCCAAAGCTTGTCGCGTAGTGGAAATCCATTTTGACAGGCTCAAGACGAAGGCTGGTTCCAGGAATCTTTGAAACCATGCGGAGGGAGATTCCTTCGTCCGGTTGAATCCGGATGACAAGCACATTGCCCCCAGGCACACCGCCAGTGAGAGCGTTGAAAAGCACGCAAGGCGCGTCCTTGAAGTGAACGGAAATCTCAGTGGACTTTTTTGGCAGACGCTTGCCCATACGGATATAAAACGGCACGCCACTCCACCGCCATGTATCGATGAGAAGGCGAACCGCTACGTAAGCTTCCGTCTTAGATTCCGGTGAAACGCGGTCCTCCTCCCGATACCCGGGAACAGGATTACCGTCGATGTGGCCGGCGGTGTATTGGGCGCGGATCACGTTGGCAGCGACTTTTTCCGGGGTGTCCCATTGCCTCAGAGAACGGATCACCTTTACTTTCTCATCCCGGACACCATCCGCCGTGAGATCAGTCGGAGGCTCCATCGCGACGAGACTGAGCAGTTGCAACAAGTGATTCTGAACCATGTCACGCAACGCACCGGCAGTTTCATAATAGCCCCCACGGCCACCTTCCATGCCAAGGTTCTCAGCACAGGTGATCTGGATGTGACTGATGTACTTGCTATTCCAAAGCGGTTCGAAAATCGCGTTGCCGAAGCGCAGCACCATCAAATTCTGGGCCGTTTCCTTGCCGAGGTAATGATCGATCCGGTAAGTATCGCGCTCCTGGAACGTATCGTTGACCACTTGATTGAGATGCTTGGCGGTCGCCAAATCCGTTCCGAATGGTTTTTCAACGATGACCCGCGACCAGCAGCCGGGCTTGGCCTCGTTGAGATTGGCCCGCTTGAGATGGATCAGGATCTCATCAAAAAATTCCGGTGCTGAAGCGATGTAAAACAGCCGGTTTCCCTTTCCTCCGCGCTCCGCGTCGATGGCGTCAAGCTTCTCGGAAAGACTCTTAAACCCTCCCGAGTCCGTAAACTCCGAAGTATGATAACTTACAGACTCAATGAAATTGCCCCAAATCGTTTCGTCGTGTCCAGAGCGGGAGACCTTGCGATTAAGAACCTCAAGTCCCTCGCGAAACTCGGCGTCGGTCTTTTCGCGACGAGCAAAACCGATGATCTTGACTCCCGTGGGCAACTCCCCATCCACAGCCAGGTTATACAGGGCGGGGATAAGCTTGCGGTGGGTTAAATCTCCAGTAGCGCCGAAAATGACGATGGAGCAGGGCTCGGCAGGCGAGCGGGATACAAGATCTTCACGGAACGGATTGCTCATAAATTGGCCCATAGTTTCAGGCAATCCGTCCATTAGGCAAAGCCAAATCAGGTACCACCATAAAAATTGGGGTAGTGTAAAATTTCTTCTGTAAAAGCGAGAAGCTGATTTCACCTGCGATTCACCGCCCTCCCGGGTGGCTTGCAGCGTCCGATCAAGGCCTTTCGTCTGAGATTACTACACCAGTAGGCCAAGACCATGAACGCCGCCATGCTCATCGAGCGTGAAAATCACATCGGTGCCGGACCTTACCGATTTAATAACAAGTCAGATAACAAGTCAGTCTTGTTATTAGATTGTTCTGGACATGGGGGGTGGGGTGGCTAGGGTGGAGGGCATGAGTAATCGGAGACGCTTTATCGTG
>CALMKO010000375.1 GCA_937867415.1 uncultured Verrucomicrobiota bacterium | reverse complement strand
AAAACATCAAGGCTATTACCTTAGGTTGCATGATAGGATATTTCATGGATTTGATACATTCTGTGGCAATTTCTAGAATCAAACCCCGAGGTTTTTGGGCGTTAAATGAAGCACGCATTTTGGCGCGGATTTGCACCCCGTTGCATACGCCGATCGCGGAGCAAAGCGCACAGAAATTGTCCAAAATTTGCTCAGCGTTCTTACTCGGCTATTAAACGATTTAGGGAAGACCCTGACGCGGGAAGCGACCGGGAACTAGGGTTGTGAGACATCCTACATCCTGCAAAAGCTAATTTGCCCCCTCTGAGTGATTTCGGATATGGCCCGGACGGGCCATTTTCACCTTACTCATGGGCATTTGCCCCCCGGGGCACGACTGGTGTATCCGGAAGAATGGACGAAAAACGGCCTGATCGGGCCATACTCGAACCCGCCGCTACCCGCCAGCCTTTGAGCCATAAACCTCTGACCGGCCAGAAAGACCGCTCCCTTGACTGTTGCGGATCTTCTTCCACCCACTCAAGGGTAAATCCATTCAAACACACCGTCGTTATCCTACCTTGAAACCCCTTCACACTGAATCACGGCCCTTGTCCGTTCCAAGGTCATCGGCGCGCTGGGGCATCGCGCTGATGGTCAGTTGTGCCATGGCCATAAGCTACCTCGACCGCCAAACCCTGCCATGGGCGATCAACGCCATCCAAGAGGACATCCCTTTCAGCAACCAAGTAAAGGCGGGCTTGGACTCGGCGTTTCTTATCACCTATGGACTGATGTATGTCGGTGGCGGCATGCTGTTGGATCGAATGGGGACGCGGCGTGGCTTCCTGTGCATTATGATCTTCTGGTCACTGGCGTGCGCCAGCCACGGGCTTGCAGGTGGCGTAGTCGCTCTCATTGTGAGCCGCCTGCTTCTCGGAATCGGTGAGGGGGGAGGATTCCCTGCGGCCACCCGTGTGGTCACCGAATGGTTTCCCGTGAGCGACCGGGCGACAGCAATGGGAATCATCAACGCTGGCACTGCGGTTGGAGCCGTGATCGCCCCCCCCCTGATCGTGATGGTGCTAACCCATGTCGGGTGGTTCAATCTCGCCGAATGGCGGTGGGTTTTCTTTCTGACCGGCGCGATGGGTCTGGCATGGGCGATCTGGTGGTGGTGGATCTATCAATCTCCGGAAAACACAAGTCCATCACGCATTGCAATGGAGCAACCGGTGGTGAAAATTTCGTTGGCAAGCCTGCTTCAGCACCGCGAGACCTGGGCCATCGTGGGCGCAAAATTCCTCAGTGACGGAGCATGGTATTTCTATATCTTCTGGTTGCCAAAATACCTTTTTGACTCATTTCATCTCGACATCAAGGCGGCCGGCAGCATCGGCTGGATTCCCTATGCGGCATCGGGTGTTGGATGCCTCGCCGGTGGTGGCTTGTCAAGCTGGCTACTGAAACGAGGGATGTCCGTCAACAAGTCCCGCAAGCTGGCACTTGGCCTGAGCGCCGCGTTGATGCCCTGGGTGATGCTTGCTCCTCAATTGCATTCCGTAGGCTGGGTGATCTTCGTCTTCAGCCTCGCATTCTTCGGCCAACAATCCTGGTCAACCCTCGTCATGATCCTGCCAACGGATATGATCACAAAACGCGCGGTGGGCACCCTCGCAGGACTCGTTGGATTCGGCGGTGCCATGGGCGGTGTGGCGCTGGGCCAAGTGGTCGGCTGGCTGCGTGACAACGGCTACAGCTACACACCCGCGCTCGTGCTATCTGGCTCTCTGCATATCGCCGCATTCATTCTCATCTGTCTAGTCATTCCAAAGATCCAACCTCTTCACATTTCCACGAAATCTTAAAACATTCATCCCATGCAAGACCTATCAAACCGAACCGTCGGTATCATCCACGCAGCGCTGATCACCTGCAAGGCCGTGCAGCCATTCCTTGACACCATCCTTCCTGACGTAAAGGTGGTCCACCATGTGGACGACACGATCCAGAACTCGAATTTTGCGTGTCAGCCGGGTGTGATTCCCAAACAAAATTTCTACAAATTCGCCACCTATGCGAACTACCTCGAAACAGCCGGTGTGGACGTCATTCTGCTTGCCTGCTCCACCTTCAACCGCGCGGTGGAAGTCGCCAGGCCCATGATCAACACCCCGATGTTGCAGATCGACCGTCCGATGATGGATAT
The DNA here is from genome assembly GCA_937867415.1 of uncultured Verrucomicrobiota bacterium. Classification (GTDB taxonomy): domain Bacteria; phylum Verrucomicrobiota; class Verrucomicrobiia; order Verrucomicrobiales; family Akkermansiaceae; genus Luteolibacter. The sequence goes on along the minus strand of CALMKO010000375.1, from coordinate 1,925 downwards.
GGCCGTGCTACAGGGGAAAAGGATCGGGCTGCTTGCCACTGTCCCGACCACGGTTCCGGCCTCCACCCAACTCCTTCATCTCGCCGCTGCGGATGCAGGGAAGGAGATCGATGTCACCACCGTGTTGTGCAGTGAAGCATTCGCCGCAATCAAAATGGGCAATACGGAAAAACATAATGAACTCCTGCTTCGTGAAATAGAACAGCTGTCCAACAAAGTTGACGCCATTGTGCTTGCCCAGTTGTCCATGAGCGCTCTCGAACCTGAGTTGACGAACGCCAAAATCCCTATCTTTAACAGCGGGAGAACCGGATTCACACGTATCCGTGAAATCCTAGAAGCCTTGTGATCTGCTACCAAAACCGCCATGAAGAAATCAATTGCCATTGGCTGTGATCCCAATGCCTCGGAGCTGAAAGAAGTCCTGATCCGGCATCTCGAATCTCTCGGACATCAAGTGACTGACTACGGAAGCGACAATCCAATCTATGCGGACACCTCATTGGCAGTCGCCCAGGCCGTTGCGTCCAAAAAACAGGATCGCGGCATACTCCTCTGCGGAACGGGCATCGGCGTGGCGCTCGCCGCGAATAAGGTGGCAGGCGCTTATGCGGCGGTGGCTTCCGATATCTATTCCGTTGAACGCTCGATCAAGAGCAATAATGTCAATATCCTGACATTTGGAGCTCAAGTCATGGGTGCGGAATTGGCCAAATCCCTCATCTCCGTCTGGATGAATTCAGAATATGAAGTCGGCGGTAGATCAGAAGCGAAGATCCAGCGAATCTACGAAATCGAAAAAGAATTTGCAACACCATCACCTGCATCAATTCATGTTTAAGAAAACAAAACTGCTCAGCCTCGAATGTGTCTATACAGCAAACGTCTTCAACTTTGGAGGAAGCCTGCAAGTCGCCGCCGGTTCGGAACTGGAATTCCCGTCCCACCTGGTCAATCTTGAGACCCAGACGCTCACTGAAATTGCTTCAGGCCCGGGCGGCACGATGAGCTTGGTTCCCATACCGGGAAGCAAGGATCGTTTGGTATCAGTGATGGGCTTATTTCCGCCTTTCATCAGTAACGGTGCGGGCATCTACCTCCACTCAAAAAGCGACGATACATGGTCCGCAAGCAAAGTGCTCGAACTTCCATTCGCCCATCGATGCGAGTTTCTGACAATCGGCAATGTCAACTACCTGTTCGCTGCCTCATGCAGCAAACACAAGGCAAATCCCGAAGACTGGTCAAACGCGGGCGAGCTATTCGTCGTCGCGGTGGACGAGGCCGGGAACAGCGACTGGAAGCCCACGCTCCTGCTCGACAATCTGGTTCGCAATCATGGCATGGGCAAGGCGGTCATCAACGGTGTAGAGTCGCTCTGTGTGTCGGGTGCGGAAGGCATATTCGCGGTCGAACACGATCAAGAAACGGGTTTCAAAGTTGTCCGGATTTTCCCCAATGAGGTGAGCGAATTCGTCTATATCGATCTCGATGGCGACGGAATCGACGAACTCGTCACCATCGAGCCATTTCATGGCAACACCCTCAACATCTACAAGCAGAAATCCGGCGAATGGGAATCATGCTATACCTCTTCATTAAGCTTTGGTCATGGCTTGTCTGCCGGCAAATTCAAGGGTGATTCAGTGATCGTTGTCGGAAACCGACGGGATTCGGAAGCTCTCGAATTCCACAAGGTGATCGATCTATCAAAAGGGCAGATTGAAATGACCGAGATCGAACGAAACGTCGGCCCCACCCAGACAAAGTTGTTTCATCACAACGGCACCGACTACATCCTGAGTGCAAATCAACTTAAGAACGAAGTGGTGATCTACTCCTAAAAAAATCTTTGAAATCTTATCACACTACACACTACGCGACAAAATTTAAGATATCTTAACAAATGACGGCCCAGGGTGTAA
>CALMKO010000374.1 GCA_937867415.1 uncultured Verrucomicrobiota bacterium | reverse complement strand
GATGAAATCCTGACCGATGCCGTCGAACTCGATCAGGACGCGCACTTTCTGGAGAAGGTCCCCGTCCACAAAGGTAGATTCGAAAATCGTGAGGTCACCGGTGGGGCCGTCTCCTGGCAAAAGCGAAAAGGTACACCTCTCAGAGATCTCGCCACGTGGCTGAAGCACGTCATCCCAGAACACGCTTTCGAGGGGTATGGTCATAGGTCAATTTTGAAAAGGCGTTCCTTCGCCGGGGTTGAACTCATTTTGAGTTTCACGAAATCGTCGCCGCGCAGGTCAGGCGGCGGCGCGGTGGTGGTGGTGACGATGTATTGGAAGCATGGGCCACCGGAGGCCTTTTCCCATTCGGCGATCATTTCGAAGAGTCGTCCGTAGAGCATGGCGTCGAGATCGGCTTCGCGGGGGCTGTCGTGGATGAGAAACGGGGGGAGGACGGCTTTCCCCTCGGTGGCGAGGTGAAGGGCGGCGAGGTCGAAGGCCACGATCTTGAGGGAATCGAGCGCTGCGGTTGAAACCTCACCGCGGTCCTCCAACTCGACGTCCACTTTCAGGCCTTTTCCGTCGAGCTTGATAACGCCATCGACGCCGTCGGGAAGCCAGGCGGCCATGATGGCCCGGTATTGGGTTTCCAAACTGTAGATCGCCTCCTGTGCTCGTCCTCGACCCTGTTCGAGCTGCACACGCAGCGTCTCTAACTCCGCGTTCAAGGATGCCGTGGGAGCGGGCTTCTCGCACTCGGCGCGCAACGCGCGGGATTCGTCGAGGAGGCGTCGGGCCTCGAAGACTTTGTCTTGGAGCTGCATCTTGGCACCGTGTGCGGAACGGCGCTCGGCTTCGGCCTTCTGTGCTTGCTCTTCCGTTTCTCGGATCTGGTTAGAAAGTTGGCTGACGAGTGTGGAAATCTGGCGGGCGTTGGTTTCGGACTTCTGGGCATCCTCAACCAGCAAGGCCGCCTTTTTTTCCTTTTCCGCGATTTGGGTTTTGAGGGCCTCGATATTACAGTGCTCAAGCGAAATTCCACACTTGCTCGCCAATACCTCGTCCACGGGCACCCGGCAGAGTGGGCAGACGCGAACTTGACCTTGTTTCACATCAATCTCTCCCAATCGGGCTTCGGATCGAAGATGTGTGGCCTCCGTGCGCTTCCGTTCAGCGTCGTTTTCGAGCTTTCGCGCTTCTTCGAGGTGGGTGACTCGCTTGGTGTTGAGATCCCGCAGCAGGCCAACCAGCGAGGGTTGCTCCGGTGGCGGTGGCAGTTCGGCACCCATGGCGGCTTCGAAGCGCGCCGTCGCAAGGGAAATGAGTCCTTTGTGGTCCAGTGCATCGTCGAATCCGACCTCGTCGCCCACTTCCAGGGCATGACGGAGTGCCTTCATTCTATCCGCCCTTTGTTGTTCGAGAAAGGTCTGTCGCTTCCTTTCCTCCTCGGCTTCCTTGGAGAGCTTTCGTTCGCGGACACTGGCACGCATTTCCACTTTGTCCAACGCCCGCACGGCGAGGCGGACCATTGCCAACTTCGCGGCTTCACTCACCACTTGGGCGCGCGAGCGTGTTTGCGTTTTGGGTGAACGCCAGGAGAGGATGTCCCCCAAGCGGCATTCCTGATCGCGGGAAAGCCACGCTCTCAGGAGATCCCAGATATGTTCGTCATCGACCTCGGGAGGTGTTAGGCCGATCAAATCGCCGAAAAAAGTTTCCCTGATGATCCGGTCAAGTGACGGTGGATCACCGTCTTGCCGTCCACGGGTTATGGCGGCTTCGATGCTTTCCGCCTGCGCCACGTAGCTGTCCCCCAACCCGAATGTGCGAATGGAAACCCAGCAAACTCCATCAATCATGACTTCCGCGGCAAAGAATCCTTTCGGCATTTTGTGTAGAAGGCGGTGACGCTGGGTTTCGGTGGTGAAATCCGATTCTCCAAGACACGCGCGGATCAGCCGGCAGAATGTGGTCTTGCCACTACCGTGAGCCAACGCGCGCTGTCCGCTGCTAGACAGGTCCGGAGTCCAGACGATGTTCAGGCCGGTTTTGAGCGGGATGTTTCTGCGGTTCGTTGTCTCATCCTCAAATATAGCCACTCTTCTCACCCATAGGCGGGGTTCCCGCGTCCCTTGCGGGGGAACGGGGGACTGCAATTCTGGAATGAAAAGATCAGGTGCCATACGCCAGCTTTTCCCAAATGATATTGTCTTCCAAGACGATCAAGGGCCGGAGTTGTTCGATGTCCATCCGCCGGATCGCGTTCAGCGCGAACGCGGTACGTTGGGCATCCGGTGAATCGGCGCTGAGACCAGATGCGTCGAAATGGCTGCCGCGTGTCCACCCGCCATCCTGCTCTTCGCGCAGTTGGCCGGATGTGATGAGTTGCTCGAAGGCGGCTTTCCAAGCCGCATTAGTTTCGGGATGCAGGCGAACCACACCACTGGCAATGGGGCGGGCTTCGGGACCGATCAATCGTTCCCACTGGCTTCGTTCATCTTTTGTTAGCCACCCGGACAGCAGCGCGGGTTCTGCAAGGCTGGCGATGAGAATCCGCAGGCGTGAGGCATCCTGTTTGGGATCGGAAACCCAAAGTGCATACTGGGCCGCGTATCGCAGGCGGTCCTTCCGCGCGACTTGCGGGGGCCAAGCCCAAGTGCGGTCCCTGAGTTCTTTTGCTGGCGGAAGTGATATTTGGACTGGCTGATCTTGCTGACTGGATCCGGGTGTTAGATCCAGTGCTGCGAAGGTGCCGTTCGCCATCATGCGATCCCAGGCTTCGAGGACGAGGCGGCGGGTGCGGTATTCGCCGTAGAGGCGGATTTCCTTTTCCTTGAGGACGCGGAAGGTTTCGGAGGGGTAGTCGGGGCCTTTGATGTCCGCGGGGTCGAGGATGTAGCGGAGTTCGTCGCGGTCGAGGCCGTAGGCGCGGGCGTAGAAGGCGTCCAATTCGGCGCGCAGCAGCGCCCGGCGGTCCTCGTCCCACCCAAAGGGCGGGCCGTCATAGCCCAGATCCCGCGCGAACGGGGCCAGCGAATGCGAGGTGTAGGTGAGTTCCAAGACACGCGGAACGATGAAGGCCTCGACTTGCGGCGACACCTCGACTGGAGAAGGAACAGGCAGTTGCTCCAGATAAAAATAGTTCAAATTGGCTCCACCGATTTTTTGGCGGGCGACATAATCAAATGCAAGGGAAGAGACGGCACCGACAAAGTAGCTGATCTTGGAGATTGAAAACTGTGATCCAGGGAAGATTATGTGTTCGCTATTTCCCACGGCCCCAATGGGAAAGATCGTTGCAATTATTGTGCGTTCGTCTGTTGTTCTGGCAATTTTCCGAATTCCGATCAGCCAGGATTTATTCCATCCCTGCTTTTGCAGGCGGACGGCCACCTCCTCTTTTGGAACCCAAAAGCGAGGAAGAGGTTCAAAATAAGGGTCAGATTTATCCGTGTCTTCATACTTGTCGCCGCAATCGTTTTCTGAGTTCGATGACCACCTATGGTCAAACAAGTGAAGCATCTTGGCCTCAAACAATGGCACAAACTTAGTCTCGCGTGTTTTCGATTCGAGCCAATTGCAGCCCTCCTGAATCAGGTCTTTTCCCTCCAAATCTTGTGGCGAGTGAAAGTGATGAAAATCGCGTGTCATGTCAAAGAAAGTGCTGGCATGACTGATCTTCCAGGGGATTCCCTCGACGGATTTGCTAGAGTCAATGAGAACAGGTGCTTTGGCGTAGATTTTGGAAGTCATTACGGCGTCGGCACGAGAGCGAAATACCGATGCGGTGAGGGTGTTTGGATTAAGGCTTTTGATTGTAGATGGCGAGAGACTAAAATTGCGCTCGGGTTCGAGTAGCTGCGCCGGATCAGTAAGAAAAAATGCGAATCTCGCTTCTTGCTCATCACGTCCCAAAGTCAGCAAGCTGAATTTCATGCGGCTGTCAACGTCTGGGAAAAGGCCAGCTCGATTCTCAAAATCAACCAGTCGAGCCAGGCGTTTTTTTTCGACCAAATGCGCGAAAAATGGAGCCGTTAGGGCATCGGTGGCTATTCCGGTTGGAACGATGACTCCCGCGCGGAACCGACCGAGGCTGGAAAAAAGTTCGGCGAAGAGCGCATAGGTATTCAC
>CALMKO010000373.1 GCA_937867415.1 uncultured Verrucomicrobiota bacterium | reverse complement strand
GATCCCGAATTCTCCAGTCGCATCGCGCACAAGGGAAGGCGAGGCCTCCCAATTTTCCATGCGCTCATTCACATCTAGACCGGTGATATCACGATATTCCGCGCTGGCCTCCACGGTCTTGGAATCGCCAAGGGAATGAAGCTTGGCCCGAACTTCCACACTGCCATCGGAGGAGCGCTTCGCGGCCAAAGTCTCCACTTGTGGAGGCACCAAAGCTGGCTTGACGTGGGTGAGCTTGATCACCACCGGATTCGGCCACTTGCGATCGTTGTAGAGCCGCTGAGCCCGCATGGCACGCAGCTTGAGACCATCAGGCGTTTGTTCGAAGGTGGTCTTCGGCAACACGTCGGGCTGATACTCAAGCGCCTTGTCATTCTGCCCGAGCACGCTGGCCTGGGTCTGATCCGTCGCGCGGACGGAATGCAGGACCAAATCCTTCCACTCCCCATTCTTCCAGCGCTCCTTGGATTTCACGATCACATAAACTGTGCCCGATTTTCGGTCATGGGTGAACCATAGGTCGTTTTCATTCGTCACGATCCACGGCCGCACGCCATAGATGCACTCCCCGTTGACAAACATCCATAGCGCCACCTCACGCAGACGCTCTTCCTGCTCGATGGGCAGCTCGCCATCGGGCTTCGGCCCCACGTTGAGGAGGAAATTTCCGCCCTTGGCGCGCGTTTCTATCAGTTTCCGGATGATCTCTCCTCCGGACATGTAAACTTCATTGGTGGGTTTGTATTGCCACTGGGTTCCCATGGTGAGACATGACTCCCATGGCTCATCAATCGGAGTTCCGGGAATGTGCTGCTCCGGAGTCCGTATCGCCCCGCGGGTGACCACGGTGTCCGGCTGGAGATCCCATGCGAGATCGGTCAGTCCGTCGGTTTCCCCATCGAAGAAAACCATGTCGATCTTGCCATAACCCGTCATCAACTCACGAAGCTGGGCCTGATTGTGCTTCATCAGTCCCGGATTGTTGCGCGGATGCACCTCCTCGATCTGGCGCTGGATCGTGATCTTGTTTTCCCGCAGCCACCAGAAGTCATCAGGCGAGAAATAGACGCCCGCAGAAATTCCTTGCGCCCGGAATGCATCAAAAACCTCCGCCGTGATATCCCGCTTGAACGGTGTGTGCATGATGCCGAACTCGGTGGTCTTGGTATCATACATGCAGAATCCCGAGTGGTGTTTGGTGGTGAACATCACATACTTGGTACCCGCCAGCTTGGCGAGAGCCGCCCAATCCTGCGGATGGAACTTGCGGGGATTGAAGGTTTTGGGGAGTTCATTGACGAAACGATTCAGATAATCATCATCCGCACCCACCATCGAATGACTGATCACCGAACCAAGCTGGCTGTCATGACTCCAGTGAATGAAAAGTCCGAATCCAAGATCCCGAAACCATTCGAGACGCTCGGCTTTGTTGCGGGAATTGGCGACGGGTTCCACGGCGGAAGCAAGGGGGTGGCAAAGGATGAACGCGAGAAGAAAACAGGATCGGATGGATTTCATGGCTTGAATGGGTTTGGATGGAATTATAGGCAGTGAGGTTCAACAACCTTCATCATGGCGATGTGATGCGGAGACGAATGAAACGGCGGGTGTTCTCACCGACGGGATGCGTGGAATCACTGAAGGTGACCGGTCCCGGAACATTTGCCGCACCGGTGGAGGTCCACAGATTGGTCCAGGATTGACTCAGATCCACCGTGCCCTCCACCACATAGACCAGAAGCGGATCCGCGATTCGTTGGAAGGTAATTTCCAGATGCTCGGAGCTTTCCGCCTCGGTGAGAACGAGATCCGAGGAAATGAGCGGAACCGAAGTGGCAGAGGTCGGAGACGTGCCGAGCGCATATTCCAGAAGATTGTTGAAACCATCGGAATCCGGGTCCGCGATGTTTGCCGCATTGCCCGTGTTTTCGGTGATCCCGAAATTGGCCTGACGCCATGTCTGTTGCGGAGTGAGGAAACTGATATTGTCGAAGACGGCGCTGGCGCTGGCATTGCCGGTGCGCGGTGCGACGGCGAAGCCGACTGACAAAGCCGCGCCGCCGAGCAGGTTGGTGCGGGAAGATCCCAACGCAGTCCACGTGATGCCATCCTCGGAGTGAAAGCACGTGAAGGTATCGCCCTGCCGGACCAAGCGTATCCATTCGGGAATGCCTCGTCCGGCCGATGAGGCACTGAAGAAGTTCACATTGTTCGATCCGCCACTGGTGGTGGTTTTGTGTTGGGCCCATGCATCTCCTCTGCGGAGCATATAAGTCGAACTATAGCGGGAACCGGTGTTGGTGGTTTCCCGGAACACGATGCCTGCCTTCGCAGAGGAGTCTGTGGAGGTGAACGAAACAAGCCGGGAGGTGAAGATACCATCGCCGGACCATGGCTGCGAAAGATAGGTAAACGAGTCGTTGTTTCCCGTCCACATATCTCCTGTGGTGCCGCCAGACGTGCTTCCTCCGGTGCCGTTGATTTGAAACGAATTTGCGGAAAGGCGGGTGGCGCTGCCGGATGGAACTCCGGCGAAGGGCTGAATCTGCTGGACGGTCCACGGTGCAGGCAGAACCGGAGGCGTGACGGTCACGCTAAAGGTGGCCGTGCTGGAATTCCCCGCCGTATCGCTGGCAGTCACGGTGACGAGCGTCGAACCGATCGGAAACAGGGAACCGGAGGGAGGACTTGCCGTTGCCACTACATTCCCTGAAACGGCATCCGAGGCACTGACCTCGAAGGTGACATTGGCACCCGCTGTGGAGGCGCCTTCAACCGTGAGATTGCCCGGGGTGGTGATCACCGGGCCGGTGATATCAGGTGATGAGTCCGGCCCGAGGATTCTCAGCTCGGCAAGCTGCAAGCCATCCGGATCGCCCGCATTGGCGGTGATATCAAGCCGGTAATAGCGAAATGCGGTCGGGTTGACGAAACCGTAACCCAGTGCCTGTCCCCGGTTGGAGAATGTCTGGTTGACGCGGGAATCGAGCAAGACCCAGACCATACCATCATAGGATCCAAAAAACTGCCAGTCCCGGGGATCTCGTGTGGGTGAATCCGGAGAGCTGATGATTTCATATCTTGTCGCCCGGAATGCGATATCTCCCGCGAATTGATAGGTGATCGAACCGGTCGGGGTCCCTGTTCCGGTTTGCCATGATGTGGCAAGGTTGTTATCAAATGCGAAGGCGGGTGAATTGGAGGGATGGCTCGCGGTGGCATTGCCTCCACCGGGAGCATTGATGAGAGGAAGAGTGGTGGTCGAGTTCGTCTGTGCGGACCAGTGACTGCCCGCTGAATTCTCCGCATGGAAACGGAAGTGGTAGCGGGTGGAGGGCAGAAGATTGACAGGCGTGTGGAGGGTTTGCCCGGATCGTTGCAAACCCAACACGGCCACATGCTGCCATCCAGCGGGATCGGTCCCGCCATCGCTGGTGCCCCAATAGACCCTCACCGTGGCATTTGCCTCGAACTGGGGGTAAGTCAGCGTGCCGTTGAAGGTGGCTGAATTCGCCCCCACGGCGGTCGCGGAACCGGTGGTGATGAAGGGAGTCCAGACCCGGGCATCGGCACGATGTTCGTCATCATACAAGCCCGACATTTCCAATGGAATCGGCACGAAGCCTGGCATGTCGGCATAGGCCCGTGCATCGGGCCTGAGACGAAGATCATCATTGGCGAAGTCGATGAATCCAGGATCGATACCATAACTCATGTTGGGCCCGGACTGAAGGGTTGCGGCGTTGGATGAGGCGACCGAATGGGTGCTGGTCGTGGTATTGGTGGTCACCCGCGTCCAGAGATAGTCCGACGCAAGTTTTCGATAGGACAGATTGTTTTCGATCTGACCTCCAGTCGCGCTGTGAAAGACAAAGTTCGTTCGGCTATTCACGCCGATGTTGTTGAAAACCCGCAGGGTCATGGGTAGCCCCGCCACGGCTCCGCCAGCGGCAGTGTTGGTGGCTGTCCAAATACCATAGCCGCGGGAAGAAGTGGATGGCGTTTTCAGATTCATCGTATTACCATAGATCGGAGTGCGGACGTGATCGAAGTCGTTGTAAATCCCCTCCCCTTGCGGGCTGGCGTAGAGATGATTGTAGCGGATGATGGTACCGGAGTCGATGTTCGGCCCGAACCGATAGATGCCACCGAGGTCATTCGAGACGCGTGTAAAATCCGAGAGCTCATTGTATTCGATCACATTCTGAAATCCATTCCAGAGGATCCCGGCATGGGGCGAGGTTTTGATATCATTGTGGGCGATGCGCATTCCCACACCGGGATGGATGCCACCGATGGGTCCGCCGTATCCGACATCGACTGCTGCCTGATAGACACGCACCACTTCGCCGAAGCTGCGGAACTTGTTGTTCACCGCGAAGTGATCAGCCGCGACGGTGGACGGAGCTGCGGTTCCGCCGCGCAGCATGACACCGCCGGAGGCCATTTTCTCGAAATCCGAAGAAACCACCCCGTGCCCGGTGCCGCCGTTGATATCGACCGCAAAGTTTCCCGATTGGGAAAACGCACAATCCTGCACCAGATTCCGCTCGCCACTCAGAATCTGGACATTCAGCCCGAGGTGGCGGCGGAAGTGAAGACCATGGAGCATCACATTGCTGGCACCATTGAGCTGCACAAGCGGAGTGCCCACATCCGACAGCTCGACTTCGCCGTCTGCCGGCGGACCCGCGCGATCCATGAGAAAGTAAAGTCGTTGGCGGCTGAAGTCCACACACCATTCGCCGGGCTGGTCGAGTTCCTCCAGCAGGTTGATCACCCACCACGGCTCCTTGCGTGATCCGAGCGGGCGGCTGTATTTGTCACCGATGCCGTTGGAGAC
>CALMKO010000372.1 GCA_937867415.1 uncultured Verrucomicrobiota bacterium | reverse complement strand
ATCCACGAAGGATCTTGCATGATCGCCAATCCCAAAGGATTCTCCAGCCATGAGCCAAGACGTTGTTTCCCTCCTCCAGCAGCTCGTCCGCATCCCCTCGGTCAATCCTGACAACGCGCCGGGCACCGAACAGATTGGCGAAGAGACGCTGGCGGTTTTTCTATCAGGCTGGCTGGAATCGATCGGTGCCGAGGTCTCACTCGAGGAAATCAAACCGGGCAGGCCGAACTTGATCGCCCGCTTCGCACCGCTCGATGGAAGGCCGAGGATTTTGTTAGGACCGCACCTGGATACGGTCGGAGTGGGCGGGATGATCATCGAGCCGTTCAGCGGGGAAATCCGCGACGAGAGGGTCTGGGGCCGCGGAGCGTCCGACACCAAGGGGCCGATGGCGGCGATGTTGTGGGCGCTTCACGAGCATCAAGGCCTGCTCGCGGACTTGCCCGTTGCGGTGGATTTCGTGGCATTCATGGGTGAGGAATCCGGTCAATGGGGATCCAAGGATTTTGTGAAAAAATATCACGAAGACTACTGCTTTGCCATCGTCGGTGAACCCACGGCGATGCAGGTCGTGAATGTCACCAAAGGCTCGCTCTGGGCGACCTTGCGCGCTACCGGAAAGGCCGCCCATAGCTCGCAACCCGAGCGCGGCGAAAATGCGATTTTAAAGCTCACCCGTGCTCTCGATCAGCTCGACCACCACCTCGGCAGACAGCTTGCCAGCTACACCCACCCGGTGCTCGGCCACTCGACCATGAATGTAGGAATGATCCGCGGGGGAGCACGACCGAACATCGTCCCGGACCTCGCCGAAGCGGAAATCGACATCCGCATCACTCCCGCCCTCGCCGCCGCGGGTGGAGCCTTGAAACTGCTCACCGAGGCCATCGAGTTTCACGCACTCCCGATTGAGATTGTCAAACCGCACGAAAATCCACCGATGGAGACGGGACCTGCGCACCCGTTGATCCAAAAACTCCTCACCACTGCCACCGGCACGGGCCTGGCGGGAGCTCCCTGGTTCTCGGACGCCGCCCATTTGTCAAACGGCGGTATCCCAAGCGTATGCATGGGGCCAGGCTCGATTGATCAGGCACATACCGTGGATGAGTTCATCGAAATCTCAGCGCTGCGGGCCGGCGCTTCATTTTTCACCGCTTTCATCGGCAAGCTCAGGCGCTAGAAAATCCGGGCATTGCGCCGAAACAATCACCGACTACTCTGCTCAATGTCGTTTATTTGCAACACTGGCCATTGTGACACGCCCTTATGGATGCGCCGGGTCCTCCTCGCCGCCGGACTCTATCACATGGCCTTCGGCATCATGGCGATTTGCTGGCCCCACCTGTGGTTCGACTGGATCGGAGCCGCACGGCCCAACCACCCGATCCTGTGGCAAGGTGTAGGTCTCATGATCGGCGTTCTGGGAGCCTGTCTCTTGATCGCCTCGAAGAATCCCATTCATCATTGGCTGATCGTGCTGATTGGATTTTGCAAGTTCACCCTTGCTGCGGTCGGCTGTGGCATCGCGCATGTGAAGTTTGGCGTTCCATTGCTTTCGGTGGGCTTGTTTGTGATCGACGACCTGATCTGGTGGACGCCGTTTGCGATGATTTTATGGGCTTGCATCCGCGCCCACACCGGAGTGCCACCAACTCGGGAAACTCCGCTGAGCATCCCGGAGGCGACTCGCAGTTACATGCTCTCCAACGGACTGTCGCTCAAAGAGGCGTCGGATTCAAAGGTGCTGGTCTTGGTGTTCCTCCGTCATTTCGGCTGCACGTTCACCCGGCAGATCCTGCGGGGCTTGGAAGGGATTCAAAAAGAGGCGGATGCGCATGGTGCGGAACTGGTCCTGGTTCACATGTTGCAAAGCGGCAGGGAAACGGAGTATCTCGGAGAACGCAGCGGCGTACTCCGCATCGCCGACCCCCGGTGTGAGCTTTATCGTGCGTTCGGCCTCGGAAAAGGGGGCTTCCTCGAACTCTTCGGGCCACATGTCTGGTGGCGCGGAACGGTTTCCATTTTCAAGGGCTGCGGGCTCGGCCATCTTGCCGGGGACGGGCTCCAGATGCCGGGAGCTTTTGTTTTTCACGATGGCAAAATCCTCTCCGCGCAGCCTGCGCACTCCGCCTCGGATCTGCCGGACTTACCCGGCCTTTTCCAAGGACTGCCCGCCCCAAGCCAACCTGACTCCGTCCCTGCGTGATCACGCACCCGCATTGATATGATTCTGCGGCGCTATGCGATCCGACTCGCGGTTTACCTGGGTGGAATCGCGCTCACATCATGCATCGACGGTCGCGAGGAAGTCTGGTTGCACGCAAATGGCAGCGGCCGTGCGGAACTTTCCTACTCGTTACCGGCAGCGGGTGCCAAGCTCCATGGCGGAGAGTCTGCCGTCCGCCACTTGATCAAGGATTTCCTCGACAGCAACCCGGCGATTTCATCCTCGAACATCGAAGTATCCACCGCTGGCGAGCGCTTGGAAATCCGCGTTCAGGCGCATTTCGACGCACTCAAACTGAAAGAATGGTCAGAGCGTCAAGCGCTTGGCGAGATCTCTTCCCCCGCCAAGTTCATGGCCGGCGAGATCGCGGTTCGGACTCAAGGCTTAACGATCGATTTCTCGCGCACCATCAGTCCCGGAAAGGCCATTCCTGGAGCAGCCTTCATTCCCCGCGCACAGCTCCGCGGGCGCTCGCTCAGCTACATCATTCATCTGCCCAAGGCCGCCACAGAGTCAAACGCCACCCGCATCGAAGACGCCGGCCGCACATTGATTTGGGAATATCCGCTTGCAGAAGCCATTCAGACCCCTGTCAAGACCCGCTTCAAGGCTCCGATTCCCCTCCCCTGGTGGGCCACCGTCGTCATGGTGACCGTTGGGGGCTTGCTCGGATGCATCATGATCATGGGATTCCGAAAATTCCGATTTCCCCGGCCCACGCCGCCTGCGGTCTAGACACCGCCGCAGTTCGCAGCTAGGCCTAGTGGCAACCGCTTTCCCAACCCCTTACCATGCCTGCCCAATTCAAGGATTACTACGCCATCCTCGGCGTCTCTCGCGACGCCAGCGCCGCCGATATCAAGAAGGCATTCCGCAAACTCGCGCGCAAGCATCACCCGGACGTCGCCACCGACAAAAAAGCCGCTGAGGAGAAATTCAAGGAAATCAACGAAGCCAACGAAGTCCTCGGCGATCCCGAAAAACGGAAAAAATACGATCACCTCGGCGCCGATTGGGACAGTCCCCAACGCGGCTACGGCGGCCCGCGCGGCACGGCTTATTCCGATGGCCAGGAATACAACTTCGGTGGCACTGGCTTCAGCGATTTCTTCGAGCAATTTTTCAGCGGTGCCAGCCGCCAAGGTTCCGCCTCAAGCAACCGTGCTCCCGGCCGGATGCAGGGCAACGACGTCGAGGGCGACATCCTGGTGACTTTGGAGGAAGTCATGAATGGCGACGTCCGCCCGATCTCGCTGCAAATCACCAACTCCCGCACCGGCAAGGTCGAGACCCACTCGTTCCAAGTCAGAATCCCCCTTGGAGTCACTTCGGGGAAACGCATCCGCATCCCCGGTCAAGGCGAACCGGGAACCGGCGGTGCACCCGCTGGCGATCTCTACCTCAGGGTCCGCCACGCCGCTCACCCGGACTTCCACAGCGAAGGCAGCGACCTCTTCTACGACCTTGATCTCGCCCCTTGGGAAGCCGTGCTCGGAGCCGAACTCACCGTCCCGACCCTCGACGGCCCCATCAAACTCCGCATCCCGCCGGGCAGCGAAAACGGCCACCAACTCCGAGTCCGCGGCCGGGGGCTTCCCAAAGGGAAAACCGGTGAACGAGGCGACTTCCATGCCACCATCACCGTCGTCCTTCCCACCAAGCTCTCCAGCGAAGAACGTGGACTCTGGGAAAAACTGCGGGACACCTCCAAGTTCAACCCGCGCAATGCTTGATTTTCCAAACACTCTCCAAAAAACACAAGCCCGTTAGATTCTCCACTCCACTGCCATCTCAATCCATGGATCGCCTTCTATCAACCACTCTCACCCTCTTGCTCCTCTCGGCGAATCTTTCACTCGCAGAGCCCCGCCCCTGGAAAAGCGCCGACGGTATCCGGACCGTGACCGGAGAACTCGTGAAACGCGAGCCCACCCAGATTACCATCCGCACCGAAGCCGGCAAGGAGATCGTCATCGAGCTCGGCAAGCTTCATCCAGACGAAATCAAATGGCTCGACGCGCAACAACAAGCACCCGGCAAAAAGCCCGCGGAGGAAAGCACCTCGGGCTCCTTCTTTGACAACCTGACTTTCCGCGATACCCGTGAGACCACGCTCGAGAAGTTAAAGGCGAGCAAGGTCGTCGAGATGACCACCAGCGAGACCTTCATCGGTCGATCCGGTCTCAACGGAATTTTCCGAACCCGTGAGAAAATCGGGTCTTTGAGTGGATTTCTTTACTTTGACTGGACGCCGGGAGGCACCCTCAAAGAGCTCACACTCCAGACCGAAACGCTGCCCGGCAGCGATTACAAAACCACCCTACAGCCATGTTGGAAACAATTCATCGAGCTGCTCAGTACTCTCTATGGCAAGCCCATCCAACAGGGTGTGCTGCCCAGCATGGAAAGCATCCCCGATGGCGCATTTTACCCATCTCACCTCTGGAAGCTTGAGACCGGAGGGTCCGCCCTCCTCGGAACCGCACGCGACGGTGCCAAATACCAAATCGTCGTCCGCTTCTCAGAAAAAGTGGTAAAACCCGTCGCCCTCGACTAACAGCGCGGCATTGTAGGGGCGTGTCTATGACCGCCCAAGTGAATGAAGAGGTGGTTCCCGC
>CALMKO010000371.1 GCA_937867415.1 uncultured Verrucomicrobiota bacterium | reverse complement strand
ATCCGCATGGCATGGCACAGCGCGGGCACCTACCGCACGGGCGACGGCCGTGGCGGTGCCGGCACCGGTAGCCAGCGCTTCGCCCCGCTCAACAGCTGGCCTGACAACGTGAACCTGGACAAGGCGCGTCGCCTGCTCTGGCCGATCAAGCAGAAATACGGCCGAAAAATCTCCTGGGCGGACCTCATGATCCTCACCGGGAACGTCGCCTTGGAATCGATGGGCTTCAAGACCTTCGGCTTCGGCGGTGGCCGCGCGGATATCTGGGAGCCGGAAGAAGACATCTACTGGGGCAAGGAAAGCACCTGGCTGGATGACAAGCGCTACAGCGGCGATCGCGAATTGGAAAACCCGCTTGCCGCCGTGCAAATGGGCCTGATCTACGTGAACCCCGAGGGTCCGAATGGCAATCCCGACCCCCTCGCATCCGCCCGCGACATCCGCGAGACCTTCGCCCGGATGGCGATGAATGACGAGGAAACCGTGGCGCTCATCGCCGGTGGTCACAGCTTCGGCAAGACCCACGGCGCAGGCGATGCCAAACACGTCGGCCCGGATCCGGAAGCTGCGGGACTGCAAGAGCAGGGCCTCGGCTGGAAAAGCAGTTTCGGCACGGGAAATGGCGCGGATACCATCAGCAGTGGTCTTGAGGTCACCTGGTCGAACACGCCCACCCAGTGGAGCAACAGCTACTTTGAAAACCTGTTCGGCTACGAGTGGGAGCTCACCAAGAGCCCTGCCGGTGCCAACCAATGGCGCCCGAAAGATGGTGCTGGCGAAGGCACGGTTCCCCATGCCTATGACTCCACCAAGCGTATCGCACCGTCCATGCTCACCTCGGACATCGCCCTCCGCGTGGATCCTGCGTATGAGAAGATTTCCCGCCGCTTCCTGGAGAATCCCGATCAATTCGCAGACGCCTTCGCCCGCGCGTGGTTCAAGCTCACCCACCGTGACATGGGCCCGCGCGCGCTCTACCTCGGCCCGGATGTCCCTGCGGAAGAACTCATCTGGCAGGACCCCATCCCGGCAGTGAACCACCCGCTCATCGGCGAGCCGGAAATCGCCTGCCTCAAAGGGCAGATCCTCGCCTCCGGCCTGAGCATCTCCGAGTTGGTCACGACCGCCTGGGCATCCGCCTGCACCTTCCGCGGCTCCGACAAACGCGGTGGTGCCAACGGCGCACGGATTCGCCTCAGCCCTCAGCGGGATTGGGAAGTCAACCAGCCGTCCCAACTGGCAAAAGTCCTCAAAACCCTGGAGGGCATCCAAGCGAGCTTCAACAGCGCCGCATCCAACGGGAAAATCGTCTCGCTGGCGGACCTCATCGTGCTCGGTGGCTGCGCTGCCATCGAACAAGCCGCCAAGAACGCCGGACATGCCGTCACCGTGCCCTTCACTCCGGGACGCATGGACGCCTCGCAGGAGCAGACGGATCCGGTCTCCTTCGCCGTGCTCGAGCCGAATTCCGACGGCTTCCGCAACTACCTCAAGACTCAATACTCGGTTTCCGCCGAGGAATTGTTAGTCAATCAGGCGCAGTTGCTCACGCTCACCGCGCCGGAAATGACCGTGCTCGTGGGCGGGATGCGAGTCCTGCGGACCAACACCGGCGGCTCCGCTCGCGGCGTCTTCACCCACCAGTCGGACGCCTTGACCAACGACTTCTTCCTCAACCTGCTCGACATGGCCACCGAATGGAAGCCGCTCTCCAGCGCCGAGGATGTCTTCGAAGGCCGCGACCGCAAAACCGGAGCGGTCAAGTGGACGGGAACCCGCGTCGATCTGCTGTTCGGCTCGAACTCCCAGCTCCGTGCGCTCGCTGAAGTCTATGCCACAGCGGACTCGCAGGCAAAATTCGTCCATGACTTCGTAGCCGCCTGGAACAAGGTCATGAACCTGGACCGGTTCGACCTGGCGTAATCCTCATCAATATCCATCCCCTGGACGGCTGCCGGGCACCTCCCCGGCAGCCGTCTTTTTTTTCTGATTTCAAATGAAACGGGCCCTCGCGATTCTTGCCGCCGCCTCCTTCGTGATATTCTTTGTCATCATCGTCACCATCGCCAACCGCGGCGAGGGAAACCTCTGGTGGGGCTTTGTCGATCGCATTCCCTTCGGTGACAAACTCGGCCACCTCGGCCTCACGGGCACTCTGTCGTTTCTCTGCAATCTCGCCTTTCCCACCCGGCACCCGAACCAGCGGATCCTCAAGGTGATCAACCGCCCGACCTTGCTGATCGGAATCCTGTTGGCTGCCGAGGAACTCTCCCAGGCGCTCATCCCGTCCCGCACTTGCGATGTGATGGACGGGCTGGCGGACCTCATAGGAATCGCGCTGGGACAGCTCCTCGCACAGCTCGCCCACCCGTTGCGCTCAAGTTAGAGATTTACAAACCCCGGTGACGAGCTTTGAAAAAACTAACGGAATGTTAGATCTGAAAACTGTCCTCCGCAGGCGTCGCGCCGATTGAGATCTGCACCTCGCCATTTGCCGAGAGATGAGTGAGGCAGTGGTAAACATCCTCAGGATCCGCATCGGTCTCGATGGCGATCTCGTCGGCGGTCTTGGCGTCGGCGGTGAGATGTCCACGGACTTTATTGAGAGTTTCCAGGAAGGCACCGGCGGCTTTTTTCCCAGCCTCGACACCAGGTTGGTGGTAGGCGTTGATGTTGACCAGCGAGGCATAGAAGGAAACCGTGCGCTCAAAGAGGGCGATCAGCAAACCGAGCTGGAAGGGCGACACTTCCGGGATGGAAATGGTGAGCGACTTCCGCCCGGATTCATAAAGCGCCTTGCGGGTGCCGCGCAGGAACCCTTGCAGATAGTCTGCCGTGGAGGTGCCGGGATCAACTTCAATACTCGGCCCGCTGCGGCCTTTGCGAACCTCGATGAAGGTGGCAAAGAAGTTGTTCACGCCGTCGCGGAGCTGTTGGACGTAAGCATGTTGGTCGGTGGAGCCCTTGTTGCCATAAACGGCGATGCCCTGGTGGGCGGGCTGGCCATCCAGATCAAGCTCCTTGCCCAGCGACTCCATCACCAACTGTTGGAGATACTTGGAAAAGAGCACGAGCGAGTCCTTGTAAGGGAGCACGACCATGTCTTTTTCACCCTTGCCGTTGGTCGCGCAGTGCCAGGCGATGGCGAGCTGCATGGCGGCATTCTGCGTTGGATCCTGCTTGCGGGTCTCCACATCCATGGCAGCTGCCCCTGCAAGCAGCGCGTCGATGTCGAGGCCTTGCAAGGCGGCAGGTACGAGACCCACCGTAGAAAGCACCGAAGTCCGCCCGCCGATCCAGTCTTCCATCGGGAAGGTGGCGATGAAGCCGAGCTGCTTGGCGTATTGGTCGAGCTTGGAGCCGGTTCCGGTGACGGCGGCCGCGTGGCGACCGAAGTCGAGCCCTGCGGCTTCATAGGCAGCCTTGGCTTCTAACATCCCATTGCGGGTCTCCGCCGTGCCGCCGGATTTTGAAATGACGAGCACCAGCGTCTTTGAGAGTCCCACTTGGGAGAGCCTGGCAATAACGCTGTCCATGCCAGCAGGGTCGGTATTGTCGAAAAAGTAGAGTGGCAGCCGCGCATTCTGGCCGATGGCTTCTGAAACAAGCTGCGGCCCAAGCGCCGAGCCGCCGATGCCGATGAGCAGGACTTGCTGGAAATGGCCACCGGCGGGAGGAATGATCGCGCCGGTGTGGACTTTTTCCGCAAAGGCCTTGAGCGCGGCGATCGGTTCGGTGATCGCCTTTTGCAACTCGCCCGTGGGGGCCAGGGCGGCATTGCGCAGCCAGTAATGACCGACCATACGCCCCTCATCAGGATTGGCGATGGCTCCGGACTCGACAGCGACCATGTCCGCAAAGGCCTTGGAGATTTTCGGTTGAAGCGCGGCAACGTAGGCGGGCTCGATGTCCATCATGGATAAATCGAGGGAGAAGCCATGCTGAGGATAGCGGACGAGGGATTGGTTGTAGGATTTCCAGGACATGGGGGTAGAAGCTGAGAGATGGGAAGCGCCCTCCCGGGCACGGGTGAGCCTTGCGTTTCGGCGGGCCTGTGTCGATGCCTTTGATGGGACGTTTCTCCACGGTGACTTGATTGACGGTATTGACCTGATTGACAATGACGTCAACGAGGTCAGCAAGGGCATCTCTTCCATCAAAGCGGTTTGGTCCCCTTGCAGTCCGGATATCCGGTGCAGCCCCAGAACTCGCCTTTTGCGGATTTCCGCCGGCGCATCGGTTGTTGGCATTGCGGGCAGTCGGGCGAGGGCTCCGAGGCGCGCTGACCTTCGCGCGCTTCAAGGCGGCGGGTGTGGAGGCGCTCGCTGAAGCCGCCGCTTTCCTCGAAGGCCTTGCCCTGGGCGGCGATCTGGGATTTGAGCATGTTGAGCGCCCGTCCGATGATCAGGTGCATGGCATTGGCCACGACAGCTGGGTCCTCTGAATCCAGCCAGCGGGCGTATTTGCGGCGCTGCGCCAGTGCATGCTTGGCGGACTCGTGGACCAAGTCGTCGGTAAAAGGAGCGGGATCGATGGAAATGGCATTCACCGCCTTGGCCTCGGGTGCGTGGGCGGACCAGGGCAAGTCACCGCGGTCGATGATGAAAATTTCGTAGTCGCCGCGCAGTTCACTGAGGCTGGCGCGGGCGACGTCGGTGAGTTTCATCTCCGTGTCCTTGGAGGTGGAGGAACGCTCTGAGCCCTCGATGATATTCTGCCGTCCGCTGCGAGCAGCCTGGGTCATCTGGTCGTAATGGCGACCTTTCGGGTCGTAAAGCTTGGAGGCCGCCTCGCGGTGATCATGAGTGAGAAAGCGGCGGCAAAAACGCAGGGTCTCGAGCTGGACCAGCGTGGCCAAAGTGAAAGAATGCAGCTTGCGGAAGCCTCCGTGTTTATCAAAAAGCTCCGACATGGTAGGTGGTTTTGGGAGTTAGGGACCGTGTTGACCGTGTTGACCGTGTTGACCGTGTTGACCGTGTTGCCGTCAATGCCGTCA
>CALMKO010000370.1 GCA_937867415.1 uncultured Verrucomicrobiota bacterium | reverse complement strand
CACTCCGCAGCAAGCGCCGCAACCATGGCAGATCCAGAAAGCGGGACATCACCCGTGCGCGTAACGCTTGCAACCACGCCTTACCGCCGAACAGAGAAAAATAATGAGGATCTACCTGCGGCGCCCCTACCGGACCCAGCACGTAGGCGGCATGTCGCAGCCGCCAAAACCCAGGACACAACAGGGTGCAGAACGTCAGGTGGTGCACCACGTCCGCGTCATCCGCGAGCTTGCCGAAACGGCGAGCTGCCGAGAGTTGCCAGATAGCGTAATAGGCGAGGGTCGGTAAAAGACCCTTGCGCTTCGCCCACAACCAAGACCTAGACAGATCATGATAATGAAAGCGCACAGATTTCAAGGCATCCCCCGCGGGCAGCACCGCAAGCGCGCCTTCGATCACCGCACGGTTGGACTCCCGGGTTAGAACTTGCAAGTCAACCCGGCGTGCAAGTCCGTTGGCCCACCTCCAGCCCACTCCGGGTTCGGAACCCTTGTCCGGCTCGCAGGCATAAGCTGAAAGAAAAACTTTCATTGGATTCCTCGCCACGAATTCAGTCACGGGGCGCGAGGATGAAAATCAAGGTTCCTCCCAGCTTTGGGAAGACTTCAAACAATTTCTTGCCGAGCGAAAATACGAGCGACCCGTTGGCGGACTCCGATTGATAACATGTGCCGCTCTCTTCGACCTTGAACCCGTGTCTCTGGACCAAGTGGGTCAGGTTCTGTTCATTGAAGGTCATCACGTGCTGCAGACCCTCCCTAAAGTTTCCTGCCAGATGCCTGAGAAACGGTGCCAGCCCGAATGCGTGTGGTGTGGTGAGAATCACCTTGGTGTCTTTCCGGCACAGCGCCCGTACTCCGTCGAGCATGTGGCCCGGGTTTGAAAGGTGTTCGATCAAATCTCCCACGACTACGAGGTCGTATTCCGGTCTGAGGTGGAGTGCGCTGAGTCTTTCCACGTCGCCGACTAGGATGTTTTCGCAAATGCCGGTTCTGCGGTATTCCTCCACGGCGTCGCCGCTGATATCCACGCCGGTGACATTTGCGATGGATGAAAGCCTCGTGTGCAGGGTGCTGGGCGAGGCTGCCACTTTGTGTTCGGTGCTGTAGTCGTTGTTTCCGACGCAGCCGAGGTGCAGCACCCGCTTTCCTTTGCAGCGGCTCAGGATGGCTTCGTGTTTGGATTGGTATTGCATGGATGGAGAGATAATTCCGGACTTGGAAGAGAAAGATTAGCCTCCGGCGGAAGAAGGTGAAGTGGGGCGGCCCGGACCGGGCAGCCCTAATTCTCGCGGGACCTGCATCGGTGGTGCAGGTGCACTGCAAGCTCCTTGCAGGAGGTTTCAGAATCGTCGCCGAGGCGGAGCCTGTGAATGCAACCGGTGGGAAGAAGAATCCGCCAGAATCCCGGAATTCCTGGAACGATAGTCAGCGTGCTGGCGATGAGATCTTTCAGAAAGGTAGGGCTCCAGCAATCCGCCTTGCGGAAGCGGCGGAAGTAGAGGTCGCCGAAGGTGTTTTCAAACTGGGCCGCGATGGCGTCGAAGTCTTTGGTGCCACTGATCACGATCATGCCGCTGGGATGCAGGGCGCGCGAGAGGATGCGAGCGAGAGAGCCTGCCTGGCAGACCGACGGGCGTCGTCTGGAGCGCTGGCGCAATTCCCGGAGCGAATTGTCGAGGTCGGCCGCATTCCAGCTTGCCAGAACGATGTCCCAGCGTGCGGCAAGCCAAGCTTCACAATCCCTGTGGGCGTTTTCCGGATAGCTGGCGAATTCATTGGCGGCATCGGCTGCGTCCTTGTTCTTGGCAGCGGCCTTGGCGAAGCGATAGCGCAGCTCGTTGGCGAGGGAGAGGCCATGGCCTCCCCATGGTAATTCCTCCAGGTTTTCCAGCATCTCCGCTGCCTTGAGAAACACCGTGCTGTTCCGCTGATAGTCAGAACAGGCGTCGAGGGCGACCGCACAGCTTGGATCATCCGGTGCGGAACAAACAAAATAGGCGGCGGTAGTTTCATGCCGCAGGATCTGGCAGAGTCGCCACCCAGTCTTGTCACAATATTCGTGAATGTGATGCGCCAGCTGTGGAAAAGTCTGTGGATCCACCACGAAATCCACATCGGACAATTCCTGTTCGAAGCCGTTTGCTCCCCCAAAAAGCACTGCGGAGCGAATCTTCTTGGATTCGAGAAAAAGGAAAAACCCACGCACGAAGGCAGCGATTCTTGTCTGGGAGTCGGCCACGGGGAAGAGGGGAGGGAGAGATTTTGAATTTTGGATCTTGGATTTTGAATAAAAAAGAGATTCCGCTTCAGCGGATGGGAAAATCAGGTAGGGCTGACCCGCCGCGGCCGGCCCACTTGTCCGCCGGATGGCGGCTTGCGAAACAGGTAGGGCGCGGTCGGCCTCGCCGCGCCCACTGATCCGCCGGATGGCGGATCAAGGGCTTTTCGTGAAACGTAGGGTCCTTGGGAAGAGGAAGAGCAGCCTCCGTCTTCGCGATGCTACGCCGGGACGAGTCCGGCGGAAGAAGGCAAAGTGGGCGGAACGTTACAGAAGAGATTTTTAATTTTGAATTTTTAATTTTGAATGGAATAGCCTGCGGGCTGCTACAGATGCTAACCCCCAACATTCAACATTCAACATTCAACATTCAAAATCCGATTCGCCCCC
Organism: uncultured Verrucomicrobiota bacterium; assembly: GCA_937867415.1. Classification (GTDB taxonomy): domain Bacteria; phylum Verrucomicrobiota; class Verrucomicrobiia; order Verrucomicrobiales; family Akkermansiaceae; genus Luteolibacter. The sequence continues at coordinate 2,332 of CALMKO010000370.1, read as the reverse complement.
ACCACGGTGGCCCTGGCAGGGACATCTTTGGTCACCACTGCATTGGCTCCCACCACCGCGTCGTCACCAATCGTCAGCGGGCCAAGAATCTTCGCTCCCGCGCCGATGTAAACGCGATGGCCGATCTTGGGAGCGGCCATGACTCCGCTTCGGTTGCCGATGGTCACCTGATGGCCGATCACTACGTCATCACCAAATTCCACGCCGCTGCTGACGACGATGCCGAAGGGGTGAGGAAGGAACACCGAATCGGGCAAGGCCATGCCTAGGTCGCAATTGAGATAAGCCGAGTAAAAGCGGAACAGGCCGGGTGTGCGTTTTTGTGAAAGTTGGATCAACCATGTGGCGAGTTTGCCATTGGAGATATGGGGATCGTGGGGATGCGTTCTTCTCGCCATGGCAAGACGGAGTAATAGGGGCTATGGGTCCCAGTGAGCGCTAGGAGGAAGTGCTCTACCACTCATGAAGCGCCCCCGGCTATAAATTCGGACGAGCCCCTTTAGACTCCACGGTAGTGGCCTGAGGTAAACTGGGGATCCTGCGCCTATCCATTCATTGAGGTAGCGAATTTGGAGGGCGAGCCGTGATTCGTCTCCCGTATGGGAGATGCCGATAAAATCGCTGTCCTGTCGGGGAGTTGGAAAATGATGAATCACTTCATGAGGAAACATAATGCATTCGCTGTGAATATATGCGTGTTTGCGAACATGGGGATAGATAATTTTAGCGAGGAAAGTTTGGTCGCACCCATAATAATCGAAGCGATTCCATTTACGGATCAGTTGATCAATATCACGAAGAAGGGCGGTGTCAGTTCCCCACAACCCGGCGAGAATGGGATATTCATGCTTCGGGTGGTCTCGCATGATGTGGAATCCCTTGCCAGAGGCGAGCCACTCGTTCACGGCCGCCACCTCACGGGGCGTGACAGGTGAGTCCGAATCGCGAACCAGAAGTTTGGACACGGATGGATCACTAGCGGGTAGAAATCGCCAGAATGCAGGTTCAAACTGGAACTGCGTGGTAGCGGAGTTACGTAGTTTGCGACCATGACCACGGGTCATGCGGATCACGCGAGATGCTTTCTCGGTGAGGCGTGCTATGGACTCATTGGGCACATCCTCAGCTATGTAAATCCAAGACTCCCAATCTGGGTAGAGAGTGTGGACCGATTCCAGAGCGGATTCCGCCCCGTTAAGGTAGTGGGGATTAGTTCCCCAAAGGCAGAATGAAACTACGTTTATCATGAACGATAGCCTTGTCAGTCCATGGCCAGTGGATGACTGGCAAGGGCTGGGTTGATTCGAAAGATATGGCGGAGAAACTCTTCAGTATTCTCGGCGATTGAAACGCAGGGGCGGATGATTTTCCAGAGCAAGGGAGGGCGAAGTCGCGGAGTTTCGAAGTAGTGGCCCATAACCGCTGAAGGATCCCGGGTATCTAATGGAGGAGATGCGGAGCCCGCATCAAATCCTTGGAGATGATTCCGGAGACATAGCAACGAGAGAAGGGCTTGGTCATGCCGATGTTCGTGGAAGTCAGGGAGTTCGGGTTCGCCACAGAGCGATGGATCATCACTGATGAGACGGCGGTCGCTGCACCATTCGAGCCATTTACTTACAAAAGCGCGGCTTTCCGGTCCGTTGCGCCATAACGAGAAGCTCGCTTGCACCGTGGGTGCCGCCCAGGCGTTAGGCTGGTCCATATTCGTGAAAACGAATGCATCACGCTTGGTCCAAGTGGATAGTGGTCCCCGCCAGGTGACTTGTAACCCTGGCATGAATTCCTGCTGGTTTAGGTCCATCCAGTTTAGAAATGGGATCAACGGTCGATCCAGGATCTTGTAGGGGAACCGCCTGCCGACATCACAATAAAACACGAGATCCCCGTCTGGTGTTTCTATGAGTTTTTGACCGATAATGAAAGGTTTCCAGGACCAGAAGCCCGACCCACGCTCATGGAGGCCGATGCTTGGAAAAATTCGGTCAAAGCTGCTGCGCTGCAAACGGGCGGGATTCCAGTGTGTAACCGTGTCCACGACTCTGTGCAGCCTTGCTGAAGCCCCTAGTAACCATTGGCGGTGCCGGAAGCGAGTGGTGCCGTAGGTGACGAGGTGGATCCGCGGCGGTGCCGCGAATGTTGAATGTTGAATGTTGAATGTTGAATTCAAGAGAGGGGCGCGTGCAAGTCGCGAATTTTCGATTTTCAAATTTCGGACGAAATCGGATGGAGAACGATGAGTAAGCGATTCCCTCCCCAATTCAGAATCTAACATTCAACATTCAACATTCAACATTCAACATTCAACATTCATCATTCATCATTCATCATT
>CALMKO010000369.1 GCA_937867415.1 uncultured Verrucomicrobiota bacterium | reverse complement strand
CCGAATCCTTGTTCGGTCGCAGCGGGATCCGCAGCACGGGCTCGGTTTATGCAAATACCCAAAACAAACACTCCGCTCCGGGGCTTTGCACCTTCTCTGGACTGGGTTTGCTGAAACTCTTCCGCGCCACCGGGGATCGCTTTCATCTCGATCTGCTCCAGGACATCGCGCACGGCTTGCCCCAGTATCTGCCCCACCCGCTCCTGCCTCTGGGTAATGCAAAACCCGGGCACATGTGCGAGCGGGTCAACATGACCGATTGGGAAGGCCCCGAACGGATCGGCGAAACACTCGGCATGTCCACATGGGCGGAGACCTCACTCATGCTGACGACGATTGAAATCCCGGGAGTTTATGTGCGGCCCGATTTGTCACAGGTATTTGCTTTCGATCACATCAGCGTGGCAATTGTTGAAGACAGTCCGGCGGAATTGAAAGTTATGCTGAAAAACTCCACGGAGCTGCCCGCTGCCGTCCGGATATTTCACGAGAGTGGCAGTCGTGCGAAGGAGCCACTTCCTGAGAACCATCTCTACAATTGTGCCATGGTCCAGTTGATGCCCGGTGCCTTTGAAACCATTGCGTTCCCTAAATCCAATGACTGAATGAAACACATGAAAATAATGATCGGTTTGAACTTATGGATCTTTGCGGGATGGTTGCTGAGCTCTCTGATGGTGTTTGCAGAAAGGCCACCCAACGGAGTTCTGGGGACGGCTGGCAATCTCGCATTGGAAACCAGTGGAATCATGGTCGATTACGCGCATCCCAGTCGCCAGAAGGTTCCTGCGGATTGGCGCAGTCTGTCGGGTGCGGCTGGACTGAACCTGAACTGGGAGAAAGATCCATCCCAGCCCTGGTTCATCGAGTATCAGAAGGTCGGCAGAGACTGGGTCGCCAGTGGCTTGGCCTCCGGCGACAAGGATAAGATCCGTTGGGGCCTGAAGATTCTGGAATGGGGATTTTCACGGATGGAACCCGATGGTGAGTTCAAACACGCGGATTGTTATCACAGCGCTTCGTTTTTCGTTGAGGCTGTGGTTCATGTCATCCTGATGCTCGAAGCCTCTGCCTTTCGTGCGGAGTTCGCAGGCACTCTGGAAGTCTTCAAACCCCGACTGCTCATCGCTGCACGTTGGATGATCCGCCCCGACATCGATGCCTTGAACTGGCCGGATGACAACAACTATCCGAGGATTTTCGGCGAACGCCGTTATGCACATCGCCGGTTTCTGGATGCGGCAGCGATCGGTGGTGTGGGTTTGATCTTCCAGGACAAACCCTTGATCGAAAAGGGGGGGTGGCTGATTCGCAATGGGATGGCATTCCAGCAACCCGACGGTATCAACCCGGAAAGAGGAGGGCCGGACACATCTTATCAGGCGCTGGGGTTGGTCTATGCCTGCCGATACTATCAGACCATTGCGGATGATGCCATGCGGGCGGAAATGGAGCCGACACTGAAAAGAGGTTACGCATGGCTGCTGGGCCGCATCCAGGTGAATGGGGACATCGACGCTACCGGCAATACAAGAACCGGTGCTTCTGGCGAGCCCTCGCGCGACGGAAAACCGAAGCGGCTGGACTACCACACCACCGGAGTTGCCGTTGCTTGCTGGGCACAGCTCACCCGGAATCCTGACTTGGAGTTGACTGCAAGGCGGGTCTTCGAATTCGACCGCAAATGCAGAGCGGAGTGATACAGAAATCGAAACCAATTCCCATGACCTATCTTCTCGACATGGTTCACCACAATCCGGGTGAACCGCCATTTGAAAGTGCATTCCGCGATCCTTCCCACCTTGCGGACTATGGCTACAACGGGCAGGTCTTCAAACATATCAACTGCATCGCCACCTATGCGGGAACCGGCGTGGACTGCTTTCCTGCGGGATCGCCGGAGCGTGCCTGGCTTGACGAATTCTCGCCCGGCATCGAGGAGGAAATCGCCGCTGCGAAGGCCGCCGGACTGATGGTGTTCTATCATATCGATTTGTTTGTTCTGCCAAAGAGGCTCGTTGAGCACTTTCGCGAGGAAATCTGTGATCCGGTCAACGGAAGGATCCTCTTGGATCGCCCGCGAGCGCTTGATCTGCATCGGGTATTGTTCGACGAATTGTGCGCCAGATTTCCCGATGTGGATGGATATATCATCCGGGTGGGCGAAACCTATCTCATGGACACACCCTTTCATGTCGGGAATGGTCCCATCCCACGTATGGGTCCTGCTTGGACTCCCGACTATCTCTATCGGGAAACGCTGACCGGTGCTCCCGTGGATGAAGTTCGTTGGACGCCAGGGCAGGTGGATGCCTATGTTTCACTGATCGGATTCCTGCGACAGGAACTATGTGAGAAACACGGGAAGCAGGTCTTCTTCAGGACATGGGACATCTTTCCCGACAAGCTTCATGCCTGCCTTGACCACTATCTGGAGGTGACGGATAGGATCGAACCCCATCCCAAGCTGGCATTTTCGATCAAACACACGGCCCTCGATTTCTGGCGTCATGTGAAGTTCAATGAATGCCTGACTCGCGGGAAGCACCCACAGATTGTCGAAGTCCAGTGTCAGCGTGAGTATGAAGGCAAAGGTGCCTATCCGAATTATGTGATGCACGGAGTGATCGATGGGTTCGACGAGAATCGGTTGAGGATGGGTTTGAAGGATATCATTGGGAACCCGCAGATCATCGGCATTTATTCCTGGTCGCGCGGGGGCGGTTGGTATGGCCCCTATATCACCAAGGAACTCTGGCCGGATCTCAACGCCTTTGTCCTGGCGCGATATTGCATGGATCCATCTCGCGGGGAACAAGCCATATTCGATGAGTATGCATCGAAGAAACTTGGACTCGTTGGCCATGATGCCGTCCGGTTCCGGCAGATATGCCTTCTTTCGTCTGATGCCATCCTGAAAGGGAGACACTGTGAGGTCTTTGACCGGCTGCTTGGTGAGTCCCTGCTTCCAACGGCATGTTGGATGCGCGATGACCGTCTCGGGGGGATGGAACAACTTGGATGGGTGATCGAAACCTTGTCCCGCTCAGATGGCCTTGACGAGGCTCTGGAGGAAAAGGCGGAAGCCGTGAGGATTTGGGAGCAGATCGTGCGGATCGCGGGTTCGATCCAATGGCCCAGCGGGGACGACGGTGAGTTTGTGCGGATTTCCTCCGAGTATGGCTTGCGTCTTTTCCGTATCGTCCATCAGGGCTGGCGGGTGATGATCGAGGGATATCGAGGCAAGGATGCGGAGGCTCTTGCCGATGCGCTCCGGTGCTATGATGACGCTTGGGCGGATTACCGGAAACTTTCCGCTTCTCCGCTGTGTCCGAGTTTGTATGGTGGATCGTATTTCAATCTTCCGGGATTACCGGCCGTCAAAGGGCTGGATGACTCGGTGGCGCAGTATAAAAATCCGTAAACTCCATGTTTCGATGCTTCCTGATTCTCCGCTTGTCTGCCATTCTGGCCTGTCTCACGCTGGCAAATGGGAATGAGCAGCCGGTCCCACGGATGCTGCCGGGCGAGTTGTCGGCGGATGAGATTCTGAATGGAGCCTATCCGTTTCCGAGTTCGCCGGTGGTCCGGGTGGTGGACGATGCGAAGGGATTTTCCGCATCGAGGATCTCCAAGGTGCCTCCTCCGGGTGTGCATCCCCGGGTTCTCATGAGCCCCGAGGACTTGCCGGATCTTCGCCGCCGTCTCGGTGAAACCCA
>CALMKO010000368.1 GCA_937867415.1 uncultured Verrucomicrobiota bacterium | reverse complement strand
ACTCATTATCAATGGATTACAATCTTGTTCACAGCTGTGCCCAGGATTTCCTCCAAGTGTCAAGATTGACCGATGAGCGGGAATTTCATCATTCTGCGCCCCGCCCATGGCAGCCGAAAAAAAAGAACCGATTCCTTTCCGTAAAACCGCAGAGCTTCAGCAAGGGGCGACGGCGGTGGATGATGTGACCCGTGCGCTTCCTCACGCCCTCGGGCCTGAGAAGAGCCTGCTTTCCTCGATGTTGCAGGATCCGCAGGACTACATCGGGATCGCCATTGAGGAGAAGTTGACGCAGGAGCACTTCTATCTGCCATCCCACTCGACCTTGTTTGGATTTCTCATCGAGATGTTCGAGGCGGGCAACGAGGTGGAATTGGTGTCCCTGGTCCAGCGATTGTTAGACCGGGGCTTGTTGGATCGGGTGGGTGGGCCTTCCGCGCTGACCGACCTGTACACCTATGCGCCGAGTCCGGGGCACTTCCGCCACCATTTGCAGCATGTGAAGGACAAGTTCGTCCTGCGCTCGATCATCCAGAACTCGAACGAGGCAATCGCGCAGGCCTACGACGCTCCGGACGAGGTGGCTGCTTTGTTAGACTCGGTGGAGGCCAAGGTGCTGGCGATCCGCGAGGGTTCGGAAACCAACAAGGCGCCGACGATCAAGCAGTCGGTGAATGAAGTCATCGAGCAGTTCCAGGCATTGCTGGCAGGGGAAAAAGGCGCGCAGGGAATCTCGACGGGCTTTGAAGAGCTGGACCGCAAGAGCAACGGGCTCAAACCCGGGGAAATGTTCGTGGTGGCGGCCCGTCCTTCGATGGGAAAGACCTCCTTCATGATGAACATCGTCGAGCATGTCTGCATCGATCAGGGGAAGCCTTCGATGGTGTTTTCCTGCGAGATGAGTGCCTTTCAAATCGTGCAGCGCGTGGTTTTCTCGCGGGCGAAATTTGCCACCAGCCAGCTTTCCCGCGGCTACACGCCGACCAAGGGCGATCTTCAGCGGATTCAACGGGCGGCGGTGGAGACTTCTGCTGCCAAGCTTTTCATCGATGATACGGCCGGGATTTCGATCAATGAACTCCGTGCCAAGGCGAGGCGCAAGAAGCGCGATGAGGACATCCAGTTCATCGCGATCGACTATCTCCAGCTGATGAAATCCCGGACCAAGCAGGCGGAAAGCTCGCGTGAGCGTGAGATTGCGGAGATTTCCTCAGGGATCAAAGGGCTGGCCAAGGAGCTCAAGATTCCCATTGTGATTTTGGCACAGCTGAACCGTGGTCCGGAAAGCCGTGCGGGCAAGAGTCTGGGGGTTCCGCGGATGTCCGACCTCCGTGAGTCCGGGTCGATCGAGCAGGATGCGGACATGGTGGGTCTGCTTTACCGGACCGCTTACTATGCGGAAAATGAGGAGGAGCGCGAGGCTGAGGCAGGCAAGGCCGAACTGGTGCTCGCCAAGAACCGGAATGGTGAAACGGGAAGCATCCCGCTCACCTTCGTCGCGGATCTGATGCGTTTCGAGACCGGTCCGCCGGCACGCGAAAATGAAGGTTGATGAGTGGGCAGCGGCGCGGGAGTTTTCTGAAATGGGGACTCGATGAAGACCTGACTCTGTGCTAGGGAATCTTCCATGCACATTCCCACTTTGATTGCCCGCAAACGCGAGGGAGAAGAGCTGTCCGCCAGCGAGATCGAGCTGCTTGTCGCGGGGTATACCTCGGGCGAGATTCCCGACTATCAGATGGCGGCCTTCGCGATGGCGGTTTATTTCAAGGGCATGAGCGCTGCGGAGATCGCCGCACTGACGCGCTCCATGATTGCGAGTGGTGATTGTTTTTCCCATCCAAGCGGACATCCTGCGGTGGTTGACAAGCACTCGACGGGTGGCATCGGCGACAAGGTTTCGCTGGTCCTCGCGCCTTTGGTGGCCTGTGCCGGCTGTTGGGTGCCGATGGTTTCCGGCAGGGGACTGGGAATCACCGGTGGCACGCTTGACAAGTTGGAATCCATCCCCGGGTTCAGGGTGCGGATCGACCTCGCTGATGCCTCGGCACAGCTCGCGCAACTCGGTGTGGTGATGATGGGACAGACCGAGCGCTTCTGCCCGGCGGATAAGAAGCTTTACGCCCTGCGTGATGTGACCGGCACCGTGCCGTCCATCCCGTTGATCACCGCTTCCATCATGTCGAAAAAGCTGGCGGAGTCGCTGGATCGCCTGGTGTTGGATGTGAAGTTCGGCAGTGGAGCCTTCATGCAGACCCGCGGGGATGCGGAGGCTCTGGCCGCGAGCATGCTGGCGGTGGGCAGGGAGATGGGCGTGGAGGTCCACACCGTGCTGAACCCGATGAGCGAACCCACCGGGCGGTCGGTCGGGAACGCGCTGGAAGTGGTGGAGGCCCTGGAGACGCTGGCGGGTGGCGGCCCTGCGGATCTGCGGAACGTGGTGCTGGATCTATCCGAAAAAATCGCAGGAGTTTCCCGTGAGCAGTTAGAAAAACTTTTGGATGATGGCAGCGCGCTGCGGCGCTTCGAGATGATGGTCTCGGCGCAGGGCGGCAATCCCGCGGATCTGCCGAATCTGGCGGAGATTCACCGTGCTCCGGTGATTCGCGAGGTGCTGGCGCCGGCGGGCGGAGTGGTTTCAAGGGTCGATGCGGGCCGGGTCGGTCAAGCGGCCTTGCAACTCGGAGCTGGTCGGGCCAAGGCAAGCGATGGGGTGAACTTCGCCGTCGGCTTCGATCAATGGGTGAAGTGCGGTGAGTCGGTGCAAGCCGGCCAGGTGGTTTGCAGGATCCATGCGCAATCCGCCGCGGATTTCGAGATCGCGGAGGCCATGATCGGGAAGGCGATTCGCATCGATTGATCGTCGCGCAAGGCGTGAGCTCAACGATCGATAGGCAACCAGTCGGTGGAAATCAGATTGACCACTTCGAGATAGCATTTTCCGTCCGAAGTGGTGCGTTTGGTGACTTCCACGACGGGGGTGAACGGAGTGCCTGCCACGGTTGCGGCTTGGAAAGTGGCGAAGATCTCGGAGGATTTTTTGACATAGGCCGTCTGGGGTGTCGGATCGAGCGGAGAACGCAGAGAGAAGGAGGCGAAGTGTTGGTTCTCATTCTTCGCCGCCCGTTCGGGGGGGAGTGGACTGACCATCAGATGGAAGCGCGCGGTTTGATCGGTCGGGCCGTTTACGAATTTCTGGAACAAGCCATCGCGGAACTCCACAAACGCCTGCCAATCCACCAGCCAGCCTTTGTCGGTTTCCTGGATCGCGACGGGAATCCCATCCGGGAATTTTTCGGTTTTCACAAAAAAGACAAACAGGGTGTTGCCGGTCTTTTCGTCGAGGTGGCTTTGCTTGACGGAAATGGATTTGAAAGGGGTGGGCCCGTCGGGAACGACGCGTGAGTAAGCTTCCATCGCAGGCCGGATCTTCTCAGGGAACAGCACATAAGCACTGCGGGCCGCCCAATCGGGAGCCTCCAAGAAGGCTTGAACCGTGGCTTCCGCGGCGGCGGATATTTTTTGGGTTTCCTGACTTGGTTCTGGTGCTGGTTCCGCAGCAGGGGGCGCGGCGGGAGGTTCGGCGGGAGGTTCGGCAGGGAGTTCCTCAATGAAGGGCTTGACCCGGACCGGAACCGGTTCGGTAATCTCGGGGGAGTCGGTGGGCTCTGCGACCATGGGGGCGGGTGGAGCGGGTGGATTGCTGCGTTGATGCCAGTAGTAGC
>CALMKO010000367.1 GCA_937867415.1 uncultured Verrucomicrobiota bacterium | reverse complement strand
CAGGCGGCTTACAGAGGATTTTGTATTCGCGACCCATGTGATTGTTTCTCTGGCCGACGTTTAGCGCATCCTCGGCGGGAATGCAAGCCCGAATTCAAACTGGCGCGTTGACCGCCGTTGGATGGAGCGTCCTGTTGGGCATCTTTTATTTGAGAAAGTGTTATAACTATTACGATTCAATGATCGTAAGATTGAAAAATATAGATAAATCTATGAGAACCGTGATACAAGCCATCCAACTAATAATGTCATTGGAATAAGCGTAAGCATGATACTACCCAAACAACCTTTTTTTGGGGTATAGGCTGGTAAACTTGTTGTTGGCTAAGATACTGAGGGTAATTTTGCTGGATGAAATGAAAAAGATTATATCCGCCTTCCAAATGTAGAAGCATCATGGCTTTGTCCTTCTGGTTAATGCGTCCTGAAATCTTTAGCGCATCTCGCAAATCGCTGAGTTCTTTCTCAACAGCATCCCATCTCCTTTTGTAACTAATAAGATCTTTAATCTGATTATCTAGATTAACCGCTGGTAATCGAGGTGGCGACGATGGAGGGATAGGTGGTGGATTATTCATTGTATTATGAGTAGATTTTTATGATTTCGCCCAACGTGAAAGAGCGCGTACTACTATCAGGGATGGCGAGCGTCGATTACGGGGTTGAGGTTGAAAATTAGGGAGAGCATGTAAACAGAGCGGCTGATAGGGGTTGCTGTGTCTCGACTTGTTGAACAGAGCCGCAAAGCGGCGATTTCATAATTCGAAGTTGAAAGGGGTGACATGAGCCGCTAGTCGAATCACGCTTATGAAAAAAAGATAAACGCACTCACGTCGGCCTTTTGGTATCAGGACTTCCTCCGTTTTGTCGAGCTTAAAGGTCTCTCCGAGCGTAGCCGCCAAAGCGATCGTCGATGGTTCTCCCAACTCCCAGATCATTTCCCTAACGAGGATCTGTCCGCACTGGCCCCGGCCCGCGTGCTCGATTTCCTCGTCCACCTCCAAAACGACCGCAAACTCGCCCCCGCCACCCCAAACATCCCGCTCATGATCTCGTCGATGACCTCACTCATCTTCATGAAAAACGGCACGGCATTTGTCATGCCTAGGGAACGTGCGTGGTGGATGCGCACATTCATCGTTCAATTATCGAAAAATCATCCATTGCGCCCACCACGCGGGTCAAAATCCAGTTCATGTCACACGCAAGTGAAGCGAATCGCCGTACGATTCGCTTCACGGCCATCAAAAAGAAATCCGGCAGGCCCCCATGACCGTCAACACACTCATAAGTCATTGACTCTGAGTGTCGAAATCAAAACGCATCACGCATAGATCCGCCCCCGCGTGAGTTCCCGGGCTCGTTCAACAACCGATAGGTTTGAGGCTATCGCTCAAACCTTTCTTTGGGGTTCGGCTTTTTTTCTAAGGTCTAGATGGTTCAAGCACGACCTCTAAGTCTTCTGGAGGAACCGTCTCCCTTTCCAAAATTTTTGGAGGATTCTCGTCCACGATGACAGTATAGTCTCTATACCCTTGATGAGAAAACTTGAGTTGTCGCGTCGGCCAAAAGTAGGCAAATGGAATTGGAATGACGGCCCATCTTGCTGCCACCGAAAATGTCCCATCCGACGAGGTCTCCCCCTTCTGCTTGTAGTCATCTGACTCATACCTTCGGGCATAGATTGCCACCCCTTCAATCGGTCTTTTGGTCCGCGAATCAATCACTACCCCATTCACTCTTGGGCTTAATTTAACAGGCATGCAACTGCAAATCACGAAAGAGCATATCAGAGTAAGGTGAGTTGTTCCCTTCTTCATTTTCGTACAACGCAAAGCACCTGCACTCATATCAGCTGGGGCAAGTTTCGATCCAAGGTTAGATGTGATAACTTGGGAAATGTATCGAAACTGAACGAATGGTAGGTTTTGCATGTTGCGCCTTGTTCTTACTCTTATTTACTCCGCGGGCTTACTGGAAACTACCTTGCCGCCCACGATGTAAAACCACCGATTGTCCTGTCTGGAAACGCCAGCCGAATTCTTGTATATGAACTTAGCACGCACTGCCCACTTATCACCAAGGGATGAAGCCTTCGACCATTCCAGAAACTTAGGCGAAGGATCTTTAGTCCAATCGATAACATACTCCTTGATTAGATCGACAGAACCATCCAGTGCGCTTTGCTTGGGTTCCGGCCCTTTATCGGGTCGAGAGGCAACACTGTCTTCCACTTCTTTGATTGCCTGTTGACGTTCCTTCTCGCCCTCAGACATAACGACACCCTTACCGGTCAAAAACGCCTTTATCTTTTCTCTTTCAATCTTCTTATCTTGGTAAAAATTGTCATTCGCGAAATCTAAAGGGGTGTCACCCCTTTCAGTTGTAGCTTTTGGATTCGCACCATTCTTCCACAAAAGCTCAACCATCGCCAATGTTGACCAACCTGCGGCTACGTGTAGCGGTGTCCTGCGCAAACCATCGACTGAATCAAGCTTAGCACCGGCCTCAAGCAGAATAGAAACTGTCTCGGTCTTATCGCTCATCACAGCTCTGTGGATTAGTGGCAAGCCGTTGGAATTCGATATGCTGACTGCTTGCGGATTCTTCTGGATGAGGCCGCGAAGTTCATCAGCCTTGCCAGCCTCGACGAGCTTGATGATGGCGTCAAATGTTGGCTCTTCTGCGCGGGCTATCGCAATAATGCAGGTAAATGCGATGAATATAAGGTGATGTAGCTTGTTCATTGTATTTTCTGATTTTCTTTGCATCAAAGAGCACGCAACCCTATCAACCGGTGAGCGCTTCGATCACTGGGTTGAGTTGAATGTAGAAAAGGTCATGTAAACAGGGCTGCTGATAGGGGTTGCGTGTCTCGTCTTGTTGGGCTCTTACATTTTTGATAGGACTTCTGCTTTCTTGGCTTCGTATTCCGACGCTTCAATGAATCCGGCTTCTAGCATCTGCTTCAACTTGCCAAGCGTTGCCATTGGATCATCAGCAGGCGGCGCAACTGATTGTTGAGGCATACTCATTGGTGCCTGAATCACGACTCCACCCGCACCTGCTCGCTTCTCCTCCATGGCTCTCGACCTTCTCTCTTCGTGCATTCTCTCTTCGACTTCCTGAGCGTAAGTGTAAATTTTCCGAGCTTGCTTCTTAGGGATGCTGTCGATCTCAAGCTTCTTTCCTCCAACAATCGTGCATGAGATTGTCGCGCTGAGCATCTGCTCGCTCATGTGAACGTTGGCCACTTCGCGCCAGACGTGGTCCTCGAAAGTCATCCCCATAATCTTATGACGAAAAATAATAAATCTCTTGTTGGTGAGTAATACCGCGTCCGGAGCGATGGTGACGATAGGCTTTTTCTGAACGCCGACATATTCAATCTCCTCGCCACGCGTCAAGAGTTCCATCGCCTTTTTCACTACTTTATCAACTAGGCCAGGGTCTTGGTCGTCGCCAAGGAAACGCGCAAGCGTGGAATCAACCTTGGCAATCTTCTCGTTGATCTTGCTCGATACGGTCTTCGATTCAATGGGTGGTGACTGAATTGGGCGCGCGTTTGGTAATTCCAACATGTCTGAAATCGGCTTCCAATCGGGTGCGCCCTTAATCCATCCCAAGTCCGATGGCTGTATTCTTCCTTCCTTAAGGTAACGCCTGATTTTTTGCTCCTCGAAAGGTCCAATTTGCTCATTGTTTATGTAGAGGTAAATGTCATCCATGGTTGTGAAATTTGGTTGTTTTCGATTTTGGTATACGGAATTTTTTTGCCCAACTTCAAAGAGCACGCAAACCTATCCGCGAGGGCGCTCGTCGAGCACGGGGTTGAGGTTGAAGGTCGGAAATGGCGTGTGAACACGACGGCTGATAGGGGTTGCTGTGTCTCGACTTGTTGTGCTTCTTCGGTATATTGTGGAGTCAGGTGGTGCGTCTCCATATTGGCGGAACGATCTTGCCGCGCGTGACCGCCATCACCACCATCACGCTACCTGTAGTGGTGCACAAGATCAGCGAAAGCACGGAAGACTCCACTCCGAAGTTGCCGCCTGTGAGGAAGTCGGGGCCATTGACTGTTGATCGGATGAGGCCCTGCGCTGCTTCGTTGCCTGAGACGATGCTCGAGAAGATAGCCGATTGCGTATAGTTCCATGCGACGTGGAATCCCATGCTCAACCAAAGTCGGCGCGTCAGCATGTAGGCCCCCGCCAACAGAATGCCAGCCTCGACGGAGATGAATAGTGCGCCCTCCAAGGTGGCCTCTGGGTTAATCAGGTGGGACAAGCCGAATACAAGAGAAGACACGCTCAATCCCGCCCAACTGCCGAACCAAGTCTCGACGGACCGGAAGAGAACCCCGCGAAAAAGTAGCTCCTCGAAGACCCCAGAACTGAGGGCCATGGCAATCGCCGGGATCATGAACCTCCACGAATTCAGGCCGGTGATGCGGTAGATGCCCAAAGCCATTAGGATCAGCTCGCAGGCGGCGTAGAGCCCTGCACCGACGAGAAGGCCAATTCCAAGTTCCCGTCCCATGCCCGGCAAAGCGAGTTCGGAAACGGGCCGCTGCTCGATAAAGAAAGCATAGGCACCATACACCGCGAAACCGGCAATGGCCAAAGCCACAATGTGTTGCACGGACTTGAACGGTTCGCCGGCGTAGCTGGTCATCACATCGGAGTTTAGGCCCATCATCAGCAGCAGAAGATATCCAAGTGCCCCGATACGCACGAGCGGCGATCGAACAGTGCGCCGCAGACGACCGGGCGGCTTGGAGGTGGGAATCGTCATTGAGGCTTCATTCATGTGTAATGGGGACTTATTGTTTTGGCACAACGTCGAGCACATCCACCACTAGGAGCGGGGGCGGGCGTGGATCACGGAGTTGA
>CALMKO010000366.1 GCA_937867415.1 uncultured Verrucomicrobiota bacterium | reverse complement strand
GCGGCACGATTCAAAATCTCGTGAAGCTTGTCGATCGACCATGGCTTGCCGATGCAGTAGTCGATGAGTCCGTCCTTCACGGCGCCCGCGATCAACTCGGAATCCGCGTAGGCGGTGGACAGGACCCGGACGAGCTTTGGATTTCTCTCCGTCGCATGGGCCAACATCTCGATACCGGTCATGCGAGGCATGATGTGATCGGTGACAACCACTCCGATGTTCTGGGAGTGGTCGCTTGCGAGGATTTCCAGAGCATGTTCCCCATCTGCCGCGAGCATCACCTCCCGATCTCTCCCGAAAATCATCGAGAAATACTTCCGGGATTTCTCCTCGTCATCGACAAACAAGATCTTCATGGGGGGGCGTGCGATGATTCTATGCAAACGAGCTCAGCAGATACTTCGAGGCTTGCTCCACATCCTTGTCGCCACGACCTGATAGGTTTGCCACCAGGATGCTGGACTTGGGCAAGCTGCCTGCAATTTTCGACACGTATGCCATCGCGTGGGCGCTCTCGAGCGCAGGGATGATTCCCTCGCAATGCGCGAGTTCCTTGAAAGCGGCCAACGCTTCATCATCGGTGGCGTAGGTGTATTCGACACGGCCGATGTCTTGCAGGTAAGCGTGCTCGGGCCCGACTGCGGCGTAGTCAAGTCCGGCAGAGACCGAGTGGGTGAGTTCGATTTGTCCGTCGTCGTTGGCGAGTAACCACGTCTTGGTCCCTTGGAGGACCCCGAGTTTGCCGCCTTGGAATCGGGCAGCGTGCCGCTCAGGGAAAATCCCATCTCCGCCCGCCTCGACTCCGACCATCCGGACGTCTTCATCGCCGATGAACGGGTGGAACATCCCGATCGCATTGGAGCCGCCACCGACGCAGGCGACGAGTAGGTCTGGGAGACGGCCTTCTTTTTCCAAGATCTGGCGGCGTGTTTCCACCCCGATGACGCGGTGGAAATCGCGCACAATCATCGGAAACGGGTGCGAGCCAAGAGCGGAACCCAGAATGTAATGGGTGTTCTCCACGGTGGCCACCCAGTCGCGCATGGCCTCGTTCACCGCCTCCTTGAGGGTCGCTTGTCCGGCGGTTACGGCGCGAACCTCCGCGCCCATGAGCCTCATGCGGGCGACGTTGAGCGCTTGGCGCTCCATGTCCACCTTGCCCATGTAAACGACGCATTCCATTCCGAATCGAGCACAAACGGTGGCCGTGGCCACTCCGTGCTGGCCGGCACCGGTCTCGGCGATGATGCGCTTTTTCCCAAGGCGCTTGGCGAGGATGATCTGGCCGAGGGCGTTGTTGATCTTGTGTGCGCCGGTGTGCAGCAGGTCTTCCCTCTTGAGGTAGATTTTTGCGCCGCCCAGCACTTCCGTCCAGCGTTCCGCAAAATAGAGCGGGGTCGGACGGCCCGCGTAGTTCGTGAGCAAGTCATCCAGCTCGGCATGAAATGCGGGGTCGGCCTTGGCTGCGGCGTAAGCGATCGCAAGCTCTTGCAGCGGAGCCATCAGGGTTTCCGGGACGAACATGCCACCGAATTGGCCAAAGTGACCGGTAGCGTCAGGGAGCGTGGGTGTGGAATCGGTTGCGGTGGCCATGGGCGGCGCAGTCTCCAGTGGGAAACCGTGGGATTCAAGGGGAGATTTGCCCGAGGAACTGATTTTTGATAACCGCCTGTGGTCCCCATCTTCACGCCGTGACGAAATCGGGTTGCGGTGCATCGCGCGATGGGTGAAGAATCGGCCATGGAGCAACTGCACCGTTACCCCGTCATTTTCAACCCCAAGGCGCGTAGCCAGAAGGGTGGGCGGGTGCTGCGTTTTCTGATGAACCATGCCAACCGCTTCGCCCTTTACGCCACCAACCACGCGGGGGAGGCCAAGCATCTCGCCGCACGTTTCGCCGCCGCGGGAGAGCCGGTCGTCATCGCGGCGGGTGGTGATGGCACTCTCAACGAGGTGGTCAACGGCCTGATCGGGTCGAAAACATTGCTCGGTGTCCTGCCTGCGGGGACCATGAACGTCTTCGCCCGGGAGATGGGCATTCCGTGTGATTCGTTAGAGCGCTCATTTGAAATCATCGAGCGGGGTTTCGTGCAGGACGTGGATTTGTTTGCTGCAAACGGCTCGCCCTTCGTGCAGATGGCAGGCGTGGGTTTCGATGCCATGGTCATCGAGGAAACGACCTGGGAATCAAAGAAAATGTTAGGTCCGCTGGCATATCTGCTCGCGGCGGTGAGAGTGCTGGGTGAGCAGCCGCCCGTGATGGAGGTGATCTGCGCGGACGGCCGCCGGGAGCAGGGGGTGGCGGTGCTTGCGGGAAATGGCGCACTCTACGGCGGCCCTTTCAAGTTTTTCCGAAAAGCCAGCAATCATGACTCGAAGCTCGATGTGCTCATCTACAAAGAAGCTGGATATCGACTGGTGCTGGATTCCTTGCGTGGCTTGGCGATGGGAGGCATCGATCTCATGGAATCCACCAGCTACCTCCAGACGGAAGCCTTCAGCGTGAGGGTGGACCGCGAAGTTCCGCTTCAGGTGGATGGCGAATGGGTAGGGCGTTATTCGGAAGTGAAATTCGCAGAAACCCCCAATCAACTCCGTGTCCTGGCTCCCGAGGAACCGTATGTGAACGGATTCTCGGATACCATGAAATCCCTGCTTCACTGGCCGCGGCGAGCGATCGCGGAACCTCACGTTGCGCGGACGCCATGAAGTCGCCGTCTCCAAACCGGGCGAGGCGTTGTTTCAAGCGGATGCTGCGCCTCACCCTCCTGCTCGCCTTTTTGGCGGTGGCGGTCATCGGTTATGCGAATCTAACCGCCATCTGGGCCTCCCGCGGCCGGCTCTATGACGACGTCTCGGCCCTGCCCAGGACGGATGTGGGCTTGATCCTCGGCACCACGGACCGCATCCACGGGCGCGAGAATCTCTACTTTCGCTACCGCATCGATGCGGCGGTGCGGGTCTGGAAATCGGGCAAGCTCAAAACGATCATCGTCTCCGGAGACAATCGAAGCCCTTATTACAACGAACCGGTGAAGATGAAACAGGCACTGGTGGAGCGGGGAATCCCGGTGGAGCGCATCGTCTGTGACTATGCCGGACTGAGGACTTTCGACTCGGTGGTGAGGGCCAAGGAGATCTTCGGCGTTCATTCACTCGTGGTCATCAGCCAGCGTTTTCAAAACGAGCGGGCCATCTACATCGCCCAGGCCCACGGGGTCCGGGCGTATGGCTTCAACGCCCGCGACGTCAATACCCAGGCCGGCTTGAAAACGAAAGTCCGCGAAATCGGAGCCCGTGTGAAAATGTGGTTGGATGTCAATTTCCTCGACACCCGGCCAAGGCATCTTGGAGAAAAAATCCAACTCCCCGAGTAATCACCAGCAAGGGGCTAGCCCGCTGCTTTCACCTCGTCCCACGTCTTGGACCACAGCGCCAGTGCATCGCCCAGATCATCAATCGGTTCGCACTTTGCAAACACCGCAGGTTCCGGAAACAGCGCGTCATTGCCCCGGAAGTCTTCACTCAACAACGGATAGGCGGAGCTGTTAGGTGCGCGGAAGGCGATGTGCTGCATGTTGGCCGCTGCATTGGCAGGGTCGGTGACGAAATTGATGTATTTGTGGGCCAGCGCCGCTTGGGTGGATTTCACCGGAATACACAAGTCATCACAGGAGAAGGCGGACCCTTCCTGGGGGATTTTCACGACGATGTCCTGGTTCTCATCCGCCACCTGCAACAGGTCCCCCGCGTAGCCCTGGACCAGGTGGAACTCGCCCGAGGCGATTCCGCTCTTGTATTGCTCGCTGTCGAACTTGGCGATGTTCTTCTTCCAGCGGATCGCGATGGCGGCCGCTTGTGACAGTTCAGCCGGGTTTTTGGAATTCAGCGGAAGGCCGAGCGAACGAAGGGCCGCGCCTAACACCTCGCGCATGTCATCGAGCAGGGTGATGCGGCCTTTCAAGTCCGCCCGGTCGAACATCCGGTAGGATGGCACAGAATCAGTTACCTTGCTGCCGAGCCAGGCCAAGCAGGTGCAAGCCATCATGTAGGGAACGGAGTGTCCCATCGTGGGGTCGAGCGCACGCTTGAGGTAGTCCGCATCCACATGCTTGATGTTGGGGATCTTCGGGAGGTCCAGCGGAGCTAACAGGTTTTCACGGATCAATGTCTTCACCATGTAGGAAGACGGGGTGAGGATGTCATAGCCCGTGGCTCCGGCCTTGAGCTTGGCATACATCGCCTCGTTCGAGTCGAAGGTGTCGATCTCGATTCTACAACGGTTTTCCTTCTCAAAGCGCTTGGCCAAATCCGGCGCCAGGTAATCGGCCCAGGTGTAGATGCGCAGAACGGTTTCCGTGGTTTTCCGGCAGCTCGGAAGCGTGCTCGCAGCAAGCGTGGCGGACGTGGTGGTGGCGAGAAAGTGGCGGCGGTTCATCGGTGGAATGCACCGAAAAAATCACGAAACCAAAGAGAATCCCATGCTATTTTCACAAGCTTGCAGGTCCCGCCAGGTGCGCTAAGGTTGACCTCATGAGCCGACGATCGAGAAGACGCAACAACGCCAGCCGTAACCCATGGCTAGGGAAAGCCGCCGTGGGAGGCTTGGTGCTGGCGGTGCTGGCCCTCGCCGGTGCTTATGCTTCCATGAGGAGCTTTCTTCACAGCGATGCTTTTCGAAAACTGTTGTCAACCCAAGCGGGCAAGGTCGCCGGGGTCGATGGCGAGTTTTCCGCCTTCCGCTGGCAAGGGCTCGCCGTGAGCACGGAATCTTTCGATGCCACCGGCAGCGGCCTGGTCTCCGCCATCCGCGCGGCGGGCTTGAACAGCGAGGTCGGACTCGGCGGCGTGCGCCGTGGAGTCTGGGAAATCCAAAGCTCCAGCTTGCGACGTCTGGATGTCACTCTGGATCTGGTGAAACGCGGCAGCGAGCGTGCGGACCGTCCACAAGCCAGCGACATCAGCTCCGCCAAGCGGGAGAAGGCTGCTGGTTGGTTTCCCAGAAAAGCGGAGTTGCAAAACATCGACGTCGCCGAACTCACGCTTCAGGCGCTTTCCGAGCAGGGGCCGGTGGGTGCCAGTGGGATGAAAATCCATGCGGAGCGGGCCGGTCCGCACGGGGCTTACCGTGCGGATGTCACGGGTGGCACCATCCATTTACCCATCAAGTTCCTGCCGGAACTGCGTCTCGACCGTCTCCATCTCCGTTATCAGAACGATCAGGTTTTCCTAACGGAATCGAGCTTCGGGGCTTGGAAAAAAGCTCGGATCTCGGCCACCGGCGAGTGGGACACACGCACCCGCCGCTTCTCCGCAGAAGGTGAGGCCACCGATATCAAATGCGATGAAGTTCTCAGCGAAGACTGGGCCAAGCGGCTCACCGGCGACGTTGTCACAACCTTTCTGATCAACAATCAGTCAGGTCAGCTGCAGGCCGACGGTGAACTCACCCTGCGCCAGGCAGTGGTCACGGCGCTCCCTGTGCTCGATGCCTTGGCAGCCTACGCGGATACCCGCCGTTTCCGGGTGCTCACGCTTGATGATGCGCGGACTAAGTGGCACTGGAAAAAGGGCGAAATCCTGCTCACGGATCTCGTTCTGTCCAGCGACGGTCTGGTGCGTCTGGAGGGGAGCCTCAGCATCCGCGGGCAGCAGCTTGAGGGGGTCTTCCGCTTGGGTCTTGCACCCGGCACCCTCGCAACCATCCCTGGTGCCGAGACCGACGTGTTCTCGCCGGGCGAGCGCGGCCTGCTCTGGACTCCACTGCGCATCACCGGAGACCTCAGCGATCCCAAAGAAGACCTCACCGACCGCCTCATCGCTGCGGCCGGTCTGCGCATGTTCGATCAAATTCCCGAATCCGGTGAAAAAGTCATCAAGTTCACCCAATCCATCATCGGTGAGTCCTCATCAAAAACCTTGGAAAAAGGCACCAAAATCATCGAGGAGGGCAGCAAGGCGGTCCGCGACGTCAGTGGAATCCTCGATGGTATTCTCGGCGGCAAGCCCGAGAAAAGCGATGAGACCCAGTGAAGCCACCCACCGCCGGGCCCAAGTGGCTGAGACGGCTACCGGCACCCCGGAAACCGCTAAATTCCGATAAATTCAAAAGCCGTCCGCATTTTGGCTTGCCGAGCAAGCAGCGCCTGCTATCAGTGCGCCGCCGAGATGGCCGAAGCACCGCTTCGAACTTCTCGTGCCCGAAACAATCTCAATTTTTGGCACCAATGCCGGCTTAGCTCAGTGGTAGAGCAACTGATTTGTAATCAGTAGGTCATCAGTTCGACTCTGATAGCCGGCTC
>CALMKO010000365.1 GCA_937867415.1 uncultured Verrucomicrobiota bacterium | reverse complement strand
TCTTCGTCCCCGTCGCCGACATCCGGGAAAACAAATACGACCTCTCGCTCAACCGATACAAGGTCACCCAGCACGAGGAATCCACCTACGAGCCACCCAAGACCCTCCTAAAGCGCATGAACAAGCTCGGCCAAGAGGTTCTCAAGGACATTGCTGATTTGGAGGGAATGCTGAAATGAGCAGGTGGCCCGAGGTAAGGTTAGAGGACGTGTTTGATGTCGCTAGAGGCGGCTCTCCTCGTCCCATCGATAGCTTTATCACCGATGATCCGAATGGCGTGAACTGGATCATGATCGGAGATGCTTCTGAAGGATCCAAATACATTTCCTCGACGAAGAAGAGGATCATCAAAGAAGGCGTAAAAAAATCTCGAATGGTTTCAGCAGGCGACTTCTTACTCACAAACTCGATGAGTTTCGGGAAACCATACATACTCAAAACATCAGGCTGCATCCATGACGGTTGGCTGGTTCTTAGCCCTCGTCATGATCAAATACATTCAGATTTTTTCTATCACCTACTCGGTTCGGACGTCGTTTATTCAAAGTTCAAGAAGCTGGCTGCCGGGGCGGTCGTCAAGAATTTGAACTCCGAGCTTGTTCGCGGAGTCCTAATCCCGCTCCCACCCCTCGCCGAGCAAAAGCGGATCGCGGCGATCCTCGACAAAGCCGACGCCATCCGCCGCAAGCTCCAAGAATCCCTCCGCCTCTCCGACGACTTCCTCCGCTCCGTCTTCCTAGATATGTTTGGTGATCCCGTGACCAATCCGAAGGGCTGGCCGATTGTTACAATCAGAGACTTACTCGTAGCGACATCCTATGGCACCAGCAAAAAAGCCAGCGAGACAGACGGTCAGTTTCCCTGCCTGCGCATGAACAACATTACCTACAGCGGTGGCTGGGACTTCAAGTCGCTGAAATATGTTGATTTGGATAAACACGAGCAAAGCAAAAATCTGGTCCATGCCGGGCAGCTACTTTTCAATCGCACTAACAGCAAGGAATTGGTAGGCAAGACTGCCGTCTATCGAAGGAAAGAAGCGATGGCCTTTGCAGGCTACCTCGTCCGCGGTATCGCCAACTCCCAAGCCGACACCGAATATATCTCTGCATACCTGAATCTCCCCCACGGCAAAGCGGTTCTTCAGGGCATGTGCAAGAACATCATCGGCATGGCGAACATCAACGCCGAAGAATTCAAATCCATCCGGATTCAGAAGCCACCCGTCACACTTCAAAAGCAGTTCGCGGCAATCGTCCATTCGACAGAACTGAAGAAAACGACCCTGAATAAATTTATCACTGAATCCGAAACCCTCTTCTCCTCCCTCCAACAACGCGCCTTCCGGGGCGAACTCTGATTTCACCATGTCCGCCGAAGTTCTCTCATTCCAGGTCTCGCCCCGACTCGCCGAAATCCTCGGAGAAGGCTACAGTTCCACGGAACTCGCTTTGAAGGAATTGGTAGACAACGCTTGGGATGCCGACTCGACCGAGGTCAGAATCACCGTTCCGGCTCCGATGACCTCGGACCCCATCGTGATTTCCGACAATGGCTCTGGCATGAAGACCGGGGAAATGCGTCAGGAGTATTTCATGGTCGCCAGGGATCGACGTCTATCAAAAGGCGAAAAGACAGCCAAGTTTGGCAGGAAGGTCAAAGGCAGGAAAGGGATCGGCAAGTTCGCCGGACTCATGCTTGCCGACAGCATGGAGCTCCAAACCACCGCGGGCGGCAATACCTCGACGATCAAGATCCGCCGGACCGACATTCTTGCTCACCAGGGCGATTTTGAGAACTTTCCTGTCACGCATACCACTGAACCCGCGGATGTAAACGCACACGGCACCACCGTTAGCCTGTCGGACTTTCACCAACAATTGCAGTTTCCCAACGCCGATAAGCTGCGCGAGCATTTGATCCGCGAATACGGCAAGGCGGATAAATTCGTGATCTACGTCAATGACTTGGCGCTCACCTATAACGATATTCCGGGCGAGAAGTTCGAACACACGGTAGCCCTGCCATCCGGCGGTACAGCGACGGTGCGTGTGACGATCGCTGAGGGTAAGCGCAAACTCCCTCAGAAAGGTCTGGTTGTTCGGATCAACGGGAAAACCTGTGGGAAG
Organism: uncultured Verrucomicrobiota bacterium; assembly: GCA_937867415.1. Classification (GTDB taxonomy): domain Bacteria; phylum Verrucomicrobiota; class Verrucomicrobiia; order Verrucomicrobiales; family Akkermansiaceae; genus Luteolibacter. The sequence continues at coordinate 3,619 of CALMKO010000365.1, read as the reverse complement.
GCGAATTTCTTCGGCTTGGAAGACGATGAGATTCTACCTCGCAAACTTATCGAGCGATGCATCGGAGAAATTGAAATCGAATCGAATGACGAAAACCTCGTCACCGCAGATTGGGGAGGTCTCATCGAAAGCAACTTGGATACCGTGGCGTTGACAGAGGTCATTCCCGACTTTCTCAGGAGAGATTTGGAAAAGGCCCGCACCGTCGAAGTCAGCACCGCCAAGGCACGTTACCAAAAGCTGCTGAACCAGCGTCTCGAAAAGCTGCCAGCATTCAGGAGAGACTTTGCCAGACGCCGTCTCGCTAGGGTTTTCGAAATGTTCTTCCACGAGAACGAAGAGAGATTTGAAGCCATCATCGGCGTCGTTCTCGATACCTTCGACAAGGATGAATACTGGGTGATCATCGACAAACTGAGCAACGCCCGGGATTCCCACGTCGGGGACTTGGCAGAGACGCTCATCGAATTTGGACTCGTAGATACCGGAATTATCGGGCGTCAGGCCCGTGCCAGAATCGCTGTGCTTGAGGAACTCCAAGCGCTCATCAACGATGACAGCACCCGCGAAGATACCATTCACCGAATCCTCGAATCCAACATGTGGATTTTTGAGTTTGCCGGGCGCTTGATCAGTTCCAACGAGGCGATCAAGACCGTCGTCGAGAAATACCTGGACGGTGAGTATCAAGGAGACCGGGCCTCGAAACGCCCCGACCTACTTGCGGCCGGCATTTTTTCCGGTCGTCATCTCATTGTGGAACTGAAGCGGCCCTCGCTCTTCATCAATCGAGATCACGAACGCCAAGCTCTCGAATATAAAGACGACCTCCAGCCTCAACTTCAAAAGATCGAGATCCTAATCATTGGCAAAGGACGAGATCCTGGAATCGACCCAAGGAACGAGCGCGATGGGATTGAAGTGCTTTCCTACACGGAGCTCATTTCGCAAGCACGCTCCCGCCACGAATGGCTGATTCGGGATTTGAGCAAAGAGCAGTAGCGCACCAGCCACGATGCAAACTCCATTTCTTCACAAACCACTTTCGCCTCGGTCTGAAATAGGGCCGGGGGAACAACTGACCAAGTCAAGGCCGATCTCGGCTCCCGGAAGGGAAGCCAGGGCGGCGGCGATGACCGTCAGCACCGGGATTCGGAATGTAATGTTCCAGTTCATGGTGATGCTTGCAGTGAACCACACTGCGCTAATATGCAGCGCCTTGGGTAACACCGGGCAATGGGCGGCCTCGGCCGTTTTGTTAAGCTGGGGAGAGGGACTGCGGATTGCTGCTACCCTGATCCCAGCTCCCGCTTGCGGGAGCCTCTCCCCAGTTGAGCTTTCAGAAAGGGGGGCGACGTGACATCCGCGCCGTTCCGTTTCAAGCCGCGCACCTACCTGCACTTCGACCGTCCCTTGTCGAAGTCGGAGGCCGAAGCAGTTGCAGGCAACCCGAATCAGGTGGCTACACACGCGTTTTATCCGTTCCTCGGATACACTGTGACTACCGAAAAGATCCAGCGAGAACCGGATGGATCGATTACCCGGAAAACGAAGGAACGCGAAATCAAGATCGCCGCGCATCGGGATGCCGCGATCTACGCCCACTACGGCCATTTGCTGACGGCACCCTATGAGGGGGAATTGAAACGAAGAGGAATTAGCAGATCGGTAACCGCATTCCGCTCCGTGGGCGGTGGCTGCAACATCGACTTTGCCGGCGAGGTCTTTGACTACATCGAACAGCATCGACCCTGTGTGGCGCTGGCCTACGACTTGGAAAAATTCTTCGACACGCTGGATCACGAAGTTCTCAAGGAGCGATGGGCAGCCCTGCTAGGTGTGACACGCCTGCCCGACGATCACTTCGCGATTTACCGCAGCCTCAGCCAGTTTGCCTGGGTGGCCCGGGACAACGCCTATGATCTCTTCGGCATCAGCCCCCACAATCCCAAAGCCGACAAGCGTCGCCGGATCTGCAAACCAGATCAGTTTCGCCAAGTGGTCCGCGCTGGTGGACACCTGAAGTTCAACCCGGCTCCCGGCCAGGGCATCCCGCAGGGCTCTCCCATCAGCGCGCTACTTTCCAATATCTACCTGCTGGAATTCGATACGGAGATGCACGCGGCGGTGAGGGAGGCGGGCGGTCTCTACCGCCGCTACTGCGACGACATCATGCTCATTGTTCCTCAGGCCGCTCAAGCCGAGATGGAGGGAGTCATGGCGGCCGCAGTTGCCCGCGCCAAAGTCCGGATCAACATCGGCAAAACCGACATCGTATCTTTCCCATTCGGCTCCGGCCAAACCGGTTCGGGCCAACTCCAATATCTCGGCTTTACCTACGACGGCACGCGCAAGCTGCTCCGCCTTGGCTCGCTGGGCCGATACTACGGAAAGATGCGGGCCGCAGTGTCCCTCGCCAAACAGACCCAGCGCAAACACAACCGCATTGAAGCGGACAAGGGGCTGCCGCTCACAGGCCTCAAAACCCGGAAGCTCTACACCAAATACAGCTATCTCATCCACCGCCGCAACCGCTTCCCGAGCCGTGACGCCCGCGCCCAAGGCAACTTCCTCACCTACGCCTACCGCTCAGCCGAAAAATTGAACGCTCCCGGAATCAAACGCCAGATCCGCAACCACTGGACCAAGCTCCAAGAAGAGATCCGCAAACCCATTCACGGGCAACTGAGGAAGCCATGAATGGCCAATTCTGAAAAATCTACGCCGCCAGACTAAATAACTGCATGATGAAAAATAGAACACATCCAGCAGCGGACTTGGACACCATCGTCAAAGATGAGAGAAGTCACGCAATCCTCCTTGCGGCAAACCTCCTTCCATCGAACTGGAAAGTTTCTGACAACGAGGAGGTCCGAATCCTCGAATTTGGTGTGAAACTCAAAGTGGTGCCGGAGGTTAGCGGATCTTGGCCCGCTTGTTACGTTGGATCCGACAAGCGAATCGAAGTTGCGGACGACTTTCTCACAAGCAGTGACTACCGCCGCGAGGAGAAGATTGCCACAATTCTTCACGAACTGGGACATGCTGCGTTTGCCTTCAAATCAGAGATAGCGAACCGAAACGAAGGCAAAGACTCCATGGATTCTTATTTGGGTAGTATGGAACGCTTGTTTGGAGATCGAAGCGCAGCGATCACCTTGGAAGAGGAATTTTTTGCCGACGACTTCACCATGTTGTGTGGTTTCACCGAACCCTTGAACTCGGTTTTACTGAAGTTGGATCAGATCGCACCAGAGCGAATCGCACGAATCGAAAAGGGGGAACCGTTGAACCGCCCAGCCTTTAGAGCCTAGCTAACCGATGTCTTTGAACTCATCCATCCGTGAATTCCTTCTCGATCCCGCCATGGCGGGATCGCTGTCGGTTCCGTTGGATCGATTCGTGCTCCATGCGAAGGATGGGGACGTCAAGCTTGCAGCCCACTTGCGCTGCAGCTCCGAAGGCAAGGGTTTCATTTTAGAACTCCGTGATGACGAGAGCCGGGACATTTCGGAATTCTTCGAGAATCAAGCCCATTACTCGGAAGACGACGGGATTGCGGCGGTCGGCTGGCTTGATGGTCGGTTTCCCATCGAATTTGCTAGGTTGTTTCGCCCGG
>CALMKO010000364.1 GCA_937867415.1 uncultured Verrucomicrobiota bacterium | reverse complement strand
TCTTCGTCCCCGTCGCCGACATCCGGGAAAACAAATACGACCTCTCGCTCAACCGCTACAAGGTGACCCAGCACGAGGAAACCACCTACGAACCGCCCGCGATCCTCCTCAACCGCATGAACCAGCTCGGCCAGGAAGTGCTCAAGGACATTGAAGAACTGGAGGGGATGCTGAAATGACGATCTCGATGGAAAAACTTGGAGCTGTATCCGAAATTATTGCGGGTCAATCTCCTCCATCATCGACCTACAACCAGATTGGTGATGGTCTGCCGTTCTATCAGGGAAAAGCCGATTTCGGCGAATGGTTCCCTAAAACAAGGATGTGGTGTTCTGTTCCTGTAAAGGTCTCACAACCTGGCGATGTGCTGATTTCGGTTCGTGCGCCGGTTGGGCCAACAAATCTTTGCCAAGAGGTATCCTGCATCGGACGAGGCCTTGGAGCCATACGCGCCATGCCGAAGAAGCTGGATAGTTTATATCTGATTCACTTTCTGCGTGGTCACGAATCGAAAATTGCCTCACTGGGGCGCGGTTCCACATTCTCTGCAATCACTCGTGGAGATCTTGAGGACATTGAAATCCCGCTCCCACCCCTCGCCGAGCAAAAGCGGATCGCCGCGATCCTCGACAAAGCCGACTCCATCCGCCGCAAGCTCCAACAATCCCTCCGCCTCTCCGACGACTTCCTCCGCTCCGTCTTCCTCGACATGTTCGGAACGGACAAAAGTCCAAAGTGCGAACGAGTTCCACTGGGTTCCTTCCTTGAATTCATGACCAGCGGCGGACGAGGTTGGTCAAAGTATTATGCTCCCAGCGGAGCCAGATTCATCCGCTCACTCGACGTGCAAATGAACGAAATCGGAGAGAAGGACGTTGCCTACGTTGCTGCTCCTAATAACGCCGAATCAAAGCGCACGCGTGTTTTCGAAGATGATGTTCTCCTGACGATCACAGGATCCCTTATCGGCAGGGTTGCAAGAGCCCCAAAAGAACTCGCAGGAGCTTACATTAGTCAACACGTCGCAATCCTCCGTCTCGGCAAAGGTCTCGACCCGGAATTTCTTGCCCGCTTCCTATCGATGGACGAAGGCCAGCGCCTCGTTCAAAAATCACAGTACGGTCAAACCAAGCCAGGTTTGAACTTTGACCAAATTCGTCGCTTCACCGTGCCGCTACCATCCGTGACACTTCAAAAGCGGTTTGTCGAAATAGCCAATCGCGTCAACGAGAGTTCAATGAAAAGTCGGACATTAATGAGCGAAAGCGAAAACCTCTTCTCCACCCTCCAACAACGCGCCTTCCGGGGCGAACTCTGAAAATTGCGCCATGAAACTTCGCCGAATTGAAATTGAGAATTATCGAGGCTTTGCTGATCCGCTTGAGATTGAGATTGAAGATTTTACCGCCTTTATTGGTCAGAATGACATTGGTAAATCGACTATCTTGGCTGCCCTGAATCTTTTTCTTGAGGGTGAAGGAGCCAAAATTGATTCTGGTGATGGCTGCAAGCGTGGCGACTCATCACAGGTCAGGATTACCTGCGAATTTGATCAGTTGCCCGACACGGTCGTGTTAGACGATCAATTTGAAACTACCCTTGCTGCTGAGCAGCTATTGTGTTCGAACGGCCGACTTCGTATCACAAAGATCTATGATTGCACCAAAGCCAATCCAAAGGCCTCCGTCTTACTGAATGCTGAAAATCATCCAGTCGGCGGAGATGGCGAATCATTGCTCACACTCACGCTAACTGAATTGAAGAACCTCGCGAAGACTCATGGAATTGAGTTGGAAAAAGGAGAAGCCACTGTGAAGGCGAAAATTCGTAAAGCCTTAGTGGAGAGGTCCAATGCTTTTACTCTCGCCAAGGTTCACGTTCCGCTGGGTAAGAATGATTCTGAGACACTGTGGAAGCAGCTTATCAAGCACTTGCCGATGTGCGCCCTATTTATTTCTGATCGGGCAAGTTCTGATCAAGATTCCGAGGCACAGACCCCGATGGGTTTGGCCGTGAAGACTGCTCTTTCCGAAGTGGAAGAGAAGCTTGCCGAACTGTCCGCCCACATCGAAAAGCACGTGCAGGATGTGGCGACTCGAACTCTGGCGAAACTGTCGGAGATGAACAAAGACCTTGCTTCCGAACTTTCCGTGCGGCTGAAGGCAACGCCAAAGTGGGATGGTTTGTTCAAATACACTCTCAGTAGCGACGAAGATATTCCCATGGACAAGCGAGGCTCCGGGGTGCGTCGACTACTACTGCTGAACTTCTTCCGCGCTGAGGCCGACCGGCGCGCCTCCGATGCCGGTCACCGGCCGGTGATTTACGCTATCGAGGAACCAGAAACTGCTCAGCATCCTAATCATCAGAAGATGCTAGTCCGAGCCCTAATTGAGATCGCGGACAAAGGAGGACAGGTCGTCATCACCACGCACGCACCGGGATTGGCTGGAGAGGTACCCGTGACCGGTCTTCGATTTATCGACAAAGATGAAAACGGACGACGGACCGTTCGGAGTTCGGCGACTGAACCTGCTCATCAATTATTTTCTGATCTTGGGGAAAGGCTAGGGATGTTGCCGGATAACCATATTCGGGTGATGGTATGTGTGGAAGGTCCTGGAGACGTCCGCTTTCTCAAGCATGTGAGTCACACCTTGCACCAGAATGATTCATCGCTTCCCGATCTAAGTTGTGATCCGAGATTTGTGATGATCCCCATGAAAGGTGGAAACTTACGGGACGTTGTGGATCTGCACCTATTTCGTAACTTCAAGAAGCCTGAATTCCACCTCTACGACCGAGATGAGTTCGGCACCTACGCCGAAGAGGTTGAGAAAATAAACGCTCGAAATGATGGGTCTTGTGCCACCCAGACCTCCAAACGCTACATGGAGAGCTACATTCACTCCGAGGCATTGGCCCGAGCGACAGGTGTCAAAATCGATATTGACGACGATCGCGACTTTTTACCCGAAATCTTTCAACGGTTGGGTGGGAAAGGCAAAGTGAAGTGGCTTCTCTCCGAAGATGTTCCCCAATCGATGACCGTAGCCGAGATCGATGAGCGAGATGGAAGCGGCGAGATTCGGGGCTGGTTAGCTTCGTTGGCGCAGATGGCAGGGGCTTAACATTTAAACCTGAACCCACAACTCTAAGACTTTATCACCTGTGAACCCGGTTCCTCCATTCCCAGAAGGTCAAATCGAGTCGCTCGCGCGGTTGCTGGGGGAATTCGGGACAGGCGACCAAATCACCCGTGCCTTCCACGACCGGGGACTCGAAGATCACTCCGGCCAATCCACGAAATGGCGGCGTCTCCACTGGGTTTTCTCCGACAGCCAGCGGCAACACGGCTGCGGAAACCGCATCATCGACTTCATCCAAGCCTTCCTCGCCCCCGGTCGCTTCGTCGGTAACTCCGGCGAGTTCGAAGATCATCGCACAAGGCTCAACGCCATCCTCTCGCTTTCCGGACTCGAATTCGGCAAGGATGGCAAGTTCCGCATGGTCAAGATGGCCACCACGCTCGATGAAGCCGAGGCTCGCCTCAAAACCATCCAGCACAAACTCCGCGGCCGAGCCATCCATGCCGAAGTCACCAAATACTGCCGCACCGAACTCCTCCAGGACAACTACTTCCACGCCGTCTTCGAAGCCTCCAAAGGCCTCGCTCAGCGCATCCGCGATCTATCCGGAATCGAAGGCGACGGTGCAGCGCTGGTGGACAAGGTCTTCTCCATCGAGAATCCGATCCTCGCCCTCAATTTCCTCAAATCCGACACCGAAAAGTCAGAGCACAAAGGCTTCGCGCAGCTTTTAAAAGGCTGCTTCGGTGCCGTCCGAAATCCACTTGCGCACGAACCCAAGATCCTCTGGGACGGTGAAGAAGATGCCGCCGACTACTTTTCACTGATCTCCCTTCTTCACCGAAGGTTGGACTCCTGTTTCCCCACAGGGGCTCAGCGCAACTAAATTTCAGTTTATCATGCAACCACCTCAACCAGCTCAGCGCGATCTGATCTTCATCAGCTATGCGACAGAAGATATGATTTTCGCTAAGTGGCTAGCTCGTAAACTTGCCTACTATGGATACGGCGTTTGGTTTGATCAAATCAAGCTCCTCGGTGGAGAATCGTGGGTCAAAGACATTGATGTCGCTATCAAGGATCGTTCGTTTCGGGTGCTAGCCCTACTTTCACAAGCCTCCGCAAACAAGGAGAACCCGAGAAAAGAACGAACTTTGGCCCAACAGATTGGCAAAGAGCGGAACGTTGAGGATTTCTTAATCACTCTCAATCTCGATGGAACGCGTCCTGATTGGACGATGTCCGATATTTCCTGGATTTCATTCCGTGACAGCTGGGCTCACGGTCTCTGCCGACTACTTAAAAAGTTGGGCGCAATTGATGCGCCACAAATTCATCAGGGAAACCCGGGGATCGCTCGCGCAGAACTGAATCGCGGCGAGGATTTGGTAAGCGAAGAGCCGGAGGCTGTCGTCACTAATTGGCTAGCCTTCGAAGGAATTCCCGAGACTCTCAGAATTTACGATGCCCCCGGTCTCGATCGGCACAAGCTTTGGCCATGGCCGTGCTTCATTATTGGTGATGGAAAAGTTGCTGCGTTGGCTCCGCCTCCTGTGGAGCTGGCCGATCTGGTTCACTTATCACAGGAAAGCTACCGTTGGCATTCATTCGATGAAATTCGACACTCATCAACCCATGCGATCGTAGTCCAGATTCTCAATAAGACCGTTGGGAAGTGGCTCAGGAGCGCAGGTTGCGTTTATAGCAAGGACACCAAGGTGACTCACATTCCTGATCCATTTCAAGAAGACTCGGTGTATCGGTATGTGGATGCCGACGATACGAAACGGCGCATTAACCCTTCCGGCAAGATCACGATCAAAAAACCCGCTGCGCCACCGGAGAAAGTGATTCATCATCCGGGCATACGCTACCATTGTCGGCGATCAGACGTCGGGAGTTACCTTGTTGAACTGACACCCGCACTCGCATTGTTCGATCAAAAGCACCAACCTATCGAAGGCAAGAAAATTGGCCCAAGGAGAAAAAAGGTGACTCGTGGTTGGTATAATTCACATTGGAGAAAGCGCCTGATGGTGTTTGTGCAACTCCTAGAAGAAGAGTCATCAAAGGACGAAAATACTCCATTTTCAATATCAGGAGCGATCAAACTCACCTGCGACCATTCGCTGATTGAAAAATCGCTCCAGCCCGATGAGCCGGATACCGGCGATGAGCAGATTGAGCAAATAATTGAAGTAGGAATCGATGAAATGGAGGACTGGAGAGAATGAAAACTTTGAACACGAGTATGATTGTGTTTCCAGAACCAGATCTGGAATTTTTAAATGCCCAAACACTTGACCATCCGGCATTGGGCCTAACGCTATTTGGCCCCGCCGAAAGCAACGGTATCGAAAAACCCGGACGTATCGACTACGCTCTCTTAGGGAGCCCACAAGGTGCTTCTGCATTCGAACAGTTTGCCGATGCCATCAATCATCCGATCTCGGCCCCCAAAGAAAAGAGTGACGCTTTGTGGCCACATTTCCCGGGTTTTGAAGAGGCAATGCATTCGGTATTTCCGGCTTCACCACCATTCTTGGAGTCGATCAATTACGCCGCCTTAGAAAAGGCTGCCAATGAGCCGGACGACCACAAACGCGTTTACGACGTCACGAACCTATACCTTGATGCCATCAAAGCACTGGCAAGGAAGGATGCAAAGGTCGATGTCGCGGTATGTGTAGTCCCCGAATTTGTTTTCAAAAATTGCAGACCGCTTTCAAAGGTTTACGGACCCGACCGCAGACGACCACGAGGGCAGGAGGTGAAGCTCCGCCGGCAAATGGATGACATGTTCGGCGATTATGACTCAAAGCACTACGATTTCTCGCTCGACTTCCGTCGTCAAATCAAGGCCCGGGCGATGGAATACCGCCTTCCGATACAGATTATCCGGGAATCGACTCTGCGCCTTTCCGATGAGAACCAGATGGGCCAGCGTGGCCTAACTTACCTTTGTGATCGAGCTTGGAATCTTTCGACTGCACTTCTCTACAAAAGCGGACGAAAGCCATGGAAGCTTTCCAATGTGAGAGAAGGAGTCTGTTACATCGGAATCGCGTTCAAGCGGACAGACGGTGACGGTCGGACTGCTTGCAGCGCTGCCCAGATGTTCCTCGATGACGGCGACGGTATCGTCTTTCTTGGTGACTACGGCCCTTGGTACTCTCCTGAGGACAAGCAGTGTCACCTATCTCGTGAAGCGGCCAAAGCTCTTCTCTCAGGTGTTCTTGAAACTTACAGGGAACAGCACGGGAAGACGCTGAATGAAGTTTTCCTTCATTGCCGTTCCACAATCGAAGAAGACGAATGGCGTGGGTACCAAGAGGCGTGCCCTGAAGGAGTCAAGCTGGTTGGCGTAAGAGTTTCTCCCAGCCGTGGGCTCAGAGCCTATCGTCTCCAGACCCGTCCAGTGATTCGTGGTTCGTTTTGGCGCACTTCCAGCCGCTCTGGGTATCTTTGGGCATCTGGCTTCAAGCCGTCGCTGAGAACCTATGAAGGTTTTGATGTGCCAGAACCCTTACGAATCGAAATTCAACATGGAGATGCGGATATTACCGAAGTTGCCAGGGATATTTTCGGACTAACAAAGCTGAATTACAATGCCTGCAAGCTTGGCGAAAGCCAACCGGTTACAGTGCGCTTCTCAGATGCGGTTGGTGAAATTTTGGTGGCAAATCAAGGAGCGAAATACTTTCTGCCAAACTTTAAGTATTATGTGTGAATCAGTCCAAGTTTCAAAAAATTGCCCCAACCAGACTAAATAGTCACATGGTGAAAAATGACCCACAACAAGTAGTGAACTTCGACTCAATTGTCGGAGATGATTTGGCACGAACGCTCCTCACCAATCTCAACCTGATGCCATCAGCATGGAACGTTCCAGAGGATGAACAGCGACGAATCCTACATCGAGGACTCACAATACGAGCCGTCAACAATTTGGAAGACCCCAACTGGCCTGCATACGAGAACCATGGTGTCGTAACATTCTCCGCAGATGCATTCGTCTCAGGGAAGCTATCTCGCAATCAACTCCGCGCAACACTTCTTCATGAAGTTGGTCATCGGGTAAATCCCCTTCCTGACATGGAGGCAATGATTGCAGAGCTGTCGAAAGTCGGAGCGGATCAAGCTACTAAGCCTGCAAACCGCGATGAACTCTATGCTGACGACTATGCCCGTCATTGTGGGGCCAATGAACCTCTGAAGACTGCTCTGCTTCAGCTGATGACTATTCGTGAAAGCTTCCGCATCCAATCAACCAGGGATCGTAAATTACGAGAGACAGAAATAATCAAAATTTAGGAGTTGGGCGATGTTGGCGAG